>CALGEH010000172.1 GCA_937881735.1 uncultured Shimia sp.
GTTTGATCGTCGCGCGGTCATGCAGAGGTTTCAGCGCCACGACCATCTGCGCGGTGGAGCAGTTGGGGTTGGCGATGATGTTTTTCTTGGCATAGCCCTCGACCGCTTCGGGGTTCACCTCGGGCACGACCAGCGGCACATCGGGGTCATAGCGGTAGAGCGAGGAGTTATCGATCACGACACAGCCCGCCGCCGCCGCGCGCGGGGCGTATGTCTTGGTCGCGTCCGAGCCGATGGCGAAAAGCGCGATGTCCCAGCCCGTGAAATCGAACGTATCGAGATCCTTGGTCTTCAGGTCCTTGTCGCCAAAGCTGACTTCCGTTCCCAGCGACCGGCGGCTGGCAAGTGCTGCCAGCTCATCTACGGGGAACTGGCGCTCAGCCAGAATGTTCAGCATTTCGCGGCCCACATTGCCTGTGGCACCGACGACGACGACCTTGTAACCCATGGGGCGTGTCCCTTTTTTCCAAGCGTATTTGACTTGAAGCCGCTCTTAGCGGGTTGCGCGGCCTTAGGAAAGGGGGCGCGCGCTGGGGGCATCGCGGCTGAAGAGGTAGATCAACGCCCCGATCAGCACCGCCGCACCGAAGAAGCCAAAAAGCGCCGTATAGGCCGCAGCATCGCCCTGCCCACTCACTGCTAGGGCGGCGCTGTGCAATGGCGCGGAGCCGAATTGCATCACGCCCACCCCCCCGATGCCAAAGAGGTTCATCAGCGTCACGCCCCGCCCCGCCAGATGGGCCGGGAAAAACCCACGCGCATGGGCGATCATCACCGGAAACGTGGCCCCGAAAAGCCCGACAAGCGCGCAGAGCGCAATCGCCAGCCCAACCCCTTGCCCCACAGTGCCCGCCAGCGCCAGCGTGGCCGCGCCAGTCAGCAAGCCACCGACCAGACAGACCCATTTCTGCGTCCCAAAGAGACGGTCCAGCGGACCATAGAGCAACGTGCCCACAATCATCGCCAGCCCCATGATCAGCGAGGCCTGCCCGACCTGCGCCGTGCTCAGCCCGTAGATATCCGTGAGATACGGCCCGATCCAAAGCCAGCGGATCGCAGCGGCGGGCGCATAGGCCACGAACATCAGCGGAAAGATCGGCCAAAGCGCGCGCATCCTCAAAAGGTCCAGAACCGAGCCGCGCGCGCCGTCCGTTACGGGCTCGGGGTCATGGACCCAGACGGCGAGGCCCAGCGCAACCAGAGCCAAGAGTACCGCCAGCCCCACCATCGTCGCGCGCCATCCCACCGCCTCCACGGCAAGCGCCATCGGGTAGGACGCCACGAGATTACCGACCGAGCCCACGCCCAGCATCACGGCGGCCAGCGTGGCGAATTGCGCCACCGGGAATTGCCGCGCGAAAATGTAGCAGGACGCCATCAAGATAGGCGCACATCCGATGCCGATAAACGCCATCGCGAGGCTCACATGAAGCGCGCTTGCGGCCACGGCGAACAAAAGCGCACCCCCACCGCCGCCCAAGAGGAGCAATGCCGAGGCCGTGCGCCGCGGCCCGATCCGGTCCAGCGCCCAGCCCACGGGCAGCTGCATCGCCGCAAAGGTCAAAAACCAAAGCCCCGAGGCAAAGGCCAGATCGGACGCATCCGCGCCAATATCCGCCTCAAGCGGCGCGCCCAGAACGGCGAGAAAGGCGCGAAAAAACTGGCTCAGAACATAAGCGAGGCAGAGCATGATCAGGCCCGAGCGCATGGTGCCTCCTCTTTATGGTGATTCCTGATGAGGGCGGGTTCAGGGCGCGCGCTGGATCAGGACATCCACATGCGCCGCCGCCGAGCTGGCCAATGCGGCAAGGTCGTAGCCCCCTTCAAGGCAAGAGACAACACGCCCCCCCGCGTGCCGCTCCGCCAGATCGCAGATCGCCTGCGTGGCCCATGCGAAATCAGCCTCCACGAGGTTCAGCCCCGACAAAGGATCAGCCCGGTGTGCATCGAACCCTGCGGAGATCAAGATCATCTCAGGCGCGAAGGCATCGACGTCGGGCAGGACTTGCCCCTCCATCACCTGCCGGAAGGCCTGTCCCCCCGCCCCATCAGGCAGCGCCACGTTCAGCACGGTGCCATGCGCGCCCGTCTCGGACGGATCGCCCGTGCCGGGATAGAGTGGCATCTGGTGAGTAGAGCAGAACAGAATGCGCGCATCATCCTGCACCAGATCCTGCGTTCCATTGCCGTGATGCACGTCAAAATCGACGATGGCCACGCGGGCAAGCCCGTGATGATCAAGCGCATGTTTCGCCGCCGCCGCGACATTGCCAAAAAGGCAAAAGCCCATCGGCGTGGCAGACTCCGCGTGGTGCCCCGGAGGGCGCGTGGCCACAAAGGCGTTCCCGACAGTGCCCGCCATCACCATATCCACCGCGCGCGCCGCACCACCCGCCGCGCGCAGGGCGGCGTTGAGCGTGCCCGGCGACATCCACGTATCGGCGTCAAGCTGTGCGCGCGCCGTCTTGGGGGACGCGTCACGCATCGCAGCCAGATGTGCCGCCGGATGAACCCTGAGGAGCAGTTCGTCGCTGGCCAGCGGAGCTTCCTCTTGTATAAGGTCCTTGCCGTTGAGCGCGGCCAGCACGTGCTCCAGCCGTGCGACCTGCTCGGGGTGCCCCTCGGGTGTCAGATGGCTGAGGCAATCGGGGTGGGTCACGAGCGCTGTCGGCATGGCGGCTGTCTCCTTCGGGTGCGGTTCATTCCAATCCCAAACTGCGCCCCTTGTCCAGACGCCGCCATTAGCGCCCCTCTTGCCGCTCCGTGCGCGTCATGCCACTCTGAACGCGATGGAAAATGAAACCACCGTTGCGAGTGCTGTCACCACAGAGCCTATGGTCGCTCCAGCGCAGCAGGCCCATGAGATCGCGCTGACCCTTTGGGAGCAGTTGCACGGCTTTGCCTTCGGGCTTCTCCGGCCGTGGAATGCCTATCAGGTCGCGATTCTTCTGGCCGTGTTCGTCGCGGCACATCTCATGCGGCATTTCCTCGGGCCACGTGTGCATGCTTGGATGCGGACGCGCGAGGGCTGGCCCAAATGGCGGATGCGCTTTTTGGTCATGCTGCACCGGCGGCTGAGGTTAATCTTCTTCGTGCTGCTCTGCTGGCCCACCTATTGGATCATGCAGGAGGCTACATGGCCCAGCCGCTCCTACCTCATCGGCATCGCAGCGAGCCTTGCGCTGGCGTGGCTCGTGATCGCTATCGCCACGCGTCTGATTGCCAACGGATTTTTGCGCGGCCTTGTGCGTTATGCGGGCTGGATTTGGGCGACGCTGATTATCCTCAACCTCACCGCCCCTGCGCAGGAGCTGCTTGATTCGCTGGCAGTGAGCGTAGGCGAGACGCGGCTTTCAGCATGGATGGTGGTGCGGGCGGTGTTCGTTCTGGGCACACTTTTCTTCCTTGCACGGGTCGTGTCGCGGACGGCAACGGGACAGATCAGGCAAAACGAGGAAATCTCGCCCTCGATGCAGGTTCTGGCGGTGAAATTCCTTCAGGTGCTGCTTTATGGTGCGGCGTTCTTCATTGGCTTGCGCGCCGTGGGGTTCGACCTTACGGGGCTTGCGTTCCTGTCGGGTGCGATTGGTCTGGGCCTCGGCTTTGGTCTTCAGAAAGTCGTGTCGAACCTTGTGTCCGGAGTGATCATCCTTCTGGATAAGTCGATCAAACCCGGCGACGTGATCAGCCTTGGCGACACGTTCGGCTGGATCAACAGTCTTGGCGCGCGCTATGTCAGCGTGGTCACCCGCGATGGGCGCGAATACCTTATTCCTAACGAGGATCTGATCACCGGGCAGGTGGTCAACTGGTCCCATTCCAACGATTTCGTGCGGCTCGACATCTATTTCGGCACGGCCTACGGCGATGATCCGCACCTTGTGCGCAAGATTGCGATTGAGGCCGCAGCGGGGGTGGAGCGGGTGCTGAACATGAAAGCGCCCGTCTGCCATATCGTGGGCTTTGGCGACAGCAGCGTGGACTATATCCTGCGGTTCTGGATTCGCGACCCCACGGGCGGGCTGACCAATATTCGCGGCAATGTCTATCTGGCGCTTTGGGACGCGTTTCAGGCGCACGACATCTCGATCCCCTTCCCACAGCGCGAATTGCGGATGCTCGGAGACGCTCACGAGGCACCTACAACCAAATCCTGAGACGTGGCGTCATTGGCGCAGCCATGCGCAATCTTGCGCCTTTGTCCCAGCGCTTTGTTGAAAAGGGCCCTCGCCCTTGCTAGGTTAGGGTCAGGCCCGGCACCGGGGCCATTGGCCGGTGTGCATCAAGGAGGACTTTGTCCTGTCCATTTCGGCTGATGCGGCGCGGGCCGCACACAAGGTTTCCCCAGGCATGATCCGGGGCCAAGGCGCCAGCAGCGACGAGCAACTGGCATATATCCTCAAATCCCTCGACGAAGATAAGGCCGAAGAGATCGTGCAGATCAGTCTGCGCGGCAAATCGGCAATTGGCGATCATATGATCATCTGCTCGGGGCGCTCCTCGCGGCAGGTGTCGGCGATTGCCGAGAATCTGGTCGAGCGGCTCAAGCAGGATCTCGGCACCGCCTCGCGGATCGAAGGCAAGGAAACCGGTGATTGGGTTCTGATCGACACGGGCGATATCATCGTCCACGTGTTCCGGCCCGAAGTGCGCGAGTTTTATCAGTTGGAGAAAATGTGGCTCGGCGGCGACGCGTCGATGACCCCTCCGCCTGAATGAAACTGCATATCTGCGCTGTGGGCCGGCTTCGTGCCGGGCCCGAGCGCGATCTTTTCGATGATTACCTGATGCGCGCGGACCGGACGGGACGCGCGCTTGGCGTTGGCCCCTGCACCTTGCACGAGGTTGAGGACAAGAAAGGCGGACGTATGGCGGCGGAGGCGGTCTTGCTGGACCGCGCGCTGCCTGCCGGTGCGGTGCTCATCGCGCTGGACGAACGCGGCAAGCTCATCTCCTCACCAGAGTTTGCAGACAAGCTGGCCGGATGGCGCGACATGGGGCGCAGCGATGTGGCCTTCGTGATCGGCGGCGCGGACGGCATTGCGCCCGATCTGCGGGCGCGCGCGGATTTCACGGTGTCGCTGGGAAAGATGGTCTGGCCGCATATGCTGGCGCGGGTGATGCTGGCCGAGCAGATCTACCGCGCCACGTCGATCCTTGCGGGCGCGCCTTACCACCGGGTCTGAGCGCTCAGCCTCGCTTGAGCCTTTTGGCGATCCAAAAAAATCAATTCCAGCATGTTAACGCAAACACCATTTTGCCCAGCCCCCGCAAAGGGTAGAAGCGCCTCAACCAATTCAGGAGCGGACCCATGAGCACACCCAAACCGGTGGTTCTTTGCATTCTCGACGGCTGGGGCCTGTCCGACGCGCGGACGGGCAACGCGCCTTTGCTCGCGCATACACCGCATTTCGATGGGCTTATGGCCCGGTGTCCAAATAGTACGCTGATCACGCACGGACCCGACGTGGGCCTGCCGCAGGGGCAGATGGGCAATTCTGAAGTGGGCCATATGAATATTGGCGCAGGCCGTGTGGTGGAGATGGATCTGCGCCGCATCGACCGGGCAATCGAGACGGGCACGTTCGGCGCGCTTCCGGGCATCAAGCGCTTTGCCGAGGCGGTGCGTGCGACGAACGGCACAGCGCATCTCTTGGGCGTTTTGTCCGATGGGGGGGTGCACAGCCATATCGACCATATGATCGCCACCGCCCGCGCGCTGACCGGGCATGGGCTGCGCGTGGCGATCCACGCGTTCACCGATGGGCGCGATGTGGCGCAGGTTTCGGCCAAATCCTATCTGGAGGAGCTGCGCGATGCCCTGCCCGCAGGGGCCTATATCGCCACGGTCTCGGGGCGCTATTACGCGATGGACCGCGACAACCGGTGGGAGCGGGTGGAGCTTGCCTATCAGGCGCTGGCCCAAGGCAAGGGATACACTGCTACCACGGCAAGCGAGGCCATTGATAACGCCTATGGCAAAGGCCGCACCGATGAATTCATCAAGCCGCGCGTTCTGGGCGGATATGCAGGCATGAAAGACGGCGACGGCGTCTTGTGCCTCAACTTCCGTGCGGACCGGGCGCGCGAGATCCTCGCGGCCTTCGCCGATCCGGAGTTTTCGGCGTTCGAGACCGGCGCGCGGCCCAAATTCGCCATCGTCAGCGGATTCACCGAGTATTCGCAGACCCATGCCGCCTATATGGATTGCATTTTCCCCGACGAGGCGCCGGAAAACACGCTGAGCGCGTGGGTGGCCAAGCAAGGCCGCACCCAATTTCACATCGCCGAGACCGAGAAATACCCGCATGTCACCTTTTTCCTCAACGGCGGCAAGGAAAGCCCCGAGCCGGGCGAGGACCGCTACATGGCGCAATCGCCCAAAGTGGCGACCTATGACATGCAGCCCGAGATGTCCGCCGCCGAGGTGACGACGCATTTGGTGGCGGCGATCCGCGCAGGATATGATCTGATCGTGGTGAATTATGCCAATCCCGATATGGTCGGGCATACGGGCGATCTGGACGCCGCGATGGCCGCTTGCGCGGCGGTGGATGCGGGTCTGGGTGCGGCACTTGAGGCGCTTGAGGATGTGGGAGGGGCGATGATCGTGACGGCAGATCACGGCAATTGCGAAGTGATGATCGATCCGGTCACCGGCGCGCCTCATACTGCGCATACCACCAATCCCGTGCCTGCGATCCTTGTGGGCGGGCCTGCGGGGATGGGCCTTGCGCCGGGGCGGCTGAGCGATCTGGCACCGACACTTTTGCATCTGATGGACCTGCCTGTGCCTGCCGAGATGACGGGGTTTTGCCTCATGCGGCCCGCGCCTGCCGATCACAAGGCGACAGCCGCCGGTCAGCGCTCTGCATGACGCCCCATGCGCACCTCTGCGCCCTCGCTCTGGGGCTCACCTTCGCGTTTTCCAGCAGCGCGCTTGCGCAATCCGACCCCGCGGCCGAGGCTCGTGCCGCCGCAGAGCAGCTTGAAGAGGCAACCCGCGCTTTGGACGCCGCCACCAGCGCGCGCGACAGGGTCCGCGCGCTCAGCCAGACCGTGCGCGCCTATGAGGCCGGGCTGCGCGCCATGCGCGAAGGGCAACGCCGCGCCGCCATCCGTGAGCAGGCGCTGGAGCGCGACCTCGCCGCAAGCGAGCGTGAGATCGCGCAACTTTTGGGCGTTTTGCAGTCCATGGGCTCGACCCCCGCGCCCGTCACGCTTTTGCACCCCTCAGGCCCGGTGGGCACCGCCCGTTCGGGCATGATCCTCGCCGATGTGACCCCGGGCCTTGCGCAACAGGCCACGGCCCTGCGCGCCAAGCTGGAGGACCTGGCAATGCTGCGCACGCTTCAGCAAAGTGCGGCAAGCCGTCTGGACGAGGGCCTCGCCGGGGTGCAGACCGCGCGCACCGCGCTGAGCCAGGCAATCGCGGACCGCACCGACCTGCCCCGCCGTTTCACCGAGGATGCGGTGCGCACAGCGCTGCTGATCGCCTCGACCGAATCGCTCGATGGGTTTGCCTCGGGCCTGTCGCAGATTGCCGTGGACGAAGCCCCCGGTAGCCTGCCGGGCATTGAAGACCGCAAGGGCCTGCTCCCGCTCCCGCTTGAGGGCCGCATCATCCGACGCGCGGGCGAGGCCGATGCGGCGGGTATCACGCGGCCCGGTATCGTCATGGCAGCCCCGCCGCGCGCCTTGGTCACCACGCCCGCTGCGGCCACATTACGCTACAAGGGCCCGCTTCTGGATTATGGCAATGTCGCTATTCTGGAGCCGCAATCGGGTATTTTGCTGGTGCTCGCGGGTCTCGACGTGGTCTATGGCGAGATCGGTCAGGTCCTTCCGGGGGGCAGCCCGGTGGGCCTGATGGGGGGGCTGACAGTTGCGGATGACGGGATTGTTCCCGCCGAGTTGCAAGAGGCGGCTACCGATTGGACAGAAACCCTCTATATTGAAGTCAGACAGGACAACACGCCGGTGGATCCCGCCAGCTGGTTCAGGACAGACAAGGAAGATTGAGCATGAAGAAATTTATGATGGCCGCAGCTGCCGGAACTCTGGCGGGCGTGGTCGTGACAACGCAGGTCGCAGCCCCGCTGATGGCACAGGAATCTGAGCGCAACACCAATGTCTATGAGCAGCTTGATCTGTTTGGCGACATATTTGAGCGCATCCGCGCGCAATATGTCGAAGAAGTGGATGAGGGCGAGCTGATCGAGGCGGCCATCAACGGCATGCTGACCTCGCTCGATCCGCATTCAAGCTATCTCAGCCCGCAAGACGCCGAGGATATGCAGGTGCAGACGCGCGGCGAGTTCGGCGGTCTGGGCATCGAGGTGACGCAGGAAGACGGGTTCGTGAAGGTCGTCTCGCCCATCGACGGCACCCCTGCCGATGAGGCGGGCGTCGAGGCGGGCGATTTCGTGACCCATGTGGATGGCGAGAGCGTTCTGGGCCTCACTTTGGATGAGGCGGTCGAGATGATGCGCGGCCCCGTGGGCAGCGAGATCGTGATCACCGTGGTGCGCGAGGGCGAGGTCGAGCCTTTTGATATCTCCATCATCCGCGACACGATCAAGCTGACGGCGGTGCGAGCGCGCACCGAGCAACAGACAGTGATTCTGCGGGTGACCACGTTCAACGATCAGACCTATCCGAACCTCAAAGAGGGGCTGGAAGAGCAGATCGAAGAAGCGGGTGGAATGGACGCCGTGGACGGGATCATCCTTGATCTGCGCAACAATCCCGGCGGGCTTCTGACTCAAGCGATCCGCGTGTCGGACGCGTTTTTGGAAAAGGGCGAGATCGTCAGCACCCGTGGCCGTGACCCGGCCGATGGGGATCGCTTCAACGCCACGCCCGGCGATCTGGCTGAGGGCAAGCCCATTGTCGTGCTGATCAATGGCGGCTCGGCTTCGGCCTCCGAGATTGTGGCGGGCGCGCTTCAGGATCACCGCCGGGCCATTATCGTGGGCACCAAGAGCTTTGGCAAAGGGTCGGTTCAGACGGTGATGCCCCTGCACGGCGATGGCGCGATGCGCCTGACCACCTCGCGCTATTACACGCCCTCGGGCCGCTCCATTCAGGCGCTTGGCGTGTCGCCGGACATTCTGGTCGAGCAGCCCCGCCGCGCCCCAGTTGAAGAGGAAGAGGAAGAGAGCAACGCTCTGGTCCGTTCCGAGGCCGATCTGCGCGGCAGCCTTGATAATGACAGCCTGACCGACGAGGAAATTCGCCTGATCGAGGAAGATCGCGCGCGGGCCGAGAACGTCGCCAAGCTGCGCGAGGAGGATTATCAACTGGCCTATGCGATTGATATTCTCAAAGGTCTCAACACGCTGAACGGCGTGGACTGATCTGCACTTCGTCTGGGCTGCGTTCCTTGGTGGCCTCAAATCAAACGCCCCGCCCTGATCCGGCGGGGCGTTTTCATGCGCTCTGGTCACGGCTTAGGCCTCAGGCTAGTCTTGCGTGCAAAACGAGAGGCTTACATGACACCAGACATCATCGCCACCCTCCCTTACCGCCCCTGCGTGGGGGTGATGCTGGTCAACCCAGCGGGCCATGTGTTTGTCGGTCAGCGTCTTGATAGCGAGCTGGACGCATGGCAGATGCCGCAAGGCGGGATTGACCCGGGCGAGAGCGTGCAAGAGGCCGCCCTGCGCGAGCTGTGGGAGGAGACAGGGCTTGAGGCAAGCTCGGTGCGGATCGAGGCGGAAACCGAAGACTGGCTGAAATATGAGCTGCCCCATGACCTCGTGCCAAAGCTCTGGAAGGGGCGGTTTCGCGGGCAGGAGCAGAAATGGGTCCTGATGCGGTTTACGGGCCACGATACGGAGGTCGACATCGCGAAGAATGACCGGGAGTTCTCCGAATGGCGCTGGATGCCGCCCGGCGATTTGCTGGACAATATCGTGCCTTTCAAGCGCGGCGTCTACGCGGGCGTGCTGGCCGCGTTTGGCGCGCAGATATGAGGACCCTCGCGGCAGTGTTCATGCTGATGGCCGGGCCCGCCTTGGCGCTCTCTTGCATGGCGCCTGATGTGGCCGAAACCTATTTGCGGGCAGATGCGGCGGAGGAGGCCTATGTGGTTGTGGATGGCCGGATTATCTTTGACGAGTCGCGTCTTCCCATCACCGACTGGGAGAACCAGCAAGATACACCTGCGCAGACACAAATCCCCGCCCAGATGATCGGCAAATCGCTTGGCACGGGTGGGTTCAAAGCGCGGTT
>CALGEH010000173.1 GCA_937881735.1 uncultured Shimia sp.
AGATTTAGGTTCTGGCGCCTATGGCGTGGGGGTTCGAGTCCCTTCACCCGCACCACAGTCATTTCGCGGGCCAACGCGAAGGTTTGCGCTTGGACGGCTAGTGGCCTGCCGCCATCATCTGCACCATTTCGCCAAATGTCTCGGCAACCTGTGCGCATTGGTCCCACGCCACCGCGCGTGCGCGGCCAAGACTCTGCTTGCGCCCGCAACCACGCCCCCATAGAAGACCCTTGATTTTGACCGCCGCGGACGCCTCCGTGGCCCGAATGCACTGGATAAGGACGAACAATGCAGGTCACCGAGACGCTGAACGAAGGCCTTAAGCGCGCCTACACAATGATCCTCACAGCCCAGGAACTGGACGCGAAGGTCATGGAAAAGCTTAAAGAAGCGCAGCCTGAAGTCGAATTGAAAGGCTTCCGCAAGGGCAAAGTGCCTCTGGCGCTGATGAAGAAAAACTTTGGCCAGCGCGTGATGGGTGAAGCTATGCAAGAGGCCGTGGATGGCGCAATGAGCGCGCATTTCGAGGCCTCCGGTGAGCGCCCGGTGGGCGAGCCCGCAATCAAGATGACCAATGAAGATTGGAAAGAGGGCGACGACGTCGAGGTCGAGATGTCCTATGAGGCGCTGCCCACGATCCCAGATCTGGACCTCAAGAAGCTCAAAGTCGAGCGCCTCAAGGTTGTGCCCGACGATGCCTCCGTGGACGAGGCGCTGGGCAATCTGGCCGAGACAGCGCAGGACTTTGAGGATCGCAAGAAGGGTTCCAAAGCCAAGGACGGCGATCAGGTGACGATGGATTTTCTCGGCAAGGTTGATGGCGAAGCGTTCGATGGTGGTGCGGCGGAAGACTATCCGCTTGTGCTGGGCTCGAACAGCTTCATCCCCGGCTTTGAAGAGCAGCTTGTCGGCGTGAAAGCTGGCGATGAAAAAGACGTAACAGTCAATTTCCCCGATGAGTATCAAGCTGAGCACTTGGCGGGCAAAGAGGCTGTTTTCTCTTGCACGATCAAGGCTGTGAAGGCCCCCAAGGCGGCCGAGATCAACGATGAGTTGGCGACCAAATTCGGCGCTGAAGACCTCGATGCGCTCAAGGGCAATATCCGCGAGCGTCTGGTGCATGAATATTCCGGTGCCGCGCGCGCCGTGATGAAGCGCAGCTTGCTGGACCAGTTGGACAAGATGGTGGATTTCGACCTGCCGCCTTCCATGCTGGACGCCGAAGCGGGCCAGATCGCTCACCAGCTTTGGCATGACGATAACCCCGAGGTCCAAGGCCATGATCACCCCGAGATCGTACCCACGGATGAGCACATCAAGCTGGCCACGCGCCGCGTGCGTCTGGGGCTTTTGTTGGCCGAGTTGGGGCAGCGCGCAGAAGTGCAGGTAACCGATGCAGAGATGACGCAAGCCATCATGGAGCAGGCCCGGCAGTATCCCGGCCAAGAGCGTCAGTTCTTTGAATTCGTTCAGAAAGATCAGCGGATGCAGCAACAGATGCGCGCGCCGATCTTTGAAGAAAAAGTGATCGACTATGTGGTCGAGCTTGCCACTGTGACCGAAAAAGAGGTCTCAAAGGACGAGCTGCAAAAGGCAATCGAAGCGCTCGAAGACGAGAGCTGAGACCCACCGATCAGATGATACGAAAACGGGGGCCGCTGCGCCCCCGTTTTTTTGTGTCTGGAGGGCGCCGTCCCCTCAGCGGCAGTGCCGCGCCACTTCGCGCTCACGCAATCCGGTTTCGACCAAGAGGCAGCGATCGCGCGCCTCGTAATAATAGCCGCGTGCATACCACATCACGGCTTCATCCATATCCCCGTCCGATACCATCCACGCCCCGCGCAAGTATTTCACCGCGTAGTTCAGGTTCGTCTTGGCGTCTAAAAGATCGTGATCACGGCCCTGAAACCCCATGCCGCGCGCCGTGGCGGGCAGGATCTGCATCATGCCAAAATATGGCCCGTTGCGCGCGTCAGGGCGGTAATCGCTCTCGCGCTGGATGACCTTGTGAACGAGGGGCCGGGGCACGTCGTGCCGGTCCGCCGCCTCATTTATCAAAAGCCGCAACTCTGGCGTTTCATTGGGATAAAGCGCGAAGGCTTGTGGCGCGCTCGTAGGCGGTGGAGCGGATCCACTGCACGCGGCAAGGACAAGGAAAAAGGCGGGCAGGATAATCCGACGCATGATGCGGGCCTTCGGTCTGTTGATCTGCCGGAAACAAAGCCTGCGATTGTGCCGCTGAGCAAGGGGCACGGGCGGCATTGCGCGCTTTTCCGCCTCTGGCTCAGTCGCGCACGCCGGAAAACCGCGCCTGCCAGTCTGCGCGCTCCTCATCGGTGATCTTGGCAAAGAGCACCTCGGGCACCTCGAACACATGTCCCGAAGGCAGGGCGCTGAGTGCTGCAGGCACGTCACTGGGCCAGCTGTCATCCTCGGTCTTCATCGACGCGAGCATCGACACCGCCGCATCCGGGATGAAGGGTTTGGAGAGCACCGCGTAGACGCGGATGAGATTGAGCGCGAGGCGGATTTGCGCCGCCGCGCGATCCGGATCTTCCTTGAACACGGACCACGGGGCGACCGATTGCAGATATTCGTTCCCGGCTGTCCAGATCGCGCGCAGCTCATTGGCCGATTTGCGCACCTCCATCGCCTCCATATACCCCTCATAGGCCCGGATGCGGGTGGTGAGCGTCTCAATCAGCGCCTCCTCCTCGGGGCCAAAGCTGCCCTCGGATGGCACGGCCTCGCCGAATTTAGAGCGACAGAATTTGGTTACACGGCTTACGAAATTGCCGAGGATATCCGCCAAATCCTTGTTCACATCGGTCTGGAACGTCTCCCATGTAAACTCCGCATCCGAGGTCTCCGGCGCATGGCTCAATAGCCACCAGCGCCAGTAATCGGCGCCCAGAATCTCCAACGCCTGATCCATGAATACGCCGCGCCCCTGAGAGGTGCTGAACTGCCCGCCATCATAATTGAGGTAGTTGAACGACTTGATGTAATCGACAAGCTTCCACGGCTCCCCCGACCCAAGGATCGTCGCCGGAAAGCTAAGTGTATGAAAGGGAACGTTATCCTTGCCCATGAACTGGGTATAGCGCACATCGTCCGCGCCCTTGTCGGTGCGCCACCAGCGCTCCCAATCGGTGCCTTTGCCCGCCTCGACCCATTCCCCGGCGCAGGCGATATATTCAATCGGCGCGTCGAACCAGACATAGAAGACCTTGCCCTCCATGCCGGGCCAGTCCTCGGTGCCGCGCTTCACCGGGATGCCCCAATCAAGGTCGCGCGTGATGCCGCGATCCTGAAGCCCATCACCATCGTTGAGCCATTTGCGCGCAATCGACGTGGTCAGGATCGGCCAATCGCCTTTGCTGTCGATCCAGTCATTGAGCTGCCCGCGCATGCCCGATTGCATGAGGTAAAGGTGCTTGGTCTCGCGGACCTCCAGATCGGTGGAGCCGGAGATCGCGCTGCGCGGCTCAATCAGGTCCGTGGGGTCAAGCTGCTTTGTGCAGTTCTCGCACTGATCCCCGCGAGCCTTGTCATAGCCGCAATTGGGGCAGGTGCCCTCGATATATCGGTCGGGCAGAAAGCGGCCATCGGCGTTGGAATAGACCTGTTTCTCACTCACTTCGCGGATCATGCCCTGCTCGGCCAGACGGCCCGCGAAATGCTGGGTCAGGGTGTGGTTCTGTGGGCTGGAGGAGCGGCCAAAGTGATCAAAGCTGAGCCGGAACCCATCCGCGATCGCTGCCTGAACGCCGTGCATCTCGGCGCAATAATCCGCCACGGGTTTGCCCGCCTTCGCGGCGGCCAGTTCGGCGGGGGTGCCATGCTCATCGGTGGCACACAAAAACAGCACTTCGTGGCCGCGCTGACGCAAATAGCGCGCATAGAGATCCGCCGGAAGCTGGCTGCCCACGAGATTGCCCAAGTGCTTGATCCCATTGATATAGGGGATCGCCGAGGTGATGAGATGACGTGCCATGCGGGTGGCCCTTCCTGCTGCGTTTCGCCCCGTTTAGCGCAAGCGGTGCGAGGGGGCCAGAGGGGGCTTAGCGCTTGTCGCGGATCGCCCCCGTCAGGCGGCCAATGGTGAAGGAGGTGCGCGGCGCCCAGATGTAGCGGGTTTTTTCGTCCATCGTGGGGCGCACCAGCATCCGGCCAAAGCCAAACAGGATCAGTGCCCCGTGGCCCACGGCGATCATCAAGAACATCGCGCTCGGCCCATAGGTCTCGATCAGGCTGGAGGCCAGAAGCGGTGCGGCGATCGCCCCCAAGGCATAGAAAAACATGAGCGCTGCGGCCAGTTCGACCCGCTCGTGGTTTTCGGCAAAATCATTGGCGTGTGCGGCGGCGACGGAGTAGATCGGAAAGGAGGTCAGCCCGAAGAAAAACGCCGACCACATGATGCCCGTGGTCCCCAACCCCGGCAGTGCGGCGGTCGCGATGCAGCAGATGATTGCGGCCACAGACAGTGCGATCATCACATGGCGTCGGTCAAATTTATCAGCCAACCAGCCCACCGGGAGCTGCGCCAACGCCCCGCCCAAAACAAAGGCGGCGAGGAAGTATGCGATCTGCTCGACCGCCAGCCCAACCTGCTGACCGTAGATCGGGCCGACCATCCGAAAGGTCGCAGTCGATATGGCGGCCACAACCACCGCCGCCGCCGCCATTGGCGAGCAGATGATCGCAAGGCTTGGCCTCAGGCGCGGCGCGGCAGGGGTTTCGGGCTGGGTCACGCGCGTGAGGGTCAGCGGCAAAAGTGAGGCGCAGCAAAAGAGCGCCAACAGGTTGTAGGAGACGTACGAGGCGGGTTCCAACACCGAAATAAGCATTTGCGCCACGAGCGATGCGCCCATATCAGCCACCCGGTAGACCCCCATCGTGCGCCCGCGCGTCTCGTTTGTGACCTTGGCCTGAAGCCATGCCTCGATCACCGTGTAACAGCCCGCCACGCAGATTCCCGAGGCGATCCGCATCAGCGCCCAGGCGTAGGCATCGACGAACATCATATGCGACATCAGCCCGATCGTGCCTGCCGCCGTGAAAGCTGCGAAAGCGCGGCTGTGCCCGACCGAGCCCATAAGGCGCGGCGCCCACCAACAACCGATGAAGAAGCCAAGGAAATGCGCCGAGCCCAGAAGGCCGATCTGCTCCGTGCTGAAATTCAGCGCCAGCCCGCTCAGCGCATCGAGCGGACCCACCCCACCTGACGAGAGCTGCATCAAAATGACCGACAAAAAGAGGGCTGCAAAGGAAATGGCGGTTCGCATAGGGTCAAACTCGCACGCCCTACATCCGCCGCCTTTGGCATATTCGACCAATATGTGTCGTTTTTACCCTCGCGTCGCTGTTTCTCTATGCGCGCCACGATGTTGAGATCGATCCGGTCGCCGACAAAGCCGGGAAAGCCGCCTGCGCCAAAAGCCGCCCTGCTGATCGCGCCAGTCAGTTGCACGGTCAGCTTGTCGAGGTCATCCACATCGGTGCCCCGCTGTCGATAAAGCCCCGCGTTGAGGCGCACAGGCCGGGTGATCCCGCAAATGGTGAGATCGCCCTCGACCACGGTCCCGCTCAGATCGCCGGTGATCCGGGGTGAGCGAAAGAGGATCTCCGGATAACGCGCCGTATCCAGAACCTGCGGCCCCTTCATGGTTTACGTCACGAAAATGACACCCGCCTTGGCCGCACTCGCATCAAGTGTCACGTCGACCTCGCTACGCGCCATGTCGAGGCGATAATCCTCCGATGCGGCTATGCCTGCGCCGCCCCAACTGATCAGAGCCAAAAGTGCCAGAAATCTGCGCATAGCCAATAACCTTTTCAAATACCGCTACCGTTAAGGAAAGTCTGAAAAACCTGCCGGTTTCCGTGTGATGTGGTAGGCTGCGGG
>CALGEH010000174.1 GCA_937881735.1 uncultured Shimia sp.
GCAACACCGGCGATTGGGAGGCGGATTTTTCCCTGACGCAGGATATTGGGCGCGCATTTTTGCCCGCCTTCACGCCCTTGATCGAAAAGCGGCGCGTGCAACCCTGGACGGAGGATGACATAGACGCGCAACTGATCCACCGGGGCCTCTATGCAGAATACAACCTTGTCTATGATCGCGGGACCAAATTCGGCCTCGCAACCGGGCATGACGCCAATGCGGTGCTGATGTCACTGCCGCCCTTTGCGAAATGGGTTTAAGGGCCTAGCTCCAGATCGACCCAGACAATACGGTGCCGGCCCGCCACCTCCGCGCCTTCGGGCCAGTGGACGCCGGCACCCGCCACCTGCCAATCGCGCGACGGTAGGACATAGCTCACACGTAGCTCGCCCAGATCAATCCCGCTCCAATCCACCGTCTCAAGCCTGCCATTCGCGCGGGCGGACCTGGGGTCCTGCAGGCGTGGATCGGCCAGAAGCCCGGTGATGGCGGATTTGATTCCCTCGCCGCGCACCGGGTCCTGATTGCTGTGGCCCAGCAGAACGAAACGCGTGTTCGGCGCGGGGCCGAACGTGCCGTCCATATAGTGCTGCCAGAATACGATCTGATCATGGTTGCGTCGCCCGTTACGATCCTCAGGGCCATCAAAAACCGGCGCACCTGCGTGAAAGGCCAGGAGGGTAAGAGGGCCGGAGGGGTGGCGGATCGGCACAGCCCAATGGGCAGTCGTCGAGAGGCGCAGGGCGTCCTGAGCAGCCTCAGACGGGAAGGGCAGTCCATTGACGGTTGGCAACAGCGCATCCGGCACCTCACGCCACAAAAGCTGCGAGAAATCCCGCACGCTCGCCACCTCCACCGGATAGCGCGACAGCAAGGCCATGCCCCCCTGCCCCGAAAACTCGCCGTAGCCTTGCGCGTCTTCCTGTTCCCCCAACCGCCCGTCACCGTCCATATCAAGCCCTGTCGCCATGCCCGTATTGGGGCGCAGCGCAAAGACCTCGGGGTAGAGCGGGCCAGCTTCGGCAATGCGGTCGCGCAGGGCGCTGAGTGCAGCGAGATCCAGATCATAGTCGACGTTTTGCAACAGAATGATATCGGGGGCGACTTCGGCGATGCGTTGCACCACGGCATCCACCTGCGCGTCCTCCCTGCGCAGGATATCGCGCAGCAAAAGGCCCGGACCATCTCGTTTAAGCTCGGTGTTGAACGTGGCGATGCGGAGCGTATCTGCGCCCGCGATTCCGACCCAAAAAAAGGCCGCGCAGAAGAAGATCAAACCGTTTGAAACGCGTCCTGGGCCTTGGCATAGGCGCGTCGGCGTTTTGCCGTGATCAACTCGGCCACGCGGTGCAATGCGAGGCCCCGCATGATCATTCCTGCTGGCACAAAGGCCCATATCACAATCATCCAGATCACGGTTTGCGGGCTCAGCAGGGTGGAGCGATCAAAGAAATTAACCAAAACCACCACAAGCGCCGGAAGCAAGAATGGCAGCAAGAACCCTAACGAAAGGTTAAGGGCCGAGTCGCGATGCAGCCGCACCACCACATCACCGCCACCCGTCGGATCAAAGAGCGGCAGGTTCAGCCAGACGTTGAACGCCCCGCGCCGCACCGGCCAGCCCCAGATCCGCACCAACGCCAGAAACACGAACACCATGACCATCGACAGGCCATAACAAAGTGCTGCCAGAAGGCGGATAAGCTGCGCATCGCCCTCGGTGATGCCTGATGGCAGCAAGGACAACAAAAGGCGCACCGGGGAGTAGGGGAAGTCTAGTGCCGCAGCCATGACGCCCGAAAGCTGGGTCAGAAGCACGCTCCACGAGCCGGGTGTCTCAGCCCCACGCATGATCAAGCAGCACGCCAGAAGCGCCACTGCACCAAAGCCGAATTTCATCCGGTTGAAGGGGGCGGCAAAGCGGAACTCAATGATGCTGGGCGCACGAGAGGTATATTCCATGAACACCATGGCACCGGCGAGCACGCTGATCAGGACGACGATCTGATTGGTGTCGGACGCGGCGGACGGCAGCAAAAGAGAGGGCATTGCCAGAAGCAACGCCACCAAAAATGCACGCAATACAGCGCCAGTTAGTTTTGCAACCACTGCCCATTCCCTTCAACTTGGCCTGCTTCGATACGATGCCAAAGCGTTGTTCCAAACTGATCCCGCTCTTTATGGCGGTATGCCTCAATTCTGCCTCAATCTTGCCTTGTTTCCGCCGCCCGCTCAAGAACGGGGGGGTGCAGGGCGTTGAAATTAAGCGGGAAGGGCGGGAAACTGGTGCGCGATTACATCAATAGGCTGCACGCTAACTGGGCACCCCACAAGATGTGGCGGGTGCGCCCAGCAGGAGCACAAGCGGTCTGCCAGTGTGGCAAGCCGCTTGTTTCAGGCTTCAGATTTTCTCACACCCAGGGGCGTGCGGCACTGGCCGAGGCCTCGAACGTGTCGATCGCGGCCGCCTTCTCCATGGTCAGGCCAATATCGTCGAGCCCTTCGAGAAGGCAGTGTTTCTTGAACGCATCGACCTCAAATGCGATCTTGGTCCCATCCGATGTGGTCACCGTCTGCGCCTCGAGATCGACCTCGATCCGCGCGTTCGATCCCTTCTGTGCCTCTGCCATCAGGATATCGACCTGTTCTTGCGGCAGCGCGATGGGCAGGATGCCGTTCTTGAAGCAGTTGTTGTAGAAGATGTCCGCAAAGCTGGGCGCAATGACGCAGCGGATGCCAAAATCCTTGATCGCCCAAGGCGCGTGTTCGCGCGAAGAGCCGCAGCCAAAATTGTCACCCGCCACGAGGATCTCCGCATCACGGTAGGCTGGCTGATTTAGCACGAAATCCGGGATTTCCTTGCCATCCTCATCATAGCGCATCTCATCAAAAAGGTTCACACCCAGCCCCGACCGCTTGATGGTCTTGAGGAACTGCTTGGGGATAATCATATCCGTGTCGACATTGATCATCGGCATTGGTGCTGCCACGCCGCTAAGGTTTTCGAATTTGTCCATCACATCATCTCCCGCACATCGGTGAGTTTTCCAGTCACGGCTGCTGCCGCCGCCATTGCGGGCGACATGAGGTGCGTGCGTCCCCCCCGGCCCTGACGGCCCTCAAAATTGCGGTTCGAGGTCGCCGCACATCGCTCACCCGGCGAAAGCTGATCGGGGTTCATCGCGAGGCACATGGAACAGCCCGCAAGGCGCCATTCAAATCCGGCCTCCTTGAAGATATCAGCCAGCCCCTCTTCCTCGGCCTGCGCGCGCACAAGGCCCGAGCCGGGCACGATCATCGCACGTTTCACGGCGATTTTCTTGCCCTTCAGAATCGCAGCCGCAGCGCGCAAATCCTCAATCCGGCCATTGGTGCAGGAGCCGATGAATACCGTATCGATCTCCACATCGCGCAAAGGCGTGCCAGCGGTGAGGCCCATGTAATCAAGCGAACGCTGCGCCGCTTCGACCTTGCCACCGGTGAAGTCAGACGCGGCAGGCACTGTGGCGGTGATCGGCAGCACATCTTCAGGGCTGGTGCCCCATGTGACTACGGGGGCTATATCCTCACCCCTCAGGGTCACGACCTTGTCCCAATGCGCGTCGTCATCGCTGTAAAGCGTCTTCCACCACGCCAGCGCCGCATCCCAATTGCTACCTTTCGGCGCATTGGGGCGGCCATGGCAATACTCAAACGTCTTCTCATCCGGCGCAATCAGTCCCGCGCGCGCGCCACCCTCAATCGCCATGTTGCAGACGGTCATACGACCTTCCATGCTGAGATCGCGGATCGCCTCACCGCAATACTCGATCACATAGCCCGTGCCGCCCGCCGTGCCGGTGACACCAATCACCGACAGCGTGATGTCCTTGGCCGTCACACCCGGCGCCAGCTTGCCGGTGATCTCGACCTTCATGTTCTTGCCCTTACGCTGGATCAGCGTTTGCGTGGCCAGAACATGCTCCACCTCGGACGTGCCGATCCCGTGCGCCAAAGCGCCAAACGCGCCATGCGTGGCCGTGTGGCTGTCACCACACACAACGGTCATGCCGGGCAAGGTCCATCCCTGCTCAGGGCCCACGATATGCACGATCCCCTGCCGCACGTCCGAGACGGGGTAATAATGCAAACCAAACTCCTTGGCATTGGTGTCGAGTGCGGCGACCTGAATACGGCTGTCCTCGGTCATGGTCTCGGCATTGGCCCGGTCCAGCGTGGTCGGAACATTGTGATCGGGTACAGCGATGGTCTTATCGGGCGCACGGACGGTGCGGCCCGTCATGCGCAAGCCTTCAAACGCCTGTGGGCTGGTCACCTCGTGGACAAGATGCCGGTCGATATACAAAAGGCAGGTGCCGTCATCGGCTTCATGCACCAGATGCGCATCCCAGATTTTATCATAGAGCGTTTTGGGGGACATGGGTCCTCTCCCGTTTTTGATTTTCAGATGGAATTCAAACGTGACAAAGGGCTGCGCAGCTCATAGCCGGGCAAGTACACTACGCGCCGCACCAAAAAACCGCCAAGGCAGGCGCGCGCGATCGTCCATGTCAATAATTCTTGTCATACACCCGAGATACAGCCGATCCAAACTTCCCGCAAGAGTGTCGCGATCCACGGCTCCAAAAGCGTTTGATGCCTTCGGCTAGGATATTTAACGCAAGAAGAAAAACACGCGGGTTCCTCCTCTTGCCAAAAATATTCTGGGGAGCACTGGAAATTCCCTGGAATTTCCAGTGTGGGGCAAAGCCCCTCGCTGCGCGCGCGCAAAACCAACCCTGCGCGCCGCAGGCGCTCCTTTGGACCAGGCCGGTTTAGTCCGGGGCGAGCATGTAGCCTTCACCGCGCACTGTTTGTAGATAGCGGGGTTGTTTCGGATCGGCCTCGATCTTGCGACGCAGACGCGTGATCTGCACATCCACGGCCCGCTCTTGGGCCTGCCCGCGATCGCGACCCAAATCCTCGACCAGTTTGGCACGACTGACCGCTTGGCGCAGGTGGACTGAGAAAATACGCATGAGTTGTGTTTCTGTCGCCGTAAGGCGCACAGCCTCCTCGCCCCGTAACAGCTCAGCCCGCTCCATATCATAGCGCACGGGGCCCAGCTGCAGCACTTTGGGCGCAGTGTTTTCCGGTTCCGGCTCGGGCATACGGCGCAGAATTGCGTTGATCCGGAGGAGAAGCTCCTTTGGCTCAAACGGTTTGGACAGGTAATCATCCGCCCCCGCCTCAAGCCCGGCAATCCGGTCATCGGTCTCACCCTTGGCCGTGAGCAGCAAAATGGGCGTCGCAATCGTTTCGCGCAGGTCCCGTGTCAGGGCCACGCCATCCTCGCCCGGCATCATCACGTCCAGCACGATGAGGTCAAACTCCAATCCCCCCAAAACGCGCCGTGCGTGAGATGCATCGCGCGCGACCGACACGAGAAATCCTTGGCGCGCCAGAAACTTGCGCAAAAGGCCGCGGATGCGTTCATCATCGTCAACAATCAGCAGATGGGGGGCAGGCGCATTCATTGGGATACCTCTCTGAGGGCATGGTATCTGCGGTGCGAGTCCGGGTCCATCATTGCTTCGAGCACGTGCCGAAACCCGGCCACAGCCTCCGGTCCCGCCGCGCGGTAGGCCGCACGCATTCGAGCGCGTTGCGCATCGCTGAGCCGGCGTTCAAGCTCATGGCCCGCATCGGTCAGCTCCAGATTGCGTTCGCGCTTGTCGGAGGCGCCCACACGGCTTTCGACCAGACCGTCCTCCACCAGGGTGCGCAGCACGCGGTTGAGCGATTGTTTGGTCACGCCAAGGATGTTCAGCAAGTTGTTGACCGTGGTGCCCGGGCTGCGCGCGATGAAATGCAGCGCGCGGTGATGGGCACGCCCGTAAGCCAGATCCGACAGGATACGGTCCGGGTCGGCGGTGAAGCCGCGATAGGCAAAGAACATCGCCTCGATGCCCTGACGGACCTGTTCATCGGTCAGGAACAAAAGCGTTTCGCCGGTCTGGTTTTCTGGCATGTGGCGGCCTCTGTGAGTGTCCGGTCCCGTCAAATTTTAAGTCAGCTTTGTTGACATTCCAAGTCCTAACTGGTAGCGAATCGCAGTTTCTGCGTAACTTTATGTCCGCTTCGGACGTAATCCGCGCAACAAATGCAAATATTTATCCTGAGGGAGCGACGACAATGGCTGGCTATGATGACCGCGACGGCAAGATCTGGATGGACGGCAAGATGGTTGATTGGCGCGCAGCCAATGTCCACGTTCTGACCCACGCGATGCATTACGCAAGCTCCGTCTTTGAGGGCGAGCGCGCCTATAACGGCAAGATTTTCAAGAGCCGTCAGCACTCCGAGCGTCTGCACTTTTCCGCAGGAGAGCTGGATTTTCAGGTGCCGTGGACCGTGGATCAGATTGAGGCGGCCAAGGCTGAGGTGCTCAAGATCAACGGCCACTCGGACGCCTATGTGCGCGCCGTGGCCTGGCGCGGCGCGGGCGAGGATATGGGTGTCGCGTCAGCGCGCAACCCCGTGCATCTGGCCATCGCGGCGTGGGAATGGGGCGCGTATTATGGCGACGCCAAGATGAAGGGGGCCAAGCTCGACATCTCCAAATGGAAGCGGCCCAGCCCCGAGACGATCCCGGTCCATGCCAAGGCGGCGGGGCTCTATATGATCTGTACCACGTCCAAACACGCGGCGGAGGCCAAGGGCTGCTCTGACGCGCTTTTCATGGATTATCGCGGCTATGTGGCCGAGGCAACGGGCGCGAATATATTCTTCGTGAAGGATGGCGAGGTGCACACGCCACTCGCCGACTGCTTCCTCAACGGGCTGACCCGCCAGACGGTAATCGGGATGCTCAAAGAGCGCGGCGTGACCGTGCACGAGCGCCACATCATGCCGGACGAGATGGAGGGCTTCGAGCAATGCTGGCTGACCGGGACCGCCGCCGAGGTGACGCCTGTGGGCCAGATCGGGGAGTTTCATTTCGAGGTCGGTGCGCTGACGCGGGAGATCGCGGAAGGGTATGAAGCGCTGGTGCGGGCGTAAGAGCGCCGCGCGGGCTCCAGACAGATCGCGACCAGGACTGTCGAAGCGTCTAGGCCAGCTGTCTGGCGGGTCTAAAGACCGGAGGATAGAGGTGCCAGAAAGTCATGCACCTCTTGTATCTTGTTGAGAATATTTGGGCCCACGATCTCTGCGTCAGCAACGCTGGCGCCGTCACTGGCCCAGACCGCGCTGGTCAGCAGCTGTTTGTTGATGGCCAGCGCGGGCATCGTGCATAGCAGGGCATCACAAGAAACAATCAAAGGCGCATTTCCCGGATAGGGAGACAGAAACTGGCAACTCAATGTTTCAGTTTCCTGTATTTCAGCACAAAGAAAATTCGGGCCTCGCTTGACTTTCGTGTCTGGCATGCGCAGTACCGCACGATGCGCAACCGCGGCCTGTTCGGCCGACGCCACCGCGTCGTCAACGGCGAAAACACGCAGTTCAATCAGAGCTATCTCGGTCTTTATCGGATCATATTCGATACTCTTGACGACGGGGATCGGGTTGCCTGGCCCGTCCTTGGAAACTTCGGGGACCGAAAGGCAGACCGTGCGCTCTGTCAATAACAAATCCTGACCATCGAAACCTTCGGCGCGAAAGATCGTGCCCCCCCGATGAATTGCCCCGTCCCTACCTTCCAGACCAAAATCAACAAAGCGAAAGAAGTCTGGACAGCTCTGTGCGGAAGCATGGCCTGCGCAGATGATAAACAAAACCGGGGCAATCGCTCTCAGCATCTAGACCTCTCTGCTACGCTTGGACGAACCTGATTAGGTTAACATGCGTGAACCTGTCGGCTCAAACCGTCATTTGGATGCTCTGCAAACAGCGGGCCGCAGGCTAGAAAAAAGGGGCACCGTGGTGGCGCCCCTTTTTTACAATCTGATGTTCTTGCCTCACCCCGGACTAAGCCCGCGCAATCGCTCGGAGCGACGCCGGAGCAGCTCAACCATGGTCAGGAGCAGGATGGATATCACCACGAGGATCGTGGCCACGGCCAGAATGGTTGGCGAGATCTGTTCGCGCAGGCCGGTGAACATCTGCCATGGCAGGGTTTTCTGGGACGCGGAGCCCACGAAGAGCACCACAACCACCTCATCAAACGAGGTTATGAAGGCGAAGAGACCGCCCGAGATCACTCCGGGCAGGATGAGCGGCATCTGAACCTTGAAGAATGTCGTGACCGGGTTGGCCCCCATGGAGGCCGCGGCTCGGGTCAGTGAGCGGTCAAAGCCCACCAATGTGGCCGTCACGGTGATAATCACAAAGGGAATACCGAGGACAGAGTGGGCGAGGATGACCTTCACATAGCCCACGAAATTCTTGTCGAGGCCCATCGTGCCTTCCATGAAATTGCCAATCTTCGAGTAGAAGAAGAACATACCTGTGGCCGAGATAATCAGCGGCACGATCATGGGCGAGATCAGGATTGCCATAATGGCGCGGCGGAAGGGCACGTGGCTCTGGCTGAGCCCGATGGCGGCCAGAGTGCCCAGCGTGACAGCAATCACCGTGGCGATGGGGGCGATGATCAGTGAGTTCTTGAAGCTGCGCTGCCATTCGGCATTGGTGAAGAAATCCTGATAATGCTTGAGGCTGTAGCCCTCGGGATCGAGGCGCAGCATCTCGGGCGTGAAGGTGAAGAAGTTCTCGGCGTTGAAGCTGAGCGGGATCACGACGAGGATCGGCGTGATCAGGAAGATGAAGATGATCGCGCAGATCACGCGGAAGGCGTAATACCAGACGCGCTGGCCAAAGGTGGCGTAGATCGGCAAGCTCATATCAGTTTATCCCAATTTCACGTTGTCGATGCCGACGATCTTGTCATAGGCCCAATAGAGGATGAGGACCGCCACCAGAAGGATTGTGCCCAATGCCGCAGCCAGGCCCCAATTGAGCGAGGACGAGATGTGGTAGGCGATCCGGTTGGAGATGAAGACACCTTTGGTGCCGCCGACGATCTCGGGCGTGATGTAATAGCCGATCGAGAGGATGAAGACGAGGATGGACCCCGCGCCGATGCCCGGAATGGATTGCGGGAAGTAGACGCGCCAGAACGCGGTCCAGTTCGTAGCACCCAATGATTTAGCGGCACGCAGATAGGTCGGGTTGATCGTCTGCATCACCGAATACATCGGCAGGATCATGAACGGCAGCAGGATATGCGTCATTGCAATGATCGTGCCAGTCTCGTTGTTGATCAGAATGAGCCGGTTATCATCCGCCACGAGGCCGATCCACACCAGCACATCGTTGATCACGCCTTGCTGTTGCAGCATCACTTTCCACGCCGAGGTGCGCACCAGAAGCGACGTCCAGAAGGGCAAGAGCACGAGGATCATCAGCACGTTGGCTTGCCGCATCGGCAGGTTGGCCAGAAGCCATGCAATTGGATAACCCAGCAGGATGCATGAGAACATGATGGTCAGCGACATGATCATCGTCCGCACGAAGAGCGTGATCAGGACCTGACGGTCTTCGGGCTGCATCTCGACCCCGGTGGGCGTCTTTTGCATATCCACCGCGTTCAGGAAGTAGCCGCTCGTATAGGGCTCTGCATGGATCTGGATCGTGCGCCATGTCTCGATATTGACCCAGTCCTTGTCCATCTCCCCAAAAATCTCGGTGTAGTTCGGGGTGGGCAGCCCGCTGGCCTGGAGCGCGCGCAGATTGTCTGCCCCCGGGCCGTCATAACCGCTGAGATCGGCGGTGCTCAAATCATCGGCGAGGGCGACAAAAAGCGACTCGAATGGTTTGGTCGCGGCCAAATCGTCTTTTTTGATCAACGAGGTGACGATGGCAAAGGCGGTATATTCACGCGCAGTCAGCGGCAGCAGGGCCGACACATCTTGAGATGGGGCGAAATCAAGCTGGCCGCGCGGGGCCTCACCGTCCAACCGGTAAATCTGGCTCTTTTGGGCCTTCACCAGGGCCGCATCGGGTGTTGCACCTTCGGCGCCGCCCATCACGCTTTGCCATGTGGCACCGTCTCCCCATGCCTCATCAACAACAAGAAAGAGTTTGCGGTAATCTTTGCCCGCATCGTCAAGCTTGCGCCCCGATTGGCGGAAGAGCGAGGACATGCCCGTGCTTTCATAGTTCAGACGCGAGCCGAGGCGCGTGTGGCGCTTGAGCTCAGCCGCGAGGAACATGTCATGGTAAAGGGCGCGAAACACCGGCTCGGGCGGCAAATCCTCAGAAGAGCCGTCCCATTTTGCCAGCTCTTGGGTCGCGTTGGGCAGCGTGTTCTCGACGATCTGATTTTCGACCGAGCGAAAGAGCATATCACCGATTGGCATGATGAAGCTAAGCATCACAAAGAGTAGAAGCGGCGCGATCAGGGCCAGCGCGCGCATTTTTTGCACCCTCAGAGCGCGGTTGAGGCTGCGCTTGAGCGGGGTGCCGTCGGCGGCCAGAACAGGGGCTTTTGATGCGGTATCGCTCATATCTCAGAGGCCTTTGGCGGGTGCCACGCAGCGGTCTGCACAAAGCAGAGCGGCGGCAGTTGAAAAGCGCGGGAAGATGGCGGGCGTTGGATGTATCAAAGCGCTGTCCCTTCCCATGGTGCGGCCCGTTTTGGGCTCACTTTTGTTGGTGGGGATGCGGCCCCGGTCGTATGGGGCCGCATCCTGTATCACATCAGCCCGACGGGCTGATTATTGTGAGAGCCACGCCTGGAATTTGGCGTCCATGTCGTCGCGGTAATCGGCCCAGAACTCGTAGTTGTAAAGGAACGTGTTGGCCGCGTTTGCGGGATCTGTGGGCATGTGTGGTGCCATTTCGATACCCAGCTCAGCATGCTGACCCACCAGAGGTGCGGAGGACTTGCGTGCAGGACCATAGCTGATCCATTTGGCTTGGTCGGCCAGACGCTGTGTGTCTGTCGCGAACATCACGTAGTCCAGCGCGCGGGCCTGACGCTCGGGGCTCAGACCAGTGGGGATGATCCAACCGTCAAGGTCGAACACCTGTGCGTCCCAGAGCATTGCGACCGGCTGGTCCTGCTCTTCGATCAGGCTGAAGAGACGGCCGTTATAGGTCGAGCCCATGACGACTTCGCCATCTGCCAGAAGCTGGGGCGTATCGGCGCCAGCGGACCACCAGATCACTTCGTCCTTGATCGTGTCGAGCTTGGCCAGAGCCTGGTCTTGGCCCTCTTCGGTCGCCAGAACGTCATAGACGTCTTCCTTGGCGACGCCATCACACATCAGAGCCCATTCCATGTTGTTGATGGGGCGCTTCTCAAGGCTACGCTTGCCGGGGAAAGCTTTCAGGTCGAACACGTCACAGATTTTGGTGGGCGGTGTGTCGCCAACCATGTCGGTGCGATAGCCGAACGTCGTCGAATAGACGATCTGCGGGATGTAGCAATCGGCGACCAGCAGGTCGCCAAAATCTTCGGTGGCAGAGGTCCCATCGGGCGCTGGCGCCAGCATGGTGTCGAAGTCGATTTCCATCGCGAGGCCTTCGTCGCACAGACGAATGGCGTCGGCGGCCACAACGTCGACCACATCCCATGTGATGTTGCCCGCTTCGTTCATGGCGCGCAGTTTGGCCACGGCTTCGGCAGAGCTGTCATCGTTGATGATGGTCACGCCAGTCATCTCGGAATAGGGCGTGTGATACGCGTTCTGCTGCGACTTGGTGTAAGCACCGCCCCAGCTGACGATGGTCATTTCCATCGGCATGTCCTGAGCGACGGCCATACCAGCCGCAACCGTCAGCGCCGTGGTGGCCATGAGTGATTTACGAAGTTTCATTATAGTCTCCCTAAGTAATCCCGTTATTTGCTTTGTGAGGCCCCTGCCACGGGTTGGGCGTGGTGCCTCTATTTAATCGGGCTATGGCGTGCAGAGCCGCGATATTCCTATTACCTATTACGCCTCAAGCGCGCGGCAATCCTCGGGCAACCAGCCGATTTCGATCTGCTCACCCGGCTGCATCCGGCGTTGGTCCGGCGCGTTGCGGGTTTTCACGATGAACTCGTCATTGCCAGCCACCCGCAGGCGGGTGCGGAAAATGTCGCCCATATAGATAAATTCCAGCACTTCCGCCTTGAGCGTATGCGCGCCCGGCTTGAGGCGGCTCTTGTCCACCTCGACGCGCTCGGGGCGGATGGATACACGGGTGCGTGCGCCGACCTCGCTGACATTCACTGGCTTGGCGTCGATCATCTCACCACCATCCAGCTCGACCAGAGCCACCCCGGATTTGATCTCTTTGATGGTGCCCATCATGGTGTTGTTCTCACCGATGAACTGCGCCACGAAACTATTCTCCGGCTCTTCATAGAGCTGGTCAGGCGGCGCAATTTGCTGGATGCGGCCATCGTCGAACACTGCGACGCGGTCCGACATCGTCAGGGCCTCGGTCTGATCGTGTGTGACGTAGACGGTGGTGATCCCGAGATTGTGGGCCAGATCAGTAATCTCGAACTGCATCTTCTCCCGAAGCTGCTTGTCCAGAGCGCCCAAGGGCTCATCCATCAGCACCAGCTCAGGCTCAAACACCAAAGCGCGCGCCAAGGCGACACGTTGCTGCTGACCCCCCGAAAGCTGCGACGGACGGCGGCCTCCGAAATCGCCCATCTCGACCATTTCGAGGGCGCGTTTGACCTTCGCCTCGCGGTCGGACTTGTCGATTTTGCGCACCTCAAGCGGGAAGGCGAGGTTTTCCGCAATCGTCATGTGCGGGAACAGCGCGTAGTTCTGGAAGACCATGCCGATGCCGCGCTTGTGCGGTGGGATGTTGTTGATCGACTTCCCATCCAGACGAATGTCGCCATGCGTGGCCGTCTCGAACCCGGCAAGCATCATCAGGCAAGTTGTCTTGCCCGACCCGGAGGGCCCAAGCATCGTGAGAAACTCACCCTTCGGAATGTTCAGGTTCAAATCTTTGACGACCAGTGTTTCGCCGTCGTAACTTTTTTGCACACGTTCGAATTCTACGAACGCATCGCTGCTGTTGGATGCGGCCAAAGTAGGCTCCCGGAGTTTATCATTCGCGATTACTTCGCGTTCACCGAGCAACCTAATGCACGGCTGTGGATATATGCAACCAATCCTGTGCGGTTTGGGAAATTGAGGAGATCAGGCATGGTAAGCCGTTGGAAGTTCGCAATGAATTTTCGCAGCTTTTTCAAGCGGCGCCCAAATTTTCAGCGGTTTGTGAGAATCAATGCGGCATGGCGCACCCGATTTCGCGGATTTGGGGCGGCGCGCCTCCCATTCGGGGCGCGCCGCAAGAGGCCTCAAGCAGCCTTCAGCATACCTTCGGATTTGAGGTGCTTGTAGGTCAGATCGAGTGCGAGACGTGCGCGGTCGCCAAGCGTTTTGATCTCCTTGGGGGTGATGACAAGCGGCGGCGAGATGATCATCCGGTCGCCCACATGGCGCATCACCAGCCCATTTTTGAAGCAGTTCTCGCGGCAGATAAGGCCCACAGCGCCCGACTCAGACGCGAATTTCGCGCGGCTTTCCTTGTCCGGGGTCATGACCATAGATCCCATCATCCCGACGATATTCGTCTCACCCACCAATGGGTGATCCGCGAGGCTGTGCCATGTCTCTGCCATAAGCGGCCCGGTGGTGGAGGCCACGCGGTCCACGATCCCCTCTTCCTGAAGAATACGCAAATTCTCGAGCGCCACGGCGCAAGACACAGGATGCCCAGAATATGTGTAGCCATGGGCAAATTCGCAATTATCTATGACCGCTGCGATCTCGTCGCTGATAATAGAGCCGCCGATGGGCGCATAGCCCGAGCTCAACCCCTTGGCGATGGTCATGATGTCGGGGCGGATGTTCAGCGTTTCGCTGCCGAACCACTTGCCGGTGCGTCCGAAGCCGCAGATCACCTCATCGGCGATCAAGAGGATGTCATAGGCATCGCAAATCCGCTGAATCTCGGGCCAGTAGGTGCTGGGTGGGATGATCACGCCGCCCGCGCCCTGAATAGGCTCTGCGATGAAGGCCGCGACGCGGTTCTCGCCCAGGTCCTGAATGGCTTTTTCAAGCTGCTGCGCGCGCTCAAGCCCGAACTCCTCGGGGCTCATATCGCCACCCTCGTTCCACCAGTCGGGCTGATCGATGTGGTGGATGTTTGGAATCGGCAAGCCGCCCTGCTCGTGCATGAAGGTCATACCACCAAGGCTGCCGCTGCCCACGGAAGAGCCGTGATAGGCGTTCTTGCGGCTGATGATGATGTTCTTGTCCGGGTGACCCTTTTGCGCCCAATAGGTGCGCACGAGACGGATATTCGTATCGTTCGCTTCCGACCCTGAGCTGGCAAAGAACACGTGGTTGAGGTCGCGGGGCGCCAATTCAGCCAGCTTGGTGCTCAGCGCAATTGCGGGCACGTGGGTGGTTTGGAAAAACGTGTTGTAGAACGGCAGCTCGTGCATCTGCCGGGCGGAGGCATCGGCAGGCTCGGTCCGGCCATAGCCGATGTTGACGCACCACAGGCCCGCCATCGCGTCGAGGTAATCATTGCCATCGCTGTCGGTGAGGGTCACGCCGCGGGCGCGGGTGATGACGCGTGCGCCCTTCTTGGTCAGATCATTGTTGTGCGTAAACGGGTGCATGTGATGCGCGCTATCAAGGGCACGAAGCTCCTCGGTCGGCATGTGGTTGGTGATCATGTTCATGAGCGGAGCCTTTCGCAGCGTTGCGGCCCCCCGCATCGGGGGATTTCACCTCCAAAATATGATCAAATATTGGGAAGTCAATCGAATCAAGTCACCACGCTCAGCTTGCGGCGACGGGCGGCTCCAGAGACAGACGCAATTGCTCCATACCCTGACGCACATCGCGCCCAATGGCCTCGGCCGCCGCGTCCGCGTCGGCAGCGCGCAGAGCCTCAATTGCGGCCTTGTGATTGTCGGGCAGGTTCTGCGTGCCCATCAGTCCGCACACCACCCGCATCGACGGGCCAAACCTGAGCCAAAGCCCCTCGGCAAGCTCCGCCAGCAAAGGTGAGGCCGCCAGCGCGTAGAGCATCATGTGAAACTCATAATTGCCTTTCAGATAAGCGCGCAGATCGCCCCGACGGATCGCAAGATCAAGAGCCGTGTCAATCTCGGCGAGATGGTCCGCCTGATCCGCGCTGACGGCAAGAGCGGCGCGGCGGATAAGATATGGGTCAAGCCACTCACGCGCCACAATCATTTCGTCGATATCGCCTGCTTTCAAAAGTGGCACGGAGACCCGGCGATTGCCCTGAAATTCCAGCGCACCCTGCGAGGTGAGCCGCCGGATCGCCTCGCGCACCGGCGTCATGCCCGCGCCCAGCTCGGCGGTAAGGCCCTGAATGGTCACCGCCTGCCCCGGTGTGAGATCGCCAAACAGGATCATCTCGCGCAGGCGGCGGTAGATCAGCTCATGCGCCGGAAGCCCGGTCTCTCCCGCGCCCGCGTCGTCCCAGTTTGCTGCCTGTTGTTGCATCTGCCGTCGCCTTTCGTGCCTGCCGCGCGTGTCTCTTTTCTTGTCAGCTTAACGGGCGCGTGAAAGCATTACCATATTGCGCTTACTTCGAAACATGATCAAATGCGGCGCACCGGCAGAGAAAATCTGCCCATATCGGGAGATAAAAATGAAAACGACCTTTCTAACCACCACAGCCGCCCTTGCGCTGGCCGCCGCCACAGCCGGCGCCGACGAGGTGCGTGTGTATAACTGGTCCGATTATATCGATGAGGCGCTGCTAGAGAAATTCGAGGCCGAGACGGGCATCGAGCTGATCTATGACGTCTTCGACAGCAACGAGGTTCTGGAGACCAAAATGCTCGCGGGTGGCGCGGGCTATGACGTGGTCGTGCCATCGGGCACCTTTCTGCAACGCCAGATTACCGCAGGCGCGTTCCAGAAGCTGGACCTGAGCAAGCTGCCCAACCACGCCAATATGTGGGATGTGGTCGAGGCGCGCACGGCGCAGTATGACCCCGGCAACGAGTATTCCATCAACTACATGTGGGGCACCACGGGTATTGGTGTGAACGTGGGCAAGGTGACCGAGCTTCTGGGCGAGGACGCGCCAATGAGCTCGCTCGATCTGATTTTTGATCCGGCGAACATGGAAAAGCTGGCCTCTTGTGGCGTGCATTTCCTTGATGCGCCCGCCGAGATGATCCCCGCCGCGCTGAAATACCTCGGCGAGGACCCCGACAGCCAGGACCCCGACGTGATCGCATTGGCCGAGCCCGTCCTGATGGGCATCCGCGAATACGTGACCAAATTCCACAGCTCGGAATATATCAACGCGCTGGCCAACGGCGACATCTGCGTCGCCTTCGGCTGGTCCGGCGATATCCTTCAGGCGCGCGACCGCGCGGCATAGGCCGAGAATGGCGTCGAGATCGCGTATAACGCCCCCTCCGAGGGCGCGCTGATGTGGTTTGACCAAATGGCGATCCCGGTGGACGCGCCAAACCCCGAGGCGGCCCATGTGTTCCTGAATTTCATCATGGACGCACAGAACATGGCCGATGCGTCGAATTACGTCTATTACGCAAACGGAAACGAGGCCTCCAAGCCCCTGCTGTCCGAGGACGTGATCGGCGATCCGGCGATCTATCCTGACGAGGCGACGCTGGAGAATCTCTACACCACCACGCCCTATGGCCCCAAAGTGCAGCGTGTCGTCACGCGCATGTGGACCAAGATCAAATCGGGCGTCTGATGCTATTGGCCTGCGCCGGATCACACCGGCGCGGGCTGTTTTCTGGCCCATAGCGGCCTTGGGGGGACTGTTTGCATGAGCCAGATCACTTTCGAGCCGTGGAATGATCCAAGCGCCAAGCCTTTGATTGAGTTCAAGGGCGTAACCAAGCGTTTCGGTGATTTCACCGCAATCGATAATCAGACCTTCGATATCTACGAAAAAGAGTTCTTCGCGCTGCTCGACCCCTCGGGCTGTGGCAAGACCACGATGATGCGGATGCTCGCCGGGTTCGAGACCCCCACGAGCGGCAAGATCCTTCTGTCTGGGCAGGATATCGCACCCATCCCGCCCAACAAACGCGCCGTGAACATGATGTTTCAGTCCTACGCGCTCTTCCCGCATCTGTCTGTGTGGGAGAATATCGCCTTCGGCCTCAAACGCGGCACGATGCCAAAGGACGAGATCGCCGCGCGGGTGGAGCAGATGCTCAAGCTGACCCGGCTGGAGAAATTCGCCCAGCGCAAACCGCATCAGATTTCTGGCGGCCAGAGACAACGCGTGGCGCTTGCCCGCAGCCTCGCCAAGGCGCCAAAACTTCTCTTGCTGGATGAGCCTCTGGGCGCGCTGGACGCCAAGCTGCGGCAGGATACGCAGTTTGAGCTGATGGACATCCAAGAGAAAACCGGCACCACATTCGTGATCGTCACCCATGACCAGGAAGAGGCGATGACCGTCGCCTCCCGCGTGGCCGTGATGGATGATGGCCGCATCATTCAGGCCGACACGCCTGCGCATATCTACGAGATGCCCGGCTCGGTCTATGTCGCTGATTTCATCGGGGATGTGACGATCTTTGAAGGCCGCGCCAAGCGCGCAGAGGGTGGCTATCACATCGCCTTTGCCGAAGGGCATGACAGCCTTTTCGCCGCCTCCGATCTGGATCTGAGCGAGGGCCAGACCGCCTATCTCGCGATTCGCCCGGAGAAGGTAATGATCACGCCCGAGCGGCCTGAGGGTGCACGCAACGCGCTGGAGGGAAAGATCCTCGATATCGCCTATCTGGGCAACCTTTCCACCTATCACGTCGCGCTCTCCAACGGGCAGATCGTGAAGGCCCAGACGGCCAACACCCGCCGCCTCGCAAACCGCCCCTTCACATGGGAGGACAGCGTCTGGGTGTCGTGGACCGACACTGCCGCCGTCCTTCTAGAGCGCTGAGGGAGATGCGCCGCTTCGCCCTCATCATCGTGCCTTACGCATGGTTGGTCGCACTTTTCCTCGTGCCCTTCCTCATCGTGCTCAAGATCAGCCTCAGCGACCCGGCGCTGGCTATCCCACCCTATACGCCGACGCTCGATCTGGCAGCGGGCTGGGCCGGTATGCGGGAGTTCTTCGCCGATTTGGATATGGAGAATTTCACCTTCCTGACGACGGATGATCTCTACTGGAAGGCGTATCTGTCATCACTCCAGATCGCGCTCATCTCCACCCTGCTGACCCTCGCCATTGGCTATCCGATCGCCTATGCGATGGCGCGCGCGCCAGATCATTGGCGGCCCACACTCTTGATGCTGGTGATCCTGCCCTTCTGGACCAGCTTTCTGATCCGGGTCTATTCGTGGATGGGGATTCTCTTGACCGAGGGGTATCTGAATCAGCTCCTGCTCGGCATGGGCGTCATCTCGGAGCCACTGACGATCCTCAACACCAATACGGCCGTTTATATCGGCATCGTCTATACCTATCTGCCCTTCATGATCCTGCCGATTTATTCCGCGCTGGAGCGGATGGACGACTCCCTTCTGGAGGCGGCGGAGGATCTGGGCTGTTCGCGCCTGACGGCGTTCTGGCTCGTCACCATCCCGCTGAGCAAAAACGGCATCATCGCCGGGTGTTTTCTCGTCTTCATCCCCGCGCTGGGCGAGTTCGTGATCCCTTCCCTTCTGGGCGGGTCCGATACACTGATGATCGGCAAAATCCTGTGGGAGGAGTTCTTCAACAACCGTGATTGGCCCGTTGCCTCGGCGGTGGCGGTGGTGCTCTTGTTGATCCTGATCATCCCCATCGTGCTTTTCCAGCGCAATGAGCAAAAGCAGCGGGAGATTGACGGATGAGACGGTTCAGCTGGTTCAACGCCACCTCCCTCACGCTTGGCTTCGCGTTTCTCTATCTGCCGATGGTGATCCTGATCATCTACAGCTTCAACGAGAGCAAGCTGGTCACGGTCTGGGGCGGGTTCTCGACCAAATGGTATGGCGAGTTGCTGGGCAATGAGGCATTTCTGGATGCCGCATGGGTCACCATTCAGGTGGCCGTGGTCAGTTCTACCATCGCCACGGCTCTGGGGACGATGGCGGCCTATGTGCTGGTCCGCGCCGGGCGGTTTGCGGGGCGCACGCTGTTTTCCGGCATGATCTACGCGCCTTTGGTGATGCCCGAGGTGATCACCGGCCTG
>CALGEH010000175.1 GCA_937881735.1 uncultured Shimia sp.
TTGCCATCGGTGCGCACGGCCATGCAGGCCTTCTCGGTCGCGTCCTCGTCCATTCCCATATCCATCATCGCCTGCATAGCGCCTGTATCTTCACAGCCTTGCAGAAGGACCTTTTCTTCAAAGACTTCGCGCGTGCCGTGCTTTGTGCCGGGGATAAAGGCCGCAATATCGACGGCGGGCAGATCCGCATTGGCGTCGGCCCATGTCATGTTGGTGTTGGTCACCAGCGCGCCGTCCACGGGCATTTGAGCGGCCAGCGCGTTGAACCAATCGCTCGGGGTGAAGGCAGTGAGGGCCGGGCCGTCGATCTGGCTCGCGAAGACGATCCCGTCATAGCCGATGCGCACTTCGATAATGTCCGTCACACCGTTCGCGGCGCAGGCGGCAACTTCCTTTTCGCGGATTGCGCGGCTTGCATTGGCTATGTCGATGGTGTTTTCACCGACGCCTTCGCAAAACCGCTTGAGCCCAGAAGACGATCCACCAGATTCGACGACGGGTGTGGGGAAGTCAAAATTCTCGCCGAACGCTTCGGCGACGATGGCGGCATAGGGCAGCACGGTGGACGAGCCCGCAACCTGCACGTTGTCACGCGCATGGGCGGTGCCTGCACCAAGGGCCAGAATGGCTGCGGCAGAGACGGTCATTTTGGAATATGTCATGGATCAGCTCCTGATTTCTCAAAGGTGGCCCCCCGGTTTCCGGGAGATCCTGACGCAGGCCTAATGCGCTGCCACAACGCTTTTGTTACGCTTTTGTAACAGCTGTATGACAATATGCGGCGTGCACTGTGGTGGGGTTCGCAGGCGTAGGCGCGTCTTAGATATCCAAGGGCAGCAACACGCTGAATGTGCTGCCCTTTCCCGGCACGCTCTCGACCCGGAGCCGCCCACGATGGCGATTGATGATATGTTTTACAATCGCAAGGCCCAGCCCGGTGCCGCCCTTCTCGCGGCTGCGATGACCGTCTACGCGGTAGAATCGCTCGGTCAGGCGGGGGATGTGGATCGGATCGATTCCCGGCCCCGTATCTGTCACCGTGACGCAGGCCGCAGGGCGGCGGAGCGCGGGGGCCGCCTCAAGCTGGCTGAGGGTGATCCGCGTCTCGCCCCCCTGCCCGCCATATTTCACGGCGTTCTCGATCAGATTGGTGAATACCTGCCTCAGTTGATCCGCGTCCCCCGGCACCTCAATGCTCGGCTCCGGCAGGCCGAGCGCAAGGCTCGCCCCCGCCTCTTCGGTCAACGGGCGCAGCGTTTGGCACACGGAGGTAAGCAACGCCCCGAGATCGACGCCATCACGCGGGCGCACGCGCTCCTGCGCCTCCACCCGGCTCAGCGACAAAAGATCATGCACCAAGCGCTCCATCCTTGCCGCCTCACGCGCCATGGTCTCCAGGAACCGCTCGCTCGCTGCCGCATCGCCCTTGGCCGGGCCTTGGAGGGTTTCAATGAACCCCAGAAGAGCGGTGAGCGGCGTGCGCAGCTCATGACTCACATTGGCGACGAAATCGCGGCGCATCTGCTCGGCCTGCTCCAGATGGGTGATATCCTCGAAGCAGACGAGCACCGCCTCGACGCTGTCCCAATCAACGGGCCGCGCGGTAACGGTATAGGTCACGTCCACCTCGCCCACGCTTGTCAGATATCGCGCCTCGCGCGGAGCGTGGGTGCGCAGCGCCTCCTCAATGGCATCCAGAACCGTAGGCTGGCGAATGGCGGTGATGAAATGCCGCCCGGTAATGCCACCCCCAAGAAGCGTGCTTGCGCCGCTATTGGCACCGATAATCCGCTCGGCCCAGCCAATCAAAAGCGCGGGCTGCGGGATCGCCTCGAGAAGCGAGGAGATGTCGGGCAGGCTCATCCGTCCTGCAAAACCTCAAGCCCCGCGCGAAAACGGCGCATATTGGCCTGATAACCAAGCGCGCTGCGGCGCAGACCCTCTACCCCGGCCTCGTCCATCTGCCGAACCACCTTGCCCGGTGCGCCCATCACGAGGCTGCCATCTGGGATCACCTTGCCCTCGGTGATCAGCGCGCCCGCGCCAATCAGGCAATTATCGCCGATCACAGCGCCGTTGAGCACGGTGGCCCCCATCCCGATCAGCGTATTGGCGCCAATCTTGCAGCCATGCAGCATCGCCTTGTGCCCGATGGTGCAGCCCGCGCCGATGGTCAGCGGATGCCCCATATCCGTATGCAGAACCGAATTTTCCTGAATATTGCTGCCCGCGCCCACAGTGATCCATTCGTTATCGCCGCGCAGCGTGGCGCCGAACCAGACCGATGCGCCCGCCTCCAGCCGCACACGGCCGATGACATGCGCACCGGGTGCGACCCATGTGTCGGCGTCGATCTCGGGCGCTTGGCCCTCAAGGGAATAGAGGGTCATTGGTTCTCCTCAAACTCGCCCTGAAGGCGGCGGATATGGTCGCTGAGGCCGGGCTGTTGAATACGTTTGAGCCGTGCGGCCCGCACGATGGAGATGAGCCGGGCCTCGGTTTCGTCCAGATCATCATTGACCAGAACATAATCATACTCGCCCCAGTGGCTGATCTCGTCCCAGCTTTTCTGCATGCGCTTCGCGATAACTTCGGGCGCGTCCTGTCCACGGGTTTCCAGACGGCGGCGCAGCTCGGTGATCGAGGGCGGCAGGATGAAGATCGACAAGGTATGCTGGCTGAGATCGGAGTTCTGGATTTGCTGCGCGCCCTGCCAGTCAATGTCGAAGATCACGTCGCGCCCCGCCTCGATTGAACGGGCCACGGGCGATTTTGGTGAGCCGTAGAAATTGCCGAAAACATGGGCATGCTCCAGCATTTCGCCCTCGGCCACCGCGGTGCGGAACGCCGGCTCGGTCATGAAGTGGTAGTCCTGCCCGTCCACCTCTCCCGATCGCGGGGTGCGGGTCGTGGCGGACACGGAAAAATCGAGACTGTCATCCCAAGCACGCAATCGCCGTGTCAGGGTGGATTTACCCGCGCCCGAGGGCGAGCTGAGGATAATCAGAAGGCCCTGGCGGTTCGTGGTTTTGGGTTCACTCGACATTTTGCACCTGCTCTCGCATTTGGTCGATCACGGCCTTGAGGTCCAGCCCGATGGAGGTCAGCGCGGCTGAGCCTGCTTTGGCGCACAGCGTATTTGCCTCGCGGTTGAACTCTTGCGTGAGGAAATCAAGCTTGCGGCCCAGAGGACTCCCGCCTTCCAAAAGCGCGCGGGCCGCGTCGACATGGGCACGCAGGCGCACGATCTCTTCGCTGACATCCGCCTTGACGGCCAGCAGGGCCAGCTCTTGTGCGATGCGCGCCTCATCCGCGCCATCTGTGTTGTCCATCACCCGGGCAAGGGCCGCTTTCAATGCGGTGGCTGCTTCGGGGCGGCGCGCCTCGGCGGCTGTCTGCGCCGCCTCGGTCAGGCGGGCGACCGTGTCGATCTGTGTGCCAAGATCGCGGGCAAGGGCCGCGCCTTCGGCGGCGCGCATGGCGGTGAAACTCTCGATCAGGGGCTCCAGATCGGCTAAAAGGGCCGCCTTCAGCCCGGATGTG
>CALGEH010000176.1 GCA_937881735.1 uncultured Shimia sp.
GGGAGTGACTTGCGGTTTCACGCGATTTGGCTGCGCGACAACGCGCTTGATCCGGCGACGCGCGATCCGGGCAACGGGCAGCGTCTGATCACGCTCGGCGACATCCCCGAGAACTGCCACCTGACAGAGGCACGCGTGGAGGCGGGGCAGATTCTATGCCGGTTCGGCCCCGACGATCATGCTTGCGCCTTTTCCATCGCGTGGTTGCGCGATCACGCTTACGATCGCGCGCCCGCAAGCGGCACCGGCGCGCTGCCCGAGGGAGCCGAGACATGGGATAGCAGGCTTGGGGCCAACGTCCCCACCGCCCCTCTGCCCGCGCTGCAATCAGGCGCTGCGGCTTTGCGCGCATGGCTGGACGGCGTGCGCCGCTACGGTGTGGCGCGGGTGAGCGACATGCCCACCGTGCCGGGCACGCTGTTCGATCTGGTCGCAACGTTCGGCCATGTGCGTGAGACGAATTATGGCCGCCATTTCGAGGTCCGCACGGAGGTGAACCCAACCAACCTCGCCTATACGGGCCTCGGGCTTCAGGCCCATACGGACAACCCCTACCGCGATCCCGTGCCAACGCTGCAAGTGCTTGCCTGTCTTGAGAATTCGGCCAAGGGCGGCGAGAACATGGTGGTGGACGGCTTTGCAGTGGCGCAAAGGCTGCGCGATGAGGACCCGCACGGCTTTGCGCTTTTGTCCGGCTACACGGCCCGCTTCGCCTATGCCGGATCGGGGGGTGTGAACCTCAAATCCCGCCGCCCGATGATCGAGCTTGCCCCGGATGGCAGCTTGCAGGCCATCCGCTTCAACGCCCGCTCGGCGGCCCCCATCACCGACGTGCCCTTTGCGGATATGCAGGACTATTACACCGCCTATCGCCGCTTCTCCGCTTTGGTCGACGCACCAGATATGCAGGTGAGCTTCAAGCTCAGCCCCGGCGAGGCGTTCATCGTGGACAACACCCGCGTGCTGCACGCAAGGCGCGGATATAGCGGGGCCGGCAGCCGCTGGCTTCAGGGATGTTATGCCGACAAGGACGGGCTCTTGTCGACATTGGCCGTATTGGAGGCGGAGATATGAGCGCGCTCAGCAAGGACACGATCGTCGATTTCATTGGCGATATTTTTAAACGCCGTGGGGCCGAGAGCTATCTCGGGGAGGATGTGACCATGTCCGAGCATATGCTTCAGGGTGCGGCCCTCGCACAGGCCGCAGGCGCGCGTGATGATCTGGTCGCGGGGGCGTTGCTGCACGACATCGGCCACTACACCAACGAGTTTCCCGAGGACGCGCTGGCGCAAGGCACCGACAACCACCACGAGGAGGCAGGCGCGCGGGTTATGGACGGGTTTTTCCCCACGATTGTCACCGATTGCATCCGCTGGCATGTGGCGGCCAAGCGCTATCTCTGCGCCACGGACCCCGCCTATTTCGGGCAATTGTCAGAGGCGTCGGTGCAGTCGCTGAACCTGCAAGGCGGGCCGATGAGTGACGCGGAAGTAACCGAATTCGCCAAGCAGCCAAACCTCAGGGACATCCTCCAAGTGCGCATTTGGGACGACCGCGGCAAGGTGCCGGGCATTGAGACGCCCAGTTTCGACGATTACGCGCCGATGCTTCAACGCGTGGTCGATGCCCATGCAGCGGCCCGCAAATGAAGCTGCAAGACCTTGATATCATTGTCACCGCGCCTCCTGCACCGGGTTGGGGCGGGCGCTACTGGATCCTCGTAAAGCTGACCACGGCCTGCGGCATCACCGGCTGGGGAGAGGTCTATGCGACCTCGGTGGGGCCGGATGCGATGCGCGGCGTGATCGCCGATGTGTTTGAGCGGCATATGCTGAATGAGCACCCCGAGAATATCGAGCTGATGTTTCGCCGCGCCTATTCCTCGGGCTTCACCCAGCGGCCCGATCTTACAGTCATGGGCGCGTTTTCAGGACTGGAGATTGCGTGCTGGGACATCCTCGGCAAAGCGCGGGACCGGCCCGTCTGGGCGCTTCTGGGCGGCAAGATGACCCCCCGCGTGCGCGCCTACAGCTATCTCTACCCCCTGCCCCGGCATGATATGACCGCCTTCTGGTCCAGCGCCGAAATGGCCGCCGAAAGCGCCACCGATCTCGTGTCGCGCGGCTATACGGCGGTGAAGTTCGACCCCGCTGGCCCCTACACATTGCGCGGCGGGCACAGCCCCGCGCAGAGCGATATTGCCCTCTCGGTGGCCTTCTGCAAGGCGATCCGCGAGGCGGTGGGCGACCGTGCGGACCTCTTGTTTGGCACGCATGGGCAGTTCACCACGCAAGGTGCCATCCGTTTGGGCAAGGCCATCGCGCCCTATGATCCGCTGTGGTTCGAGGAGCCTGTGCCGCCCGATAATGTTGGCGCGTTGGCCCGCGTCGGCGCGGCCACAGGCCTGCCCATTGCGGTGGGCGAGCGGCTGACGACCAAGAATGAGTTCGCACCAGTGCTGCGCGATGGTGGGGCAGCAATCCTGCAACCTGCCCTTGGGCGCGCGGGCGGCATCTGGGAAATGAAGAAGGTTGCAGCGATTGCCGAGGTCTATAATGCGCAGATCGCACCCCATCTTTATGCAGGGCCCGTCGAGTGGGCCGCGAATGTGCATTTCGCCGTCTCAATCCCCAACCTTCTGATGGCCGAGACGATTGAAAGCCCTTTCCATGATGCGCTGATCAAGGGCGCGATCCGGGTTGAAAACGGGTATATCAAAGCGCCTGAGACACCGGGGCTGGGCATTGAGGTGGACGAGGACCTGGCCCGCGCGCATCCCTATACGGGCACGGGTCTGCATCTGGAAATGACCGAGACCCCGTGCAGCTATCACGCACCCAACGCCTTCACCGGGGGTGCGCCGCCAGAGGAGTGATCGAAAGCGTTTGGCGCGTTTTTTGCGTCAACTGAGTATGTCAGGGCCAAGGCGACACACTTTAAGGTACAAGGCCCAGCCAGACCCAGGCGCTCAGCACCGAGAGCGCCGTGCCGATGAGCACCGCCGAGGCCGCCACACGCCGTGCCGCACCATACATATTGGCGAAGATGTAGGCGTTCACCCCCGGCGACATCGCCGCCGTGAGCACCGCAGAACGCATGGCGGCATCGCTCAGCTGCAACGCGCTGCCAAGCGTCAATGTGATCGCCGGATGCGCCACCAAGGCCACGGCGCAGACATAAAGGATCACCCGCAAATCGCCCTCGGGGCGGTAGCGGACGAGAATGCCTCCAAGAGCAAAGAGCGCCGCCGGTAGCGCTGCCGCCGCCAAAAGTGAGAATCCGTCGCGCAGAAACGCCGGCAAGGGTAGCCCGCTTAGGTTCACGACGAGACCCAATGCAATCCCGATGATGAGCGCATTGGAGAACATCGCCTTGAGCACTTTCATCGCCACCTGCCCGCCCGGAGCGCCACGCGCACGGGCAAGCTCCATCGCGGTGATGCCCACGCCGTAGCAAAATGGAGAATGGAGCGCGATGATGGCGAAGTTAGCGCTGAGCGCGTCTGCGCCGTAGGCCCGCTCGGTCAGGGGCAGACCAAGGAGGACCGAGTTCGAAAACAGGCAGCAAAACCCGATGGCGATGGAATCCTCCCACCCGCGCCCAAAGATGTAGCGCGCGCCAAGAAGGCCAAGGCAGAAGCCACCAAACGCCCCCGCGTAGAACGCGGTGAGCAGCCGCCAGTCAAAGACCTGGCCCAGATCGAGCCGGGTGAGTGCCAGAAAAAGCAGACAGGGGATCGCAAAACTCTGCGTAAAGCGCATCAACCCATCGACGCCTGCCTCGCTGAACCAACCCCTCCAGACTGCCAGATAGCCCGAGCCGATCACGACGAAAACCGGCAAGATGACATCCAGAAGCGCTTGCATGAGGGCTAGAGCGCCACGCGCAGCACCATGCCGTCATAGGCGGGGCGCAAATTCTTGGGCAGCTCACCCTCCAGCGTGCGATAGTCCATATCCACATGCATGTTGGTCAGCACGGCCTCTTTGGGGGCTGCACGCGCGATCCATTCCAGCGTGCGCTCCAGATGCGCGTGGCTGGGATGGGGCGTGCGGCGCAGCGCATCGACGATCCACGTATCGAGCCCGTCGAGAACCGGCCAGACATCCTCGGGGATCTCCGCTGCATCGGGCAGATAGGCGATATCACCCACACGAAAGCCAAGCGCATCGATCGAGCCGTGATTGACCTCGAAAGGCGTAAGAACAATCGCACCGCCCGCGCCCTCAATGGTCACATCGCCCTCGATTGTATGCATGTTCAGGATCGGCGGATAGGGCGAGCCTTCGGGCTGCACGAACGCATATCCGAAGCTGGAAAAGAGCTTGTTCTGCGTGTCACCATCCGCCCAAACCGGCAGCCGTTCACGCCGGTTGAAGACGACCATGCGCAGATCATCCAGCCCGTGGACATGGTCCGCATGACCGTGCGTATAAAGCACCGCGTCAAGCGTGCCGACACCTGCTGTGAGAAGCTGCTGGCGCATGTCGGGCGAGGTGTCGATCAGCACTCGGGTGATGCCATCCGGCCCCTCCTGCTCGATCATCATGGAGCAGCGCAGCCGCCTGTTGCGCGGCTCGTTCGGGTCGCAATCCCCCCAGAGCCCGCCAAGGCGCGGAACGCCCCCCGACGAGCCACAGCCCAGGATGGTGAAGCGGCGCTCAGAAGGTGTCTTGGTGGTTTTCTCAGCGGTCATGATGCCACCTCATAGGCCGCGGCCTTGGAGAAAAGCCGGTTAAAATTCGCCTGTGTTTGGGCGGCAAAATCAACCCATTCCATGCCGAACACCTCGGCCCCTTTTTGGGCGGTATGGATCGTATAAGCGGGCTCGTTGCGCTTGCCGCGAAAGGGGGGCGGCGCGAGATAGGGCGCGTCGGTCTCCACAAGGATGCGCTCCACGGGGGCGGCGGCAAAAATCTCGCGCAGCTCGGCAGATTTGGGGAAAGCCGCAATGCCCGACATCGACAGATAAAAACCCAGATCAAGGGCGGCTTTGGCAAGCTCTGGCGAGGATGAAAAGCAATGCATGACACAGGAAAACGCACCCGCCGCATGCTCCTCGCGCAGGATCTGCGCCATGTCGTCGTCGGCAGCGCGGGCATGAATAATCAAGGGCAGCCCGGTCTGGCGCGCGGCCTCGATATGCACGCGCAGGCTCTCGCGCTGCACGGCGGCGCTTTCGGCGGTATAGTGATAATCGAGCCCCGTCTCACCAATGCCGACGAATTTGGGATGCGCAGCCAGCGCCAAGAGATCGTCCAACGCAACCACGCCCTCTTCGGCCACGCTCATCGGGTGGGTCCCGGCGGCGTAGAAGACGGGACCATGCGCCTCGGCAATCGCGCGCACCTGCGGCTCATTGCGCAGCTTGGTGCAGATCGTGACCATGCGGGTGACGCCCGCCTCCACGGCGCGTGCGACCACGGCGGGAAGTTCCTCGGCGAAATCGGGGAAATCAAGGTGGCAATGGCTGTCTGTGATCTGGATCGTGTTGCGCATATTGGCCCCGCCGCCACGGGGGCAGGATCAGCCCGCCGCCGTCTTTTGAATGTTGAACACGGTATCTAGGACGAGGGCCGCAGGGTCAAGGTTCACCGCCCTGCCCCGCCGCACGCGCGCCAGCGTATCGGCGCCGCACTCGGCATAGGCGCGCGCCTCGGCCACGCCGGGCGCAATTCGTGAGAGCAGCGCCGCCTCGCCCGGTGCGGCCTCGGGGGTCGGGGGCGTGCCTGTTGCCCCGGTGCGCGCGGCGCGGGCCAGAAAGAGGTCGAGGAGCGCGATAAGCATGTCGAGTTTTTGCTCCGCCCCGCGCCCAGCCGCCGCATTGGCCAGTGCGAGCGCGCGGGGGCGGTCGATCTGCGGCAATTGCGCGAAGAGGCCGATGATCTCGGCATATATCTCAAGCCCGCCTTGGAGCGTCATCTGCACCGCTGTGCCGACCGAGCCATCGGCGAGCACGGCCAGCGCCTCCTGCGCCGCCCGCCCGTCGGGCAGAGCGACCTCGGCCTGCGCCAGTGCGGCGGCCATATCCTCGGCCCCGAGGGGTCCAAGGCGCAGCAACCGGCAGCGCGACCGGATCGTGGGCAGGAGCGCGGAGGGCTGGTGCGAGATCAGCAGCAAAGTGGTGCGCGCGGGCGGCTCCTCCAGCATCTTCAGGAGCGCGTTGGCGGCTTGGGTGTTCATCTCATCAGCGGTGTCGATGATCACAACGCGGCGGCCCCCATCGGCGGCGCTGAGATGCAGAAACTGCCCCAGCGCGCGCACGTCCTCGGCCACGATCAGGTCACGCAGGCGCCCGGTTTTGTCGTTCACCGTGCGGCGGATATGAAAGAACCCCGGCTCCGCTCCGGCGGCCACGCGGCGCGCAACGGGATGACCTGAGTCAATCGCAAGGGATGTATGTGCGGGCGCGTCGAACATACCGCCCGCCTCATCCATCGGCGTGGCCAGCAGGAACCGCGCAATGCGCCACGCCAGCGTCGCCTTGCCCACGCCGCGCGGCCCGGTGATCAGCCACGCATGGTGCAAACGGTCGGACCCGTAGGCCTCAAGGAAGGCCGCTTCGGCGGTGTCCTGACCGATCAGGCGCGGTGTGTCGCGCGGATGGGGCGCGCGCTCAAGGCGATCCGGTTCAGGCGCATCGCTCATATGCCGCGCGCCTTCAGCGCTTTTCTCACGCGGGCCGCCACGACGGTTTCCGAGCCTGCACCGCTCACAACTTCAAACCGCGTTTGCGCGGCGGCAAGCTCAAGAAACCCGGCGCGCAGCCGCTCTTGCAGGCCCAGCCCGAAGGATTCAAACCGCTCCTCCCCCGCGCCACGTCCAAGCGCGCGCTCCAGCCCCGCTTTAGGGTCAATATCAATCAGAACTGTCACATCCGGCTCCTGCCCGATCATCAGGTCATGGAGCGCATCGACCTGCGCGCGAATATCGTCGCCGCGCAAACCTTGATACATCCGCGTGCTGTCGGCGAAACGGTCACAGATCACGACTTGACCCGCCGCCAGAGCCGGCTGGATCGTGCGCTCCAGATGATCGCGGCGCGCAGCGGTGAACAGCAGCAGCTCCGTCTCGGGTGACCAGCGGTCTGCGGCACCCTCAAGCACCAAAGCCCGGATTTCTTCGGCCCCCGGGCTGCCCCCCGGTTCGCGCGTCAGGATCGTGGCACGGCCCTCGGCCTCAAGCGTCGCGTGGAGATGACGCGCTTGGGTCGACTTGCCCGACCCGTCGATGCCCTCGAAGGAAATGAATACGCCCGGCACAGAAGAAGACGAGGATGAAGAGGCGGTCAAAGCGCGCCCTCGGGCCCCTGTTGCAACCGCGTCAGCAGAAGGTTCGACACCGTCTTGAGCCGCACACCAAACCCGCCCCGCGCCACATCCGTGCCCGCCAAAAGCGGCACGCGCGTCTCGGGCATGCCTTCAGGCCGGATCACCAATTCGCCCAGACGGTCACCCGCTGCAATCGGGGCCTCGAACGGGCCGGTATAGATCACCTCGGCCTCGACAGCCTCGCCGCCCAGCACTGGCAAAAGCATGTTCACATCCTCTGCCGCAACAAGTGGCACCTGCGCTTTTTGACCCATCCACACATCGGCGCGCGCCACCTCGGCCCCACCTGTCACAAGCCGGTTCTCGGCGAATTGCCGGAAGGCCCAAGACACAATCGCCTCGGCCTCGCGCGCGCGGCCCGCCGCCGTATCGATACCAGAGATCACGAAAATCACCCGGCGCCCATCCTGGGCAGCCGATCCGACAAGGCCGAACCCTGCCTCCTGCGTATGACCCGTCTTGAGGCCATCCACGCCAATATTCAGACCCAAAAGCGGATTGCGGTTTTGCGTGTTTTGCGGTGCGCGCCGGTCAAAGGCAAATTCGGTCTCGGCAAACATTGGGTAATATTCGGGAAAATCCTCAATGATCCGGCGCGTCAGAAGGGCCAGATCGCGCATGCTCATCCTGTGCCCCGCATCGGGCCACCCGCTGGAATTGGCAAAGACCGAGTTGGTCATGCCCATCTGCTGCGCGCGCTGGGTGGAAAAGCGCGCGAAGCCCGCCTCCGTCCCATCCGGGCTCAGCGCCTCGGCAAGAACCACACAGGCGTCATTGCCCGACAGCACGATGATGCCGCGCAAAAGGTCCTCCACGCTGACCCGATCGGTGGTATCAAGAAACATGGTCGAGCCGCCAAAGCTCATCGCGTGTTTGGACACTGGCAGCTTCTCATCAAGACTGAGCCGCCCGTCACGGATCGCCTCAAAGGTCACATAAAGCGTCATCAGCTTGGACATGGACGCGGGCGGCAAGGGCACATCCGCGTTCTTGTTGAGAAGCACCGTGCCCGTGCCCACATCCACCACGAAAGCGGAGGTCGCTTCGGTCTCGAACGCCCAAGTCGGAGCGGCGCAGGCGAGGATCACTGCGGTGAAACCCGCTTTCAAGATGCGAAACATGGGCAGCTCCCGTATCTCATGGCTCAGTTGGTCACGGCATAGGCATCGTCAAAGCCCACGCCCTTGATTTTCTTCAAAAGCGCCGCGCGCTCCGATGTCGATGTGGCGGGGCCGACAACCACGCGCCAGAAGGTTTTGCCTTGCGAGGATTGCTCGATCACGGTCGGCACCATGCCCGCCTGCCGCATAGCCGTTGCTGTGTTGTTGGCGTTTTGCTCAACGCTGAAAATACCGATCTGGATGAAAGGCCGCGTGAGGCTGCTTGCCGCACGCGGCGCGGGGGCTGCGGCAGGGGTGGCGGCCACCGGTGTCGGGGCTGCGCTGGCGGTGCTCTCTGTGCTCTCTGTGCTCTCGGCGTTCTCGATTGCAGCGGCGGCGGCCCCTGCCACGGGATCGAGCGTGGTTGCCTCAATCTCCTCGGGGGCCAGCGCCTCGGCCCCTGGCGCGGGCTCGCCCGCAGGCTCGGGAGCGGCCTCACGGCGCAGCGCGGTTACGTTGAGCTGACCGGGCGCACCGGCGAGCATCCCAAGCGCTGCGGCCGCATCAGATGAGATCTGAAACGCAGGACCGGGCGCGGACCGCACGCGCTTGAAGAGCGCGCCAATCACGAATTTGGAATTGGCCGTGTTGCGGATGATCACCCGCTCAGGCTCAGTGACGTCGGGATGCGCAACCCATACACCTCCCAGAGAAGGCCGCCCGTCCCAAAGACCCATATCGGTTTTCTGAAACACGTCGGGCGCTTCGACATCCCGCTCGACCAGACGGGTCGATGATGTGTCCGCCAAGTTAGCCTTCGCGTCGGGGCGGGTTTGAAACGCGCCCTCCAGACCCTGGCAACCCGCCAAAGCCATCATGGCAGCTCCGCACAACAGCGCGACACGCCCCTGCCTCTTGCCCAGATGTAGAGTTGTCATGCCCTGCCCCTTGCCTTTAACCTCTGATGTAAGCCCATGTTTGGACCCTACCTCGCCGGTTGATCCGGCTTGTTATCGTGCCGCGAACCCACGCACACACGCGGATCATAGCCGCAACCAAACCCCAAGAAAAGTCCGCAGGCACCCATTCGGCGGAATTCCCCTTCTTTTGAGCCTCAAAGCGCCACATCACAGAGGCACTTTTAGAATCGCTCAGGCCGCGCTAGGCAAGCATTACGCGGAGGAGTGGCAGAGTGGTCGAATGCACCGGTCTTGAAAACCGACGTAGGTGAAAGTCTACCGTGGGTTCGAATCCCACCTCCTCCGCCAC
>CALGEH010000177.1 GCA_937881735.1 uncultured Shimia sp.
CCTCGGGCTCGGCTCTTATGAAGGATCTCGATCACGCGCTCGGCCTCATTGAGGCGGTGGTGGGGGCGGTGGACGTGCCGGTGACGCTCAAGACGCGGCTTGGCTGGGACGATGCGTTGCTCAACTCGCCGGACCTCGCGCGTCGGGCCGAGGCTGCAGGCATCGCCATGATTACCATCCACGGCCGCACAAGATGTCAGTTCTACAAAGGTCATGCTGATTGGGCCGCGATCCGTGCGGTCAAGGAGGCGGTGCAAATTCCTGTGGTTGCCAATGGCGATATTGTCGATGTTGAGACAGCGCGCCGGGCGCTCTCCCTGTCGGGCGCGGATGGCATTATGGTGGGGCGTGGCGCGCAAGGGAGCCCGTGGCTTTTGGCGCAACTGGCGCATGATCTTTTCGGCACGCCCGCACCGGACACACCAAAAGCCAGACAATTTTCGGACATGATCGCAGGGCATTACGAGGCAATGCTCACCTTCTACGGCACCAAGCTTGGCCTGCGCGTGGCGCGCAAACACCTAGGCTGGTATCTCGTCGATGCACCACAAGCCCTGCGCAAGGAGATCCTGACCAGCGCCACCCCAGCGCACGTGCTCAGCCTTATTCCCGGCGCCGTGGACGAGTTGAGGCAGGCTGCATGAGCCCGATGGATGAAGCGATCTGGACCTCGCTCCCGGTGCCTGCATTGCTGCTCGATGGTGAGGACCGGATCGCCCGGATCAACGCGGCGGCGGAGGGGTTTTTCAATACCTCAGCCCGCGCGGCCCAAGGTTTGCCGATCTGGGACACGCTGATGGTGGATGCGCCGCTGGAAGAGGCGTTCGACCGCGCGCGCGCCAATGGGGCGCCGCTTTTCGTGAATGATGTGGATGTGGGCACGGGCAGCCGCGCGCCGCTGCAATGCAACCTTCAAATCGCACCTCTGTCCGGCCATCCCGGCAAGATGCTGATGCTGATTTCACCGCGCGAAATGGCTGGGCGGCTTAGTCAGGGCAAATCGGTCAAGTCCGCTGCGAAGTCGGCCATCGGCATGGCAGAAATGCTGGCACATGAGATCAAGAACCCGCTGGCGGGTATCACGGGGGCGGCGCAGCTTTTGTCGATGGGTCTGCGCGGCGAGGATCTTGAGCTGACCGATCTGATCGTGAGCGAAAGCCGCCGCATCGTGGCGCTTCTCGATCAGGTGGAACAGTTCGGCAATGTAGGCCTGCCTAACTTTGGCCCGGTCAATATCCATGATGTGCTGGACCGCGCGCGCCGTTCGGCCCTTCTGGGTGTCGCCGCCGAGATGACCATTGAGGAACGCTACGACCCCTCGCTGCCCTTGGCGCTGGGGGATGCGGATATGCTGGTGCAGGTGCTGCAAAACCTACTGAAAAACGCCACCGAGGCGGCGGGCGGCAAGGGCGGCACGATACGCCTGCACACCTATTATGAGCACTCCTTGCGCGTACGAAATGCCCAAGGGCACGAACAGGCTCTGCCGCTTCAGATCGAGGTGATCGACGACGGCCCCGGCCTGCCGCCGGACATTTCGGGCGATGTGTTCGAGCCCTTCATTTCGGGCCGCGAGAATGGCACGGGGCTTGGCCTCGCGCTGGCGGCCAAGATCATCTCGGAACATGGCGGCTGGATTTCCGTCACCTCAGTGCCGGGGCGGACGGTGTTTCGTATCTCGTTGCCGCTCGCACCCACACCCAAAAAGGAGAGTTGAGAATGGATGGCACGGTTCTGGTTGCTGATGACGACCGCACGATCCGCACGGTTCTGACGCAGGCGCTTACCCGGGCAGGGTGCAAGGTGCACGCGACCTCATCGCTCACCACGTTGATGCGGTGGGTGGCCGAGGGGCGCGGGGATGTGGTGATCTCGGATGTGGTCATGCCCGATGGCAACGGGCTGGAGATGCTGCCCAAGATCGCGCAGGACCGCCCCGGCATGCCAGTGATCGTGATTTCCGCTCAAAACACGATCATGACCGCCATTCAGGCCGCCGAGGCTGAGGCCTATGATTACCTGCCCAAACCTTTCGATCTCCCCGATTTGATGAAGCGCACGGCGCGCGCCCTGGAGAGCCGCCGCAGCGCGCGGCCTGCGCGGGCGCAAACGCCACAAGAGCGGCCCGAGGAGTTGCCCTTGATCGGGCAGACGGATGCGATGCAGTTGCTCTACCGCGTGGTGGCCAAGGTAATGAACGCGGACCTTCCGGTGTTGATCACCGGCGAATCCGGCACGGGAAAATCGCTGATTGCCCGCGCGATCCACGATTTCTCGGACCGGCGCACCTTGCCCTTTGTGACCGTGACGCCAGTGGATCTACAAGACCTTGAAGGGCCTGCGCGGGTCATGGCGCGGGCGCGTGGCGGCACGATCGTGCTGGATGAAATCTCGGACCTGGACCCGGATGCGCAGGGCCGCGTGGTGAGTATGATGGACGCGCCAGGCGATCACATGCCGCGCTTTATGGCGACCTCACAGGGCCAACTGAGCACGCCCGGCACCTTGCGTGATGATCTTTACTACCGCCTCAGTGGCACAATGATCGAGGTCCCTGCCTTGCGTGACCGGGTTGAGGATATCGAACTTCTCTGCGCGCATTTTCTGGGACGCGAGGCGGCGTCGGGCGCGGTTGAACGGCGGTTCCACCCCGATGCGCAGGCGATGATGCGCGCCTATGGCTGGCCGGGCAATGTCCGCCAGTTGGAGAACGCTGTGCGCCGGATTGGTCTCACGGCGCGCTCGGGCGACATCACCCGCGATGAGGTGGCAAGCGTTCTGGGAAGCCAGCCCGCCGCCGCGCCTGCAATGACTGAGGACCAGGGTGGCACGCTCTCAGCCTCGGTCGCGCGGCACCTGCAACGCTACTTTGATTTGCACGGCGCGATGCTGCCGCCGGATGGGCTCTATGCGCGGATACTGCGCGAGGTGGAGATGCCGCTGATCGAGATCGCCTTGGATGCCACGGGTGGAAATCAGGCCAAATGCGCCGATCTTCTGGGCATCAACCGGAATACATTGCGCAAGAAAATCCTCGATCTGGATATTCACGTGACACGCCGCCGCAAATTGATGTAAAACCGCAACAGACCTGTGGCATATGGGGGGCACTGCCCCGATGGGCCGCAAGATGTGGTGGTGCGGGCCGGCCCGCGCCGAACTGTTGGGGGGCTTTCGTGGCAATAGCGACACGCCGGGTCAGCTGGGAAAAGCTCAGCCAACTCCGCCGTTTGCGGCGGCTTCGTAACGTGGCGACGCTTGGTCTCGTCGTGCTTGGTCCGGTTCTGGCGATGGTGACCTTCCTCGTGATGGGCCCTCTGGATCAGGGATCATCCTCGCGCGTGCTGCAAATCGTGCTTCTGTCCGATCTGGTCTATGTGATCATTGTCGCAGCCCTCGTGATGCAGCGGGTGGCGCAGATGATCTCTGCCCGGCGCAGCCAGTCGGCGGGCTCGCGTCTGCACCTGCGGCTGACGGGCGTTTTTGCTATCATGGCGCTCTTGCCTACAGTCACGGTTGCCGTCTTCGCCACGCTCAGCGTGAATATGGGGCTTGAGGCGTGGTTCTCCGACCGGG
>CALGEH010000178.1 GCA_937881735.1 uncultured Shimia sp.
ATCCGCGTCTGACGCCATGGCAAGCAATTCATCCAGCCGCATCGCTTCCGCATCAGAGGCGGTCATGTGGTGGCGGGCAGTGAACTCCCACTTGGCGAAATGTGTCTCAAGACGGAAATCTGGCAACGCGCTCATTGAATCCTCCAAGGGCAATCATAATACTGATCCAGCGGGGTGGCCCCGCCGTATATATTGCATACAATTAACGGAACCGAGACCATGCGCCACCTTATTTCTCTTTGTCTTGCAATAGTTATCTCCCTGCCGTTGGCGTTTTCCACGCCCGCAGCGGCGGAAGAATTTTCAACCGTGCAACAAGAAGAAAGCTTCGTGTCCATCGTAGACGGGCGCAAGCTGACACGTTTCGGGATCAATCTGGATGTGATGCCTGACGGACGCATTGTCGGCCGGGCATTTGGCCGCGATGTGACTGGCGCTTGGAAATGGAGCTCGGGGTATTTCTGCCGTGATCTTTTTTGGGGCGAGCGGGATCTCGGACCGAATTGCCAGATGGTGAAGGTTCAGGGCAACACGATCCGTTTTATATCGGACAAGGGCACTGGGCAATTCGCCGACCTTCAGCTTCAGTAAACCAACCCGATCAGAAATCGATGGCGATTCCTTTTTTCTCCCAGTCGCCATAGCGCACAGGCTCAGGCCCTTTGCGTCCGCCCAGCTCCTTGGGCAGCTCAATATCACCTAACGCTTTGCGCCGCGCCTCGGCCTCGGCCAAAGCCCGTTGCGCGGCTGGTGGTAGATCGGTGCGGGGTGTGTCGGGATCACTCATCAGCAGGGTTCCTTTATCCTCGTCCTTCATATATCCCGGCCCCGCATCCCGGCAAGGAGCCTTCATGTCCGCCCCCACACCTTCCGCGCGCCGCAGCGCCGTCTATCTTCTGGATCAGATCCTCGGCGAAAACCGTCTGATGTCCGAACTTTTGGCCGCAGGCGTGCTGGACGCCTTGCCTGCGCCTGAGCGGGCGCGGGCGCAACGGCTCGCCACACAAACCCTGCGCGGGCTTGGCCGGGCGGATCACCTGCTCAAGCGGCACCTGCGCAAACCACCCCCCCTGCATGTGTTCAACATCCTGCGCCTCGGCACGGTGGAGCTTTGCATGGGCGGCGATGCGCATGGGGTCGTTAATGACGCGGTGAACCTCGTGGCGGGCAATAAGCGGTTTGCCTCGCTCAAGGGTCTGATCAACGCCGTTTTGCGCAAGATGGCCGCTGATGGCCCCGCCGACTGGGCCAAGACCCACGTGCCCCAACTGCGCAAATGGTTGCGCGCGCCGCTGGTTGAGGCCTACGGGATGAGCGCCGTGTCCAAATTCGAGAACGCCCATTTCGCAGGCGCGCCGCTGGATATCACCGCCAAGGGGGATGCCGCCGCCGTGGCCACCGCAGTGGGCGGCACGCTATTGCCCACAGGCTCCGTCCGGCTGGCCGATGCCGGACAGGTCAGCGCCCTTCCGGGGTTTGAGGCCGGCGATTGGTGGGTGCAGGACGCCGCCGCCGCCCTACCCGCCAAGATGCTGAACGTGCAACCAGGCGAGGTCGTGCTGGATCTCTGCGCCGCACCGGGCGGCAAGACATTGCAACTGGCGGCCGCAGGGGCCGATGTCACAGCCCTTGATATCTCCGCCACGAGGATGGAGCGCGTAACCGAGAACCTCGCGCGCACCGGCCTCACCGCAAACACGATCGTCGCAGATGCGCTGACGCATATGGGTCAGTATGATGCGATCTTACTTGATGCGCCCTGCTCAGCCACCGGCACGATCCGCCGCCATGCGGACCTGCCCCACGCCCGCGACGGGGCCGAAATCAGCGGCCTGATCGCGCTGCAATCGGCGATGATCGACGCGGCCCTCGGGATGCTGAAACCCGGCGGGCGGCTCCTTTTCTGCACCTGTTCGCTCCTGCCCGATGAGGGCGAATGTCAGGTGGACGAGGCTCTTCTGCGCCACAAAGGGCTGAGCGTGGACGCCTCTGCCTGCGACCTGCCCGGTGTCGACCCTGCGTGGAAAACCGAAGAGGGCGGGCTGCGACTGCGCCCTGATTACTGGCCCAAAGAGGGCGGGATGGATGGGTTCTACATGGCCCTGCTGCGCGCCTGACCGCTCTGCCTGGGGGTTTTTGACAATCTGCGGTGACTTGCCCGCGCCGCCCGCGTATATTGCCCGCAACCGGCGCCGACCAAGAGCGCCAGGAGACAGAGGCATATGGCAGATCAGGGCACACTTGCCACACGGTGGTCGCAATATCTGAACCGGTTTCACGCCCGGCGCGCCGCCCGTGCACGCCCTGCCACCGCGTTTGTGTCCTCGCCTGAGCCGCGCACGATCGGCAGCTATGCCCGTGGCCGGCAACTGAGCGCCGGAAACTATATGTTTGCCGGATCGCTGGTGCAGACCCCCGGAACGTCGCTTTGGCAGATCACCCCCCCAGACGCGATGTTTGAGGCCGAGCTGCATGGCTTTGCATGGCTTGATGATCTGGCCGCAGCCGGCGACGCCAAGGCGCGCAGCTGCGCGCAGGACTGGCTCTGGGAATGGATCGCGCTTTATGGCGACGGCAAGGGGCCGGGCTGGACCCCGGACCTCACCGGGCGGCGGCTCATCCGCTGGATCAACCATGCACTTTTCATGCTCTCTGGGATGGAGGGCAATGCATCCGAGACATTCTTGCGCTCGCTGGCCAGCCAGACGCTTTTCGTCGCCAAACGCTGGGAGGCCACGGCCCCCGGCCTGCCCCGGTTCGAGGCAGTCACAGGCGTAATCTATGCAGGGCTTGCGCTGGAAGGAATGGACGCCCATATCGCACCCGCTCTGCGTGGGTTGGAGCGAGCCTGCGACGACCAGATCGGCGAGGCCGGGATGCTGCCCACCCGCAACCCCGAGGATTTGCTGGAGGTCTTTACCCTCCTGACATGGACCGCCGAGGCCCTGATCGAGGCGGATTTGGAGCCCGGCCCCGCACACCGCACCGCGATTGAGCGGATCGCCCCCACATTGCGCACCCTGCGCCACGCCGATGGGGGCCTCGCGCGCTTTCATGGGGGTGGGCGCGGGCTTGAAGGGCGGCTCGACACGGCACTGGCCGCCAGTGGCGTCAAAGCGTCCAAGCCAGATGGGCTGTCTATGGGCTATGTGCGGCTCAGCGCGGGACGTTCATCATTGATCATCGACGCCGCCAAGCCACCTTCCGGGGCCGCGAGCGCGGGCGCTCATGCCTCCACCTTGGCGTTTGAGCTGACCTCTGGGCGCAGGCCCTTGATCGTGAATTGCGGATCGGGCGCCACTTTCGGGGCCGAATGGCGGCGCGCGGGCCGCGCCACACCGTCCCATTCCACATTGGTGCTGGAGGGCGTATCCTCCGCCCGCCTCGGGCCAGACGGGCCGCAATCAGAATGGCTGGTGAACGGGCCGAAATCCGTGCCCATTCAAGTTAGCCAAGCCTCGGACGGCCTGCGGTTTGAGGGCAGGCATGACGGCTACGCCGCGCGCTTTGGCCTGATCCATGCCCGCACCATCGAGATGACATTCGACGGGCGCGGCATCGCGGGCGAGGACATGATGCTCTCGATGGAGCCCCCCGACCGCCGCCGTTTCGACACGGCACTCGACGCAACCGGGCTCAAGGGCCTCAAATTCACGGTGCATTTCCACCTACACCCAGAGGCCGACGCAGAGCTCGACATGAACGGGGCCGCCGTCTCCATCGCCCTGCGCTCGGGCGAGATCTGGGTGTTTCGCACAGATGGGCGCGCCGATATCACGTTGGAGCCCAGCGTTTATCTGGAAAAATCCCGCCTGAAACCACGCGCGAGCCAACAGATCATTCTCACCGCCCGCGCGATGGAGTATGCGACACGCGTCAGATGGTCGCTCGCCAGGGCGCAAGACACCCCGATCGCCATTCGGGACCTTGCGCAGGACAGCCCAAACGATCAAGACACGTGACCAAAGCCGCATAAACCCGAAGGACCTGCCCCATGACCACACCTGCCCCCATCCGCCGCGCCCTTTTGTCGGTATCCGACAAGACCGGATTGATTGATCTGGGGCGCGCATTGGCGGGCCAGGGCGTGGCGCTTTTGAGCACAGGGGGAAGCGCCAAGGCGCTGCGTGAGGCCGGGCTTGAGGTGCGCGACGTGGCCGATATCACCGGCTTCCCCGAGATGATGGACGGGCGCGTGAAGACCCTCCATCCTATGGTGCATGGTGGGCTTTTGGCGCTTCGCGACGACAAAGGCCACGTGGCCGCGATGGAGGAGCACGGGATCGGCGCGATCGATCTGCTGGTCGTGAACCTCTATCCCTTTGAGCAGACCGTCGCGGCGGGCGCGGATTACGACACTTGCGTGGAGAACATCGATATCGGCGGGCCTGCAATGATCCGGGCGGCAGCGAAGAACCATGGGTTTGTGACTGTGGTGGTCGATACCGAAGATTACGCGCCGCTTCTGGCCGAGATGGAGGAACATGGCAGCACGACATATGCGTTTCGCCAGAAAATGGCGCAGGTGGCCTATGCGCGCACCGCGGCCTACGACGCCGCCGTCAGCACATGGATGGCGGACGCGCTGGGCGATCCCGCGCCGCGCCGACGCGCCGTGGCGGGCACGCTCGCGCAGGTCCTGCGATACGGCGAGAACCCACATCAATCCGCGGCATTCTACACCGATGGCAGTGCCCGCCCCGGCGTGGCCACGGCCACGCAGCATCAAGGCAAAGAGCTGAGCTACAACAACATCAACGACACAGATGCTGCGTTCGAGCTTGTCTCGGAATTCGCGCCTGAAGATGGCCCGGCGGCAGTGATCATCAAACACGCGAACCCTTGCGGTGCCGCGCGCGGTGAGACGCTGCTGGAGGCCTACAAGCGCGCCTATGATTGTGACCGTACCTCGGCCTTTGGCGGGATCATCGCCCTCAACCACCCGCTGGACGGGGCGACGGCAGAAGAAATCTGCCAGATTTTCACAGAAGTTGTGATCGCGCCTGAGGCGGATGCCGAGGCTATGAGTATTTTTGCCAAGAAGAAGAACCTGCGTTTGCTCACCACGGGGGCGATGGCCGCCCCGGCGGCGGCGGCGCGGACGATTCGGCAAGTGTCGGGCGGCTATCTGGTGCAGGACAAAGATAGCGGCGTGATCGGGGCGGATGACCTGAAGGTCGTGACCAAGCGACAGCCGACTGAGGCCGAGATGGCTGATATGCTTTTTGCGTGGAAAGTGGCGAAACACGTGAAGTCCAACGCCATCGTCTATGTGAAGGATGGCGCGACAGTGGGCGTGGGCGCGGGCCAGATGAGCCGCATCGACAGCTGCCGGATCGCCGCGCGCAAGGCCCAAGACATGGCCGAGGTGCTGGACCTTTTGGAGACGCCAGCCAAGGGGTCGGTCGTGGCCTCGGACGCGTTCTTTCCTTTCGCCGACGGCCTGATGGCGGCGGCAGAAGCGGGGGCCACTGCGGTAATCCACCCCGGCGGATCAATGCGCGATGAGGATGTGATCAAGGCCGCCGACGCGGCGGGCCTTGCGATGGTTTTGACCGGCATGCGCCACTTTCGGCACTAATGCGCCCTATCGAGGGCATGAGGCGCGCAAAGGAGCCCGCATGAGAACGCTAGCTTGGGTGGCCCTGATCATCTTCGTCGTGGATCAGGTCAGCAAATATTACATCGTGCATATGCTCAATCTGGCCACGGTGCGGGCGATCGATGTGTGGCCACCCTATCTCAACCTGCGCATGGCGTGGAATTACGGGATCAATTTCGGTCTTTTGGCCACGGACTCGGATGTGACGCGCTGGGCGCTCATTGTCGTGGCGCTGGTCATCTCAGGTGCCGTGATCTGGTGGCTGCGGCGCGAGCCCGGGGGCCTTTGGCAGAACATCTCGGCGGGCCTTTTGGTGGGTGGCGCGCTGGGCAATGTGGTGGACCGGGTGTGGTATGGCGCAGTGGCGGATTTTCTCAACATGTCTTGTTGCGGATTTACCAACCCCTATGCGTTCAATATGGCAGATATTTCCATTTTCATCGGGGCCTTCGGGCTGGTCATTTTCACCCCCGACAAAAAGCCCGCGTGACCTTGGCCTTGTCTTGCGGTAAAATGCCATCAAGAGCAGGCAGGAGACTGGTATGAACATGCCCCGCAAAAGCATCATCATTGGAATGGTCGCCCTCATGGCGGTGGCAGGCTGTGCCCGCGAGGGCAAGGATATCCAGCTGACGCGCATCAAGAATGATGGAAAGGGCCCGGATGAATTCTCCGTGCTGCCCAGCAAGCCGCTGCAAGCGCCCGAAAGCTATTCCGCCCTGCCGACCCCCACACCCGGTGGCGCGAACCTCGTGGACCGCAACCCCGAGGCCGAAGGAATCGCGGCCCTCGGTGGGCGGGCAGTCACGGGCACAGGGATTGCGGCCTCTGATGGTGGGTTGGTCAATCATACCCGCCGCTACGGTGTATCCGATAATATTCGCCAGACTTTGGCATCCGAGGATGTGGATGTGCGCCGCCGTCAGGGCCGTGTGAATATCCTCAATATTGGCCCCAATGACGACTATACCAACGCCTACCGCCGCCAATGGCTGGATAGTCAGGCCGAGCAGCGCCGCCTTCAGGCGCGCGGCATTGTCACCCCCGCCGCCCCACCACCCGAATAAGCGTTTTCGCTCACATCCTTGTCAGTGCGCTTGAATGCTGCGTGATGCGCCGTATCTATTTGCGGCACGCCATACACGTAGGAGCATGTTGATGCGCAATTTTCTGACCGCCCTTTTATCGCTCGCCATTTTGGCACCTGCTGCCCATGCGGATGATCAGGTGACCAATTTCATGCTGGATAACGGGATGGAGGTTGTGGTGATAGAAGATACCCGTGCGCCCGTCGTGGTGCATATGGTCTGGTATCGTGCCGGATCGGCGGATGAGGCTCCAGGCGTCTCAGGGATCGCGCATTACCTCGAACATCTGCTCTTCAAAGGCACCGAGACGATGGAGCCGGGCGAGTTTTCCGCCACCGTGGCCAAGAATGGCGGGCGCGACAACGCCTTCACCAGCTACGACTACACCGCCTATTTTCAGCGTGTGGCCGCCGACCGGCTGGAGCTGATGATGCGCATGGAAAGCGACCGTATGGTCAACCTTCAGATCGGGGAAGAGGACATAGCGACCGAGCGGGACGTGATCATCGAAGAGCGCAACCAGCGGGTCGAGAACAGCCCCGGCGCGCTCTTTCGCGAACAGCATAACGCCGCGCAATTCCTCAACCACCGCTACGGCGTGCCCATCATCGGCTGGCAGCACGAGATGCTCGGGCTGGGCCTGAAGGAAGCCAAGGATTTTTACCATCAGTTCTATGCCCCCAATAACGCCGTTCTCGTGGTGGCGGGCGATGTGCGCCCGGACGAGGTGCGCGCGCTGGCCGAAACATATTACGGCGTTATCCCAGCCAACCCGGACCTGCCCGAGCGCACCCGCCCGCAAGAGCCGCGCCAGATGGCCGAGCGCCGGATCGTGTTCGAGGACCCGCGCGTGGCCCAGCCTTACGTGATGCGCTCCTACCTCGCGCCCGAGCGCGACAGCGGCGCGCAGGAGGAGGCCGCAGCCCTCAGCATTCTCGCCGATATCCTTGGCGGCGGCACCACATCCGTGCTGACCCAGAAACTGCAATTCGAGACACAAACGGTCGTGCAGGCGCAGGCGTGGTATCGCGGTCTGTCGCTGGATGACACGACCTTCAATGTGGTAGTCGTGCCCGCCGCGGGCGTGACCTTGGAAGAAGCAGAGTTCGCCATGGACACCGCCATTGCCGAGTTCATGGAGACCGGTGTCGATGCCGCACAGCTTGAGCGGATAAAAAAGCAGATCTACGCCAGCGAAACCTATGCCCGCGACGATGTGAGCGGGATGGTCAACCGCTATGGCGCGGCACTGACCTCGGGTCTGACCGTGGCGGATGTGCAGGCATGGCCTGATACGCTACAGGCCGTTACAGCAGATGATATAATGGCCGCCGCCGCCCGCGTCTTTGCCAATGAAAATTCAGTGACCGGCTATCTCAAAGCCCCGGAGGTGACCCAATGATCCGCTTCGCACTTGCCTGTCTGATCGCCTTCGCGGCCCTGCCAGCACGGGCCGAGATCAACGTCCAGGAGCTGACCACGCCCGGCGGCACCAATGTATGGCTGGTGGAGGAGCCCGCGATCCCCTTCGTGGCGCTTGAGCTGCGCTTTCGCGGCGGGGCGAGCCTTGATGCGGATGGCAAACGCGGTGCAACCAACCTGATGGTTGGCCTTCTGGAGGAGGGTGCGGGCGATCTTGACAGCCGCGCCTTTGCTGAGGCGACCGAGGCATTGGCCGCCGATTTCAGCTATGACATCACCGATGACAGGATCGCCATCTCTGCGCGGTTCCTCAGCGAGGATGCCGAGGCCGCAGTGGCCCTGCTGCGCAAAAGCGTCGTCATGCCCAATTTCGATCAAACATCACTTGACCGGGTGCGCGCGCAGATCCTGTCGATCATCGCATCCGACCTCAAAAGCCCAAGCGCCATCGGTGCCGCCGCGTTCAACGAACTGGTCTATGGCGCGCACCCCTATGGCAGCTCAGAGAACGGCACGCTGGAAAGTGTCGCGGCCCTCACCCGCGCGGACATTCAAGCCGCCCACGCCGCCGCCATGACCCGCGATCAGCTTTACGTGAGCGCCGTGGGCGATATCGACGCCGAAACGTTGATGACCCTCGTTGACACGCTCACCGAAGGCTTGCCCCAAAGCGGCGCACCTCTGCCCGCCCCGGCGGATGTAAACCTGCCCGGCGGCACTCTGGTCGTGCCATATGAGACACCGCAATCGGTCGTGATGTTCGCCCAAAGCGGCATCGACCGCGACGACCCGGATTTCTTCGCCGCCTTTATCCTCAATCAGATCTTGGGCGGCGGTGGCTTCGAGAGCCGCCTGATGCAGGAAGTGCGCGAGAAGCGCGGGCTGACATATGGCGTCTATTCCTACCTCGCCGACAAGGAGGGCGCGCAACTGATGATGGGCAGCGTGGCCTCGGCGAATGACCGCGTGGCCGAGGCGATCTCCGTGATCAAGGATGAGTGGGCCCGCATGGCGGAGGACGGCGTGAGCGCGGAGGAACTGGCCGATGCCAAGACCTATATGACAGGTGCCTACCCGCTGCGCTTTGACGGCAACGCCAATATCGCCAACATCGCCGTGGGGATGCAGGTCGAAGGCCTGCCCACCGATTACATCTCCACCCGCAATGACAAGCTGAACGCCGTCACGCTGGAGCAGATCAACCGCGTCGCGGCCGAGCTTCTGAACCCCGATGAGCTGACCTTCGTTGTGGTGGGACAGCCCGAAGGCCTGCCCTCAACCATCAACTGAGAGACCCTCCGCCTTGGCCAGCCTCACAAGGCCCCGCTGCATCATCGTGGCGGGGTCTTTGCTTTTGACCATCGCGCCCTGCTGGCTCAGCGCGCTCTCCCACTCCGTACCGCAAAGGTTGAGGACCTCCATGCCCAGCCAATAAGGCTTTGCCGCCGCAAGCTCCGCCCCCACAAGATGCCCCGAGAACGCCGCCGCATCCCCAGCCAGATCCGCCCGGTGCAGTTGCGCGGCCAAACGCTCAGGCCGCGAGAGAGTATCGGCCAGAGCGCCCGCATCCATGCCAATGGCACCCAGATCGGCCATCAATCCCGGCGTGAGGCTGCCTTGAAAGCTCACGATCTCATCCGCGCTCACATGCACCCAATAGAGCCGCCTCGCATCACCAGCCAAGACAACCCCATCCCACTGCACATCACCGTCCAAGGCCCCGATCACCAGCGCCCGCACTGACCCCGGAAGCCGGTCTGGCGGAACCGCCTGCGACACGCCAGAGAGGCCGCATAAAGCACAGGGCACAGGGCCTCCCATCCCACCGATCTCCAGCATCGGCGCGCCTTCGGGCAACCGCTCGGCAGGCGCAGGGTGGGCCCCCTCAAAGGCCAGCACGCCCGCCCCCTCGATCACGGCGCCCCAGAGCATCCCTCAGCCCCGGCTCATCTGCGCGACAAGGCCCCGCATGTCGTATCCAGCCGCCTCTGTGGCACGCAGAATCTCGGCCTCGTCTACCTCGCCATGTTTGGCGATGGTCCACAGCATGGTGCAGCGCGTCCCGCTCCGGCAATAGGCCAGCACAGGCCCCGGCAACTCGGCCAGTGCGGCTTTGAAATCATCTACATCCGCCTCGCTCAGCATCCCCGACACGATTGGCACGTTGCGAAACTCCAGCCCAGCCGCCTGCGCCGCCGTCTCGATTGCGGTGCAGGCAGTCTGCCCAAACTCCTCCCCGTCGGGCCGGTTGCACAGGATCGACCGAAAGCCGGCAGCGGCAATATCGGGCACATCCTCGGGGCTGATCTGGGGGGAGACGGAAAAATGATCGGAAATTTTGGCTGGGTCCATGGGGGGCTCCTTTTTCTACGCCCATACTGATGCCAAACAGACGCGCTTTTCAATGCCGCCGCGTTGACAAATGCGCTGGCCCTGCCAAACCTGATCCCCTCAAAGGGAGGCCACTAATATGTCAGGCGCATGGGAATTCTGGATCGACCGGGGCGGCACCTTTACCGATATCGTGGCCCAGGACCCTGGCGGCACGATCCACACCCACAAGCTTTTGTCAGTGAACCCCGAACGCTACGCCGATGCCGCCGTCCAGGGCATTCGCGAGGTGATGGGAGTGACCGGCGATTTCCCACCCGGCTCCATCCGCGCCGTGAAAATGGGCACCACCGTGGCCACCAACGCCCTGCTGGAGCGCAAGGGCGAGCGGGTACTCCTGATGATCACCCAAGGGTTTCGCGATCTGCTGCTTATCGGTTATCAGACCCGCCCACGCCTTTTTGACCTGCATATCAAACGCCCCGACCTGCTTTATGAGGACGTGGCCGAACTGCATGAGCGTCTCGACGCCTCTGGCCAGGTGGTCACCCCACTGGACGAGGCCCGCGCCCGCGCCGATCTGCAAGCGGGTTTTGACAGAGGCATCCGGGCGGTCGCCATCGCAGGGCTGCATGCCTATCTCAACCCCGCGCATGAGGCCCGCGTGGCCGAGATTGCCCACGAGATCGGCTATACCCAGATCAGCACCAGCCATGAGGTCTCCCGCCTCGCCAAACTTGTTGGACGCGGGGACACCACAGTGGTGGACGCCTACCTCTCGCCCATCCTGCGCCGCTACGTCGATCTCGTGGCGGGCGCGCTGGACCTCGGCACCGCCTGCGAGACCCTTCTCTTCATGCAATCCAGTGGCGGTCTGACCGAGGCGCGCCGGTTCCAAGGCAAGGACGCGATCCTGTCGGGGCCCGCAGGTGGCATCGTCGGCATGGTCCATACCGGTGAGGCGGCAGGTTTCGATGCGCTCATCGGCTTTGACATGGGCGGCACCAGCACCGATGTCAGCCACTATCACGGCAGCTTCGAGCGTAGCTTCGAGACCGAAGTGGCCGGCGTGCGGATGCGCGCACCGATGATGGATATCCACACCGTCGCGGCAGGCGGCGGCAGCATCTGCACGTTCCGCGATGGCCGCTTTCAGGTTGGCCCCGAAAGTGCTGGTGCCGATCCCGGCCCCGCCTGCTATCGCCGGGGTGGGCCCCTCACGGTGACAGATTGCAACGTCATGTTGGGCAAGCTCAGCCCCGATCACTTCCCCCATGTTTTTGGCCCAAACGCGGATCAGCCACTGGACGCTGACGTGGTGCGCGCCAAGTTCGCGGATCTCGCCAAACAGGTCGCCCAAGAGACCAAAGAGGCCCCGCGCACGCCCGAAGATATGGCCACCGGCTTCCTGCGCATCGCCATCGACAACATGGCCAACGCGATCAAGAAGATCTCCGTGCAGCGCGGCCACGATGTGACCCGCTATACCTTGCAATGCTTCGGCGGTGCGGGCGGGCAGCACGCATGTGGCGTGGCCGATGCGCTGGGCATGCGCCGCGTTCTGGTGCATCCCTACGCGGGCGTGCTGAGCGCCTATGGCATGGGCCTCGCCCCCATCACCGCCATGCGCGAGGCACAGATTGACCTGCCGCTGACGCAGTATGATGAGACCCTAAGCTTGCGCAAAACGCTGATTGCGGAGGCAATGGCTGAGGTCAGTGCTCAAGGTGGCACCACCCCCACCGCCCGTATCGAGCTGCACCTGCGCTACGATGGCTCACACCAGACCCTGCCCGTGCCCTCTGATGCCCCAGACGCAAAATCCGCCTTTGAGGCCGCGCATAAACAGCGCTACGGCTTCACCTCCCCCGCCCGCGATCTCCTGATCGAGATGATCTCGATCGAGGCCATGGGCGCGATCGGCAAACCTGCCCCCCTCACACCGCAACAGGGCGACGGCGCCCCCAAGGCGCACACCGAGATGTATGCGGATGCCACATGGCAGGACGTGCCTATCCATGACCGCGACACACTCGACCCAACGGTCACGATCAAAGGCCCTGCCATCATCACCGAGCCCACCGGCACCAACATCATCGAGCCCAGCTGGGCCGCCCATGTCGATGCCCATGCCAACCTCATAATCGAGCGCACAGACGCCGCCCAAACCGCCCCCTCGGCTGAGACCGCTGCCGACCCCGTGCTGCTGGAGGTGTTCAACAACCTTTTCATGTCCGTAGCGGATCAGATGGGCGCGACCCTCGCCAACACCTCTTGGTCGGTGAACATCAAGGAGCGGCTCGACTTTTCCTGCGCCATTTTCGACGCTTTGGGCGATCTCGTGGCCAACGCGCCGCATGTGCCAGTGCATCTCGGTTCCATGTCCGACAGCGTGCGCACCGTGATGCGGCTCAACCCCGATGTGCGGCCGGGTGATGCCTATATGCTGAACTCGCCCTATAATGGCGGCACACACTTACCCGATGTTACCGTGATCACACCGGTCTTTGTGGGGGACAAACCCGTCCTCTGGCTGGGTAGTCGGGGGCATCACGCCGATATCGGCGGTCGCACCCCGGGAAGTGCCCCACCCGACAGCACCCATATCGACGAGGAAGGCGTGCTAATCGACAACGTGAAGCTGGTCGACCAAGGCACCTTCCTTGAGGTCGAGGCCGAAACCACCCTCGCCACCGCCAAATATCCATGCCGCAACATCCCGCAGAACATGGCCGACCTGAAGGCGCAGGTCGCGGCGAACGAGACCGGGCGGCAGGAGCTTATGAAGGTGATCGAGACCTACGGGCTGGACGTGGTGCAGGCCTATATGGGCCACGTACAGTACAATGCGGAGGCGAGCGTGCGGGCGGTCCTCGGCCACCTCAAAGACGGGCACTACGTCTACCCGATGGATATCGGCACCCAAATCGAGGTGCGCGTGACCGTAGACCAAGACGCGCGCGAGGCCGTGATCGATTTCACAGGCACCTCGCCGCAACACGCGGGCAATTACAACGCGCCGCGCTCCATCTCTGACGCGGTCGTGCTCTACGTTTTCCGCACCATGGTGGGCGCGGATATCCCACTGAACCAGGGCTGCCTCAAGCCGCTACGCATCATCGTGCCCGAAGGCTCCATGCTCAATCCCGTCCGCCCCGCCGCCGTCATCGCGGGCAATACGGAAGTGAGCCAGGCGGCGTGCAACGCGCTCTACGGCGCGCTTGGCGTGCTGGCGGGCAGTCAGGCCACGATGAACAATTTCGTCTGGGGCAATGACGATTTCCAGAACTATGAGACCATCGCGGGCGGCACCGGCGCAGGCCCAGATTTCAACGGCTGTGACGCGGTGCAAAGCCACATGACCAACACCCGCATGACCGATCCCGAGATCCTGGAAAAACGTTTCCCCGTGCGGCTGGAAAGCTTTGGAATCAGAGACTGTTCCGGCGGAAAAGGCCAATATCGCGGCGGTCACGGCGTACTGCGCGAGATGCGGTTTCTGGAGCCTGTCACGGTCACGACCCTCTGCTCGCACCGGATCATTCCGCCTTTTGGCGTGAATGGCGGCGCACCGGGGTCTGTGGGCGAAAACTGGGTCGTGATGCCGGGTGGCACCCGCCGCGAGATGCAAGGCAATGACGAGATCGACCTTCCCGCAGGCGCGGTCTTCGGCATGGCCACACCGGGCGGCGGCGGCTGGGGGCACGAATAGCTACGCCAATCTTAACTCCGCGTTAACCAAGCAAACGCAACATTAACGCATGTCAGGATTCTCCCACTTCTCCGAGGCGCCCATGCCGCTTTTCTCCGCGGATGAGGCAATTACGCCCGAGGCGCCGCCCCGTGCGCAAGAGGGAGGCCAGCCCTCCTATATCCGCGACCATCGCCGCCGCCTGCGCGAACGGTTCATGGTGGGTGGCGCGGGGGCAATGCCCGATTACGAGCTGCTGGAACTGGTTCTCTTCCGCGCCATCCCGCGCAGGGATGTTAAGCCACTCGCGCGGCACCTCCTCGAACAGTTTGGCGATTTCAACGGCGTGCTCTCTGCCCCACCCGCGCGCCTCAGCACCATCTCTGGCGTGGGCGACGCGGTCATCGCAGAGCTCAAAATCATCGAGGCTGCCAGCCACCGCCTGTCGCGCTCCAAAGTGATGCAGCGCCAGGTGCTCAGCTCATGGGGGGCGCTCATCGACTACTGCCACACCACCATGGCCCACCGCGCCACCGAGCAGTTTCGCATCTTCTACCTCGACACGAAAAACACCCTGATCGCGGATGAGGAACAAGCGACCGGGACCGTGGATCACGTCCCCGTCTACCCCCGCGAAGTGGTCAAACGCGCGCTGGAACTGAACGCCTCCGCGCTTATTTTGGTGCATAATCATCCGTCCGGCGATCCGACACCTTCCGAGGCGGACATCACCATGACGCGCCGGGTGCAGGACGCCGCCGAAGTCATGGGCATCACCCTGCATGACCATCTCATCATTGGAAAATCCTGCGAGCTGAGCTTTCGCAGCGAGGGGTATCTCTAGACCGCTTCGCTTTACCGCACCCAGACCTCGACCCGGCGGTTGGCCTTGCGACCCCATTCGCTGTCATCGCAGGCCATCGGCATCGCCTCGCCAAATGCCTCTGTCACGAGCGACAAGCGTTCCATATTGGCCGTCTCAGCCGCGTTCACAACCGCATCACGGACCGCCGCCGCCCGGCGTAAAGCGATCCTTCGGTTGATCTCGGCCGCGCCTTCACCATCGGAGAATCCGACAAAAACCAGCCGCCGCCCATCATAATACCCGCTCTCAAAAGCGCGGGCGAGCTGTGCCACATTCGACCGCGATTGCGCGTCCAAGCGTGCCGACCCCGCCTCGAACCGAAAGGTGGTCGTCAACCGCTTCAATGGGCGCAGAACCTCCACCATTTTCTGTAAATCCTCAAGGCTCACATCGTCACCAGCGCGCAAGACCGCGTTGGCAAAGCGATCCCCTTGGGCATTTATCTCAATCTCTTCAGGGAGTTGATCCACAAACCCCGCCCGCCGGATCACCAATTGCGCAGCAGGCTCTCGGGTGAAGGCGAGAAAATCGCGGATCAGCTTGGGAAAGCGCAGCGCGGGCATGTAAAGAAACATAGGCGCGGTCAGCGGGTAATCCTCGGTCTTCACCGCCCGGCGCGTGGCCTGCATCGCAAACCCACACGCACCAGTCAGGGCAAGCTCAAAGGTCAGTCCCATATCGGACCGGCTCCCCATGCCAAGCGCGAAGGGATCACGCGCGACAGCCCCCGTCAGAGACACGCTGTCAGCATGACCCAGAACGCCCTCGGCAAAGCCTTCGCGCCCCAAAAGCATCCGTTGCTGCGTGGATTGGCCAAGCCCAGTGGACGGGTCATGCACATGCACGGCGATGGGCGCGTCAGGGCCGCCCAGATCGACCCAATTGTTGATTTTTCCAGCGAGAACGAGGCTCAGATCAGGTGTGGAAATCGTGCTCACCGCATTGCCCGCCGCAACCACAGGCACCAACGCATCAAGCGCCAGCACCCGGCTGCGCCGCGCATCTGTAAGATCGCCCAAGCCCTCGTCACGGGCACGCGCCGCCTCATCGCGGCTCACCTCGCGCAAGGACATGACCATATCAGCCTCCCCCACCAAAAGATCGGCAAAGCCTTCATCCGTGTTGGTCAGATGAAAGAAGAACCGCCCGCGCGGCTGGCCGCTCTCAGGATCGATCAGTTCGTAACCGAACCGTGTGTCCGAGACGCGTCGACGCTCCAGATCGAGCCCCTCGCGCAAGGCAAACGCCTCAATCAGCGCGGGCATCAGGACCCTTGACCTGCCCCCCGAAACTTCCCTCAGTTTAATGTAGAGTTTGCTCAACCATCGAAGGAGCAAACAAATGCGACAGAGTCGTTTTACTGAAGCCCAGATTATTGGGATGATCAAAGAACAAGAAGCTGGGATGCCAACTGCTGAGGTGTGCCGCAGGCATGGCCTCAGTCTGGCGTCATTCTACAAGTTCAAAGCCAAATACGGCGGCATGAATGTGTCTGACACCCACCGGCTTAAATCGCTGGAGGACGAGAACGCCAAGCTGAAGCGTCTTCTGGCCGACACGATGCTCGACAATGTTGTGTTGAAGGATTTGCTGGGAAAGAACTGACGACACCGAATGTGCGACGGGCT
>CALGEH010000179.1 GCA_937881735.1 uncultured Shimia sp.
ATTGATCGGCACATCACCTGCCGCCCATGCCTTCTCCGCCCGCTCGCAAAGCTCCAGTGGGCCAAGCAAACCGACATTCAGATAGGGCGACAAAAGCGAGTGATGCAGGAACCTGTCGCCTTGCAGCATCGCGTCCTGCGTATCGCCAAATTTCGGCAGCAGATGGGCGATGAAATGATCCATCGCCTTGAGCGCCTGCCCCCGCGTCACGGCAAGGCCAAACGCCTCCAGCTTTCCGAAATTATTGCCAAACCTGCGCGCCACGAGGCTGAGCACATCTTGCGTGATCGCATCCTCGCGGAACCGGGCGGGGCGGGCGCGGAACATGTCGGTGGTGGCGCGCTTGCGGTTGTCATGGTCGAAATTCCACTTGCCCCCGGCGGGCTGATCCCCGTCCATCATGAGCCCCGTCTTGCGGCGCATCTCGCGGTAGAAAAATTCCATCCGAAGCTCTTTGCGCCCCTCGGCCCAGGCATCGAACTCCTCGGTCGAGCACAGGAACCGATCATCGCCCAGCAGGGTCACCTTGAGCGGCATCTCCTCCAAAGCGGCGAGCAGCCGCCATTCGCCCGGTTGCGTGGCCAGAACCTCCGATCCGCCGTGGGTCTCAGCAGCGGCCAGAAGCGCTTCGGGGATGGAGCGGGGGGCGTCCTTGTCGTCGAGCTTGGTGTAGTGAACCTGCCAACCCTCATCGCGCAATTCTTCGGCAAAATGGCGCATGGCCGAGAGGATAAAGGCAATCTTCTTGGGGTGATGCGGGACATAACCCGTCTCCTCGGCCACCTCAGCCATCACGACCACGTCGCGCCCACGCTCAGCTTCTCCAAGGGCACTCAGACCCCGGCTCAGCTGATCCCCGAGCACCAGAACCAATCGTGTCACCACGCGATCCTTTCCGCCTGCCAGTCGTAGAAATTCCCGCTATCCGCAGGCGTCAGGCCGTCGATCACGCGCAACAGATTTTCGGCAGACGTCTGCGGCGCCACGGCCGGATGCCGCCCGCGATACTCAGCGGTGAAGGAGGTAGCCACGGTGCCGGGATGCAGCGCGGTGACAATCGCCTCGCGGTGGCTGCGGGCAATCTCAATCGCGCCAGACCGCAACACCTGATTGAGCGCCGCCTTGGACGCGCGGTAGGAATACCAGCCCCCGAGGCGATTGTCCCCGATGGACCCCACCCGCGCCGAAAGCGCCGCAAAAACCGACCGCCCCTTGCGCGGCAAAAGACGCGGGGCGTGCGCCAAAATCAAAGCCGGACCGATTGTGTTGATCGCGAACTGCATAGCCATCGCACCCGCATCCAAATCCTTGAGCGATTTCTCAGGATCACCCAACGCGCCCGAGGCCACAAAAACCAAATCAAACGGTCCATCCAAAGCCCCCAAAACGCGCGCGACCGAGGCCTCGTCCGTCAGGTCCAGCCCATCCACAGAGCGCGACAAGGCTGTCACCGAAACGCCGCGCGCCACAAGTGTCGAGGCAATCGCCTGCCCGATTCCGCCAGAGGCGCCTATGATCAAAGCCCGTTCCATAGACAACAGACTTTAGCCTAAGATTTGGGCAGATCAACGCTCTGGTATACAAAAATATACACTTTCCATTCGGAAATCTCGCGCCTATGGTGCACCCCATGTTGACCGCCACGCATATCCTTGGTGCCGCCCCCGCTCCGTCGCGGGCGCATGGCCTTTGCCTGGCTCTCCTAACCCGCCTCTGAGCGTGCCGGAACTGGTGCGACCGCTCAGAGGATGCGCCTTCTCGCGCCAAAGGCTTTAGGACAAACAAAGAGATCAAAACATGACCGATTCAACACAACAGACAGCCATGGCTGACGGCAAAGACCGCGTGGTGATTTTCGACACCACCTTGCGCGACGGTGAGCAATCGCCGGGTGCGACCATGACCCACGAAGAAAAGCTGGAGATCGCGGGCCTCTTGGACGAGATGGGCGTGGATATCATCGAGGCCGGCTTCCCCATCGCCTCCGAGGGCGATTTCCGCGCCGTAAGCGACATTGCCGAACGAACGGAATCTTCCGTCATCTGCGGCCTCGCCCGCGCGCAAATCCGCGATATCGACCGCTGCTGGGAGGCGGTGAAACACGCGCGTCGCCCGCGCATCCACACCTTCATCGGCACCTCACCCCTGCACCGCGCGATCCCGAACCTCACCCGCGATGAGATGGCCGAACGTATCCACGAGACGGTGACCCACGCGCGCAACCTGTGTGACAACGTGCAATGGTCGCCGATGGACGCCACGCGCACCGAATGGGATTACCTCTGCCGCGTGGTGGAGATTGCGATCAAGGCGGGTGCCTCCACGATCAACATCCCCGACACGGTGGGCTATACCGCCCCGGTCGAGAGCGCCGATCTCATCCGCCGCCTCATCGCCGAAGTGCCCGGTGCGGATGAGGTTATCTTCGCCACCCATTGTCACAATGATCTGGGCATGGCCACGGCCAACTCGCTGGCTGCCGTGGCGGGCGGGGCGCGCCAGATCGAATGCACGATCAACGGCCTGGGCGAGCGGGCGGGCAATACCGCGCTGGAAGAGGTCGTGATGGCCATGAAAGTGCGCGGCGATATCATGCCCTACTCCACCGGCATCGACACCACCAAGATCATGAACATCTCACGCCGCGTGGCTGCCGTCAGCGGCTTTGCCGTGCAGTTCAACAAGGCCATCGTGGGCAAGAACGCCTTTGCGCACGAATCCGGCATCCACCAGGACGGAATGCTGAAAAACGCCGAGACGTTTGAAATCATGCGCCCCGAGGATGTGGGCATCGCAGGCACCTCCCTGCCCTTGGGCAAACATTCGGGCCGGGCCGCACTGCGCGCCAAGCTTAAGGATCTGGGCATTGAGGTGGGCGATAACCAACTGAAGGATATCTTCTTTCGGTTCAAGGATCTCGCCGACCGCAAGAAGGAAGTTTACGACGATGACATCCTCGCACTGGTCCGCACCAGCGGTGAAGGTGAGGATCATCTGGAGTTGATCAACCTCAAGGTCATCTGCGGCACCGGCCCGGCCGAGGCCGTTCTGGAAATGGAAGTGGATGGCGTGGAGCACAGCGCGACCTGCGAGGGCGACGGGCCAGTGGATGCGACCTTCAAAGCCGTGCGCGCCATCCATCCCAATGAGGCCCGGCTGCAACTCTATCAGGTGAACGCCGTCACGGAAGGCACCGATGCACAGGCCACGGTCAGCGTGCGGCTTGAGGAAAACGGGATGATCGCGACGGGACAATCGGCGGATACCGATACGGTCGTCGCCTCCGCCAAGGCCTATATCAACGCTCTCAACCGCCTGATCGTGCGGCGCGAGAAAACGGGCGGCGATACAGCTGAGGTTAGTTACAAGGACCTCGCATAACCGCACAAGCGGGCCGGAGGACACCCTCCGGCCCAGCTAATTTATTCGGTGATCATATAGATCTTGCGCAGTGTCTCTGTGATTTCCCAGACCATCTTCTTGCCCTTGGGAATAAAGAAGCTGTCGCCTGCGACCAGATGCTCGGCGGTGCCGTCTGCATGTGTCACGGTGATCTTGCCCGACACGATCGTCATCAACTCATGCACCGGATAGGCGTCGATCACCTCGTGGGTGGGCGCACATTCCCATACGCCTGAATAGGTCGTCTCAGCCTCGTTGATGTAATGCGTGCGGTTCAATTCCGTGTGGTCATCGGTTGTGAAGGCTTCCACCTCAACCATAGACGCGGGCTTCATGTCCGAAGGGTTTGGGTCGATCCGAAACGGGATGTTGGTCATTCAAGGTCTCCTCTGTTGCGCCCACTCCCACGGGCGCGTGTACTGACCCAGAGTCGACGTGACCTGAGCGTCGTTAACATCACCTGTCTTTGTGATTCGCGCCACCAGTCCGCGCTTTTTATCGTCAATAACCTCGGTGACATGAGCGCGTAGGTCAGCATTCTCCAACGCTGAATCATAAATCCGCGTGATTGCCCGCTTGCGCAGATCGGGTTTGAACACCTTTCCCACGGCGGTTTTGGGCAACTCGGCCAGGATTTCCACATGTTTGGGATGTGCCGCCCGTTCGTGCACATGGGCTTTGCAATGTGCGCGCAGATCCTCCGCTGTGGCCTCTCCACCCTCCACAAGCTCCACATAGACGCACGGGACCTCACCCGAATGGGCATCCGGCTGACCTATGGCGCCAGCGATTGCGACCGCTGGATGTGCCATCAGCGCCTCTTCAATCTCGGCAGGGTCAATATTATGCCCGCCACGGATGATCAGATCCTTCTGCCGTCCGGTGATCCACAGATAGCCATCCACATCAATCCGGCCCAGATCGCCGGTACGCAGGTATGACTCCGTGTGATAGAGATCGCGATTCTTCGCGGCCTCAGTATAGGTGCGACCCACATGAACGCCGGGGCTGGAGATGCAAATCTCACCCACCTCATCCGCATCGCATTCTGTCGGCCCATCGGGTCCCGTGTGAAAAATCTTCACATCCGTATAGGGGAAAGGCACACCAACCGAGCCTACCTTCTTGTCGCCCTCAGGCGGGTTGCACGACACGAGGCACGTAGCCTCGGTCAGGCCATAGCCTTCGATCACGGTAACACCTGTGGCGCTCTCGAACCGGGTGAAAAGCTCCATCGGCATGGGCGCAGAGCCGGAAAACGCGTTGCGCACGGTCGAGAGGTCCGCATCCACCTTGCGCTGCATCAGGGCCGCAACAGCGGTCGGCACGGTGATGATGAAGCTGATCTTCCAACGCTCGCAGAGCTTCCAGAAATTGTCGAACACCCCCTCGCCGCGATAGCCCGCTGGCGTGGGGAAAACCCCATGCGCGCCCGATTTGATCATCGCCATCAGGATCACATGACACGCAAACACATGAAAAAGCGGCAGCGGGCACATCACATTATCCGTCTCATTGAACAACAGCGTCTGCCCGACCCATCCGTTGTAGATCATCCCGCCATAGGTATGTTGCGCCACCTTCGGCATGCCCGTGGTGCCCCCTGTGTGGAAATAGGCCGCGACACGATCCTGGCCACGGTCGCTGAAATCGAGCGCTTTGCTCTGGCGCGCCATTTCCTTACCGAAATCCTTGACCGCAGCATGATGCGCGACAGGGTTCTTGGGCCGAATCAGGGGCACGATCCAGCTTTTGGGCGGGGAAAGATAGCCGTTGAGATCAATCTCCAGAACGGTCTGCACGCCGGGTGCAAGGCGCACGGCCTCGGCCGTTTTCTGCGCCACATCCGTTTTGGGAAAGGCCCTGAGCGTGACGACTACCTTCGCGTTCGTCTCGCGCAGGATGGAGGCGATCTGCTCCGGTTCCAGCAGCGGGTTGATCGGATTCACGATCCCCGCAACCATGCCACCAACCGTGGCCACAGCCGTCTCCAGACTATTGGGCAGGATAAGGGCCACCACATCTGTCTCCAACACACCCAGAGCCCGAAAGAGATTCGCAGCCTGACAAACCTGCTCGTGAAAGCCGCGCCAAGTCAGGGTCTGGGCCTTGTCCGTGGGACCGGACAAAAGCTGATAGCTCAGCGCAGGACGGTCGGGGAATTTCTGCGCGGTCTGCGACAGCATTGCGAAAACGGTCGCGGGCCTCTCGCGCGCGTCCCAGGGCATCTCGTCTTGAAGCGCAAGCACATCATCGCGATTCACAAAGCTCATGGTGTTTCCTTCTCGGACTGGCCCAGGCCACTCTCCGGGGCGCATGGGGCCGTTTGTCGCAGCGTGGGCGGGAACAGCATATCAATCAAGCGGAACGCTACGTTTTCACGGGCCAAATACAAAAGGTGATTTTCCGCAAGACAAACACTTGACTATTTTAGTCGGATACCGTTCTTTACCCGAGTAAATCACTCAGACAACACCACGGGAGCCCCCAATGAAGCGTTTTGCAACCCGCCTGACCGCGGCACTTTCCCTCTCCGCCATGGCCGCCACCGCCATGGCCGCCGAGGTCAATGTCTATTCCTCACGCCACTACGACACGGACGACGCGCTCTATGCCAAGTTCACGGAAGAAACGGGCATCGAGGTCAACCGGATCGAGGGCAAAGCCGATGAGCTGATGGCCCGCATCGAGGCCGAGGGCGCCAACAGCCCCGCCGATGTGTTCATCGCCGTGGACGCGGGCCGCATGTTCCGCGCCGCAGATGCCGGTATGTTGCAAGCGGTTGACTCGGACGTTCTGAGCACCAAAATCCCTGCGCATATCCGCCACCCCGAAAACCTGTGGTTCGGCGTGAGCCAGCGCGCACGCGTCATTTTCTACTCCAAGGACCGCGTCGAGAACCCGCCGCAGACCTATGAGGAGCTCACGGACGAAAAGTGGAAGGACAGCATCTGCATCCGCACCTCGTCCAACATCTACAACCTGTCGCTTCTGGCATCGATCATCCACGCCGATGGCGAAGAGGCTGCGAAGGAATGGGCCGCAGGCGTCAACGCCAACCTCGCCCGCGCGCCTCAAGGTGGAGACACGGATCAGCTGCGCGGGATTATCTCGGGCGAGTGTGATCTGGCCGTCTCCAACCACTATTACTACCTGCGCGGGTTTGATCAGGACATCGAAGGCCTCACGGCCGAGATTGATCAGCTTGGCTGGGTCTGGCCCAACCAGAGCGACCGCGGCGTGCACATGAACGTGACAGGCGTAGGCATGCTGGCCAATGCGCCCAACACGGATGAGGCAAAAGCCCTGATGGAATTCTTCACATCCGAGTTCGCGCAGCGCCACTTTGCCGAGCAGAATAACGAATACCCCGCCGTGCCCGGTATCCCGCTGGACGATGACACCGCGCGCATGGGCTATTTCATCATCGACAATGACACGCCCACCGAGGTCTACGGCTCCAACGCGGCCCGCGCTCAGGCGATCTTCAACGAAGTGAATTTCCCGTAAATCGCGGTCACTGAAAGCCAAAGCCGGGGGGCGACGCGCCTCCCGGCTTTTTTGTGACGAAAGCTCAGCGCGCCCGCAGCACCGCGCCCGGGTTCATGATCCCCAGCGGGTCGAGCGCATCCTTGATCGCACGCATCGCCGCGAGCTTCGCCGGATCACCGTATGTCTCAAGATCGGCAACCTTCAGCCGCCCGATCCCGTGCTCGGCGCTGACCGAACCACCCATGGAATGGACCAGATCATGCACCACCGTCTTGATCGCCTCGCGCTGATCCACGTGATCGGCGCGGGTTTTGCCGGGCATGGGAAAGACGTTGTAATGCAGGTTCCCGTCGCCCAAATGTCCAAAACAATTGATCCGGAACGCACCCAACGCGGCAATCGCCGGACCGCCTTGCACCATAAACTCTGCCACAGCACCCAGTGGCACTGAGATGTCATGCGAGCTGACCGCGCCGATGCGCCGGTTGCCCTCGGGGATACGCTCGCGGATCTCCCAGAAGTCGCGGCGCTGCGCCTCAGATTGCGCAATCATACCGTCGCTGACCAGCCCGGCCTCCACCGCCTCACCAAAGAGCGTCTCAAGCGCCTGCGCCGGATCAAGGCCACGCGCCAAACCTACGTCGATGAGGACGAACCATTCAGGCGGCGCAGCAAAGGGTTGGCGCAATTCCGGCATCGTCTCGGCCAAAAATTCGAGGCCTTGACGATGCATCAACTCAAACGCGCTCACCCCCTCGCCCATGTGATCACGCGCCAAAGCCAGAAGGCTAAGTGCTGCGGCAGGGCTTTCCACGACCATCAGCGCGGTCCCCTCGCCCGCCGGGCGTGGCACGAGCTTCAACGCGGCGGCGGTGATGACGCCCAGCGTGCCCTCGGACCCGATCAAAAGGTTGCGCAGATCGTAGCCCATGTTGTCCTTGCGCAAGCGGCGCAGCCCGTGCCAGATCGTGCCATCGGGCAGCACCGCCTCCAGCCCCAGACACAGATCGCGCGCATTGCCATAGCGCAGCACATTGACGCCCCCCGCATTGGTCGCCAGAAGCCCGCCCACACGAGCCGATCCCTTGGCCGCGATGCTGAGCGGGAAGAGCCGCCCCACCGCGCCCGCCGCATCATGCACGTCCGACAGGATCGCCCCGGCCTCAACGACCATCACGTTTTCCTCCGGATACGTCTCGCGCACCCGGTTCATCCGCTCAAGGCTCAGCAGGATCGGCGCGGGGCCATCCGGCGTGATCTGCCCGCCGACAAGACCCGTGCCCCCCGAATAGGGCACGACGGGCACGCAGGCCGCGGCGGCCATGCGGATCACCTTGGCCACGCCCTCGGCACTGTCCGGTGCGACGATGGCCCCGGCAAGCCCCTGCCAGCGGCCCCTCGGCTCCTCAAGATAGCGGGGGGCAGCCTCGCGGATGGCGCCAGGCATTGCGGCGGTGAGCTGCGCCAGCAGCGCGGGATCAACGGAATTGAGTGTCATGCAAGCGGTCTAGCGGGGCCTGCGCCGAATGGCAAAACCTCACTCCTCATCCGTCAGGAATTGCGGGCGCAGGATGATCACCGTAGGATCGTCCGGCAGATTGCGCAGCGACACGGTGATTTCATGCGCGCCCTCATCAACCACATCGAACACATCCTCCATCCCAGCGGCAAAGCGCACCAGATTGTCCTGCGTGAACCAATGCATCGGAATGACGATGCGCGCCTCCAGCCGCTTGAGCACGGAGATCATGGTGGCCAGATCCATGGTGTAGCCACCATCCACCGGGGCCATGACCACGTCCATCCGGCCAAGCGCCGCATATTGATCATCCGTGGGTGCGTGGTGCAGGTGGCCCAGATGGCCGATGCAAAGCCCAGCCGCCTCGAAAACGAAGATGGAATTGCCGTTGGGCTCCACCCCGGACATGGCACTGCGGATATCTGTGGAGACGTTGCGCACCAGCATGTCGCCCACGCTCACGTGATGATCCACGCCCTCGCCAAACGGACCCCAACCCTTGAGGACATGGGGAATACTGGGGTCGGGATTGGCGGTCCAATGGGTCGAATGAGCGTGGTTCATCGTGACCACATCGGGCAGAAAATCAGCGCTGCCAACGAAGCCGTTGAAATCGGTCACGGCGCTCACACCGCCCTCGGTCTGGATCAAAAAGGCCGCATGTGTGAGATATCTCAGCCGCACGGAAAACTCCGGCACGGGCGCGCGAAAACTGGCCTTTTGGATATACTCCATCCCCGGCGCACTTTGCGCCAAGGCGATGCAATGGCTGGGTTTTCGGTCTTGGGCCGTGGCAGGCAGCGCAAGCGTAGCGGCGAGTAAAAAAGCGATGGTGCGGATCATGGCAATCTCCCTTCACGTCGGGATGATAGCGCGAATTAACGGCGCGTCAGCCAAATCTTACACGCCCGCCTCCGTGCGCCCCCGCCGATCAGCGCGCAACCCGGCATAGAGGACATGGGTCCGCCAGCGGCCATCGATCTGGAGATAGCTTTGGGCCACGCCCTCGTATTTGAACCCGCATTTCTCCAACAGTGCCCGCGAGGCCGCGTTTTCCGGCAGGCACGCGGCTTCGATCCGGCTGAGGTCCAGACGGTCGAACGCGTAATGGACCACGGCCTCAATCGCCTCGCGCATATAGCCCTGGCGCGCGTGGCTCTGACCGATCCAATAGCCAAGCGTGCCAGATTGGCTGGGGCCGCGGCGGATATTATCGAGCGTGATGGCGCCCAGAAGGCGGTCATCCTCGCGCCGCACCAGGAATAGCGGCAGGGCCGAGCCATTGCCAATCGCCCGCTGCGCCCAGTAGACGCGGTTGGTAAACCCTTTGCGCGACAGGTGATCGGGGGACCAGAGCGGCTCCCACTGGGCCAGGAAATCCTCGCTCTCGCGGCGCAGGCAGGCCCAGTCGCGGAAATCCGGCATGGCGGGCTGGCGCAGGGTCATCCGCTCCGTCTCGATCCGGACCTTGCGGCGCGGCAGAAACATTACGCAGCGCGCCTTTGCTCAAGAGCCTCCAGCGTGGGGGCCGCCTCCACAGGTCCATAAAGCGCCATCGCGGCGGGCGCGCGGGCCGCAATCTTCTCGGCCAGATCACGCACATCCTTGAGGGTCACGGCGTCGATCTTCTCGACCACCTCTTCCAGACCCGGCACACGGCCCCAGATCTGCACCATCCGCGCCAGCCGCTCAGCCCGGTTCGACGGGCTTTCCAGCCCCATCAAAAGCCCCGCTTTCATCTGCGCGCGGGCGCGCTCGATCTCATCCGGGCGCATGTCGCTTGCGGCGCGCTTCATCTCGTCAATCGTGATACCCGCCAGATCGCCAAGCTGTTCCGCCGACGTGCCCGCATAGACGGTCATCATGCCCGTATCAGAATAGGCCCCGGCCTGCGCATAGATCGTGTAGCAAAGCCCGCGCTTCTCGCGAATCTCCTGAAAGAGGCGCGAGGACATGGAGCCGCCGAGCGCCGTGGAATAGATCTGAGCCGCGTGGATCAAGGGGTCGGCGTAGTCGGGGCTCTCAAACGCCAGCGCGAAATGCGCCTGCTCCAGCGCCTTCACGGTCCGCGCCTCGCCACCTGCGAATTTCGCAATCGGCGCTTCGGGGGCTGCCGCCGTCTGCATATCGCCAAAGAGCGCTTCCGCTGCCTGCACCAATGCGTCGTGATCCACAGCACCCGCCGCCGACAGGATCATCTGCCCCGGCACGTAATGCTGCCCAACAAAGCCCTGAAGATCAGCGCGCGAAAAGCCTTTCACGCCGTCCTCCACCCCAAGGATCGCCCGGCCCAGCGGATGATCCGGATAGGCCTTCTCCTGAAGCCAGTCAAAGATTATATCATCGGGTGTATCGAGCGCCTGACCGATCTCTTGCAAGATCACGCCGCGCTCCACCTCGATCTCCGAGGGGTCAAACACCGCATTGCGCAGGAAATCCGCAATCACGTCCAGTGCGAGACCCACATCATCCTTCAGCACCCGAGCGTAATAGGCCGTCACCTCGCGGCTGGTATAGGCATTGATATAGCCGCCCACATCCTCGATCGCCTCGGCGATCTGAAGCGCGCTGCGCGTCTTTGTGCCTTTGAAGGCCATATGCTCCAGAAAATGCGCGATGCCGTTCTGCTCGGCGCGCTCATGGCGCGCCCCCGACAGGACCCAGATGCCGATGGCGGCGGATTGCAGGCCGGGCATCGGCTCGGAGACGACGCGAAAGCCGTTATTCAACGTGGTGAGAGTGACGCTCAAGGTGTGGTGCGCTCCGTGATGAGGGTCTCGATTGCACCCAGATCATTTGCGATCCGGGTGATCCGTTCGGGCCGCTCATACAGGTCCGCCATATGCGAGGGCAAGGGGGGATGCTGCCCGCTCGCGGCCTCGACGGCGGCGGGAAACTTGGCCGGATGCGCTGTGGCCAGCGTGATCATCGGCACGCCGGGTTTGAGATGCTGCTCGGCCACCTGCACGCCGATGGCGCTGTGCGGGCAAAGAAGCTCACCAGTTTGCGCGAATGCGCGGGTGATCGTAGCACTGGTCTCCTCCTCGGAGACGCGCCCGCTGTCGAACGCCTCGCGCAGGGCCTGCATCGCCCCTTGGCTCACGGTGAACCCGCCCTCTTTCAGCTCGTCCATCAGCTGCGCAATCGCGCGCCCGTCCCGGCCATATGCCTCGAACAAGGCCCGCTCGAAATTGGAGCTGACGCCGATATCCATCGACGGGCTGATCGACGGCTTCACACCGTTGGGCGTGTAGTTGGCCTGCGTCAGGCAGCGGTGCAAAATGTCGTTCTGGTTCGTCGCTACGACCAGACGGTCAATAGGCAGCCCCATCCGCTTGGCAATATAGCCCGCGAAGATGTCACCGAAATTGCCCGTGGGCACGGTGAAGCTCACCTTGCGGTGCGGCGCACCAAGGGCTGTGGCGGCGTAAAAATAGTAAACCACC
>CALGEH010000180.1 GCA_937881735.1 uncultured Shimia sp.
AAAGCACCGGGATTGCGCCGGACACCATGCGTGTGGCTGTGACGGTGGGCGTGCAGGACCCTGCTGCGTTGGACTGTGCCGCGCTGACCCAAGGACTTCCGCGTGGGCGGGCAGAGGTGCGCGCAGTTCTGGGTGGGCAGAACGTGACCAACCCCGAGACGGGCGAAACCCTCGTGATCGCAACGGCAGCGGTCGAGGCGTTCTTACCCTATCAGGGCGACGCTTGGCGCTAGGCCCCACTTGCCGCGCGCCTGATGTGGTCATATAATCTGACCAATATCACGCAAGGGCCGCCCATGCCGTTCCAGAAGGTCACCCCTGAAAAGCTGTCCACAGCCGTCACCCGCCAGATTGAAAAGCTGATCCTGCGCGGTATTCTGCGCCCGGGTGAGCGTCTTCCGGCAGAGCGCGAGCTTGCCGAACGCCTCGGCGTGTCGCGCCCCAGCCTGCGCGAGGCGGTGGCCGAGCTTCAGGCCAAGGGCCTTCTCAGCAGCCGCGCGGGCGCGGGTATTTATGTGGCGGATGTTCTCGGCTCGGCTTTTTCCGAAGCGCTCATTCGCCTTTTTGCCGAGCATGACGAGGCGGTGTTCGACTACATCGCCTTTCGCCGGGATATGGAGGCTCTCGCGGCGGAGCGGGCCGCGCATCTTGCCTCGGGCACGGACCTGATGGTGATCCAGGCCCTGATGGACAAGATGGAGCGCGCCCACCTGAACCCCGACCCGTCCGAGGAGGCAGGTCTGGACGCCGAATTTCACCTCTCCATTCTAGAGGCGAGCCATAACGTCGTGATGCTGCACATGATGCGGTCAATGTTCGATCTTTTGCGCGAGGGGGTGTTTTACAATCGGCAGATGATGTTCCGCCAAAGCACCACGCGCACGGCTCTTTTGGAACAACACCGCGCGATAAACACGGCGCTTCAGGCCCGCGATCCAGTGGCCGCACGCGCCGCGGTGGAGGCGCATCTGGGCTTTGTCGAGGCGGCGCTGAACGATCAGCGAAAGGCAGAGGCCCATGAGGATATTGCGCGGCAGCGGTTTGCCCACGAGCAGGAACGCTAGAGGGCTCAACCCTTTGTAAGCGCCGCGTGGACGGACGCCATTGGCCTCACCGAGGCGGATCTGTCTCCGGCGTAATTATCTGCGCGTCATCGCCACCCGCATCCCCCGGCCTCAGGATCTCTCCCGTCAGCCCCGGCGCGGGGCGGGTAATGCCGGAAATCCGGTTCGCCTCGTCCACTGCGCGCATGATTTGCGCCGTGCGCATCCGCGCCGTTGCACCGTCCATATCGACGCCAGCGCGATTCTGGTCCTGCGCCTGCGCGTGTATTCCAAAGCGCAGCAGGGGCGCATCGGGGCTATTTGGCACGGGCTCTGGTTTCTGCGCTGGCTCATTCGTGACATCTGGTGCGAAGGCCTCTTGCTCTTCACGCTCCTTGGCGCGGCGCGGTGGGTAAGGCGGCCGCTGACCATCCCGATCCGTCGCAGCCATGCGCGGCAGCGCCAAAGGCGGGCCTACGCGGCCAAACCCGGAAACAAATGACATCGTGACCTCCTGGCAGACTGGTCCTGAGACCTGCGGAGCCCACCACCCACGGTCAAATTACCCCGCGCCATGGCCACCATGCCAGAGCCGATTGCGCTTAGGATTAACGAGAGGTTAACGCGGCATAGGGCGCAGCTTGACACCGTCGCACATGCAGGCAATCGTTGACCAAATTTGAAAGAAAATGCCTCCGCGTAGGGGCAGCAGGGAGGCAGCCATGACTGCGCCAGGACAGAATTTGACCATCAATGGCGACCGCCTTTGGGACAGCCTGATGGAGATGGCCCAGATCGGTCCCGGCGTGGCGGGGGGCAATAACCGACAGGCGCTGACCGATGAGGATGGCGCGGCGCGGCATCTTTTTCAACGTTGGTGCGAGGCGGCGGGCCTTACGATGGGCCTTGATACGATGGGCAACATGTTTGCCCGGCGCGAAGGGACGGACCCGGACGCCCTGCCCGTCTATGTGGGCAGCCATCTCGACACACAGCCTACGGGCGGCAAATATGACGGGGTTCTGGGCGTGTTGGCAGGGCTTGAGATCATCCGCACGCTCAATGATCTGGGTATCAAGACGCGCCATCCCATCGTCGTAACCAACTGGAGCAACGAAGAGGGCACGCGTTTTGCGCCGGCCATGCTCGCCTCTGGCGTTTTTGCAGGGCTTTTTGACGAGGACTGGGCCCATGGCCGCAAAGATGCCGACGGAAAAACCTTCGGCGCGGAGCTTGAGCGGATCGGCTGGAAAGGCGCGGAGCCTGTGGGCGCGCGCAAGATGCACGCGTTTTTCGAGCTGCATATCGAGCAAGGCCCGATCCTGGAGGCCGAAGGCGTGGATATTGGGGTGGTCACCCACGGCCAAGGCCTGCGCTGGACCGAAGTGACGATCACTGGCACCGACGCGCACACAGGCTCCACCCCCATGCCGCTGCGCCGCAATGCGGGCCTTGGAATGGCGCGGGTGCTGCAACGTGTGGACCAGATCGCTCTCAGCCACGCGCCCGATGCGGTGGGCGCTGTGGGGCATATCGAGGTGTTCCCAAACTCACGCAACGTGATCCCCGGCAAGGCGGTTTTCACCGTCGATTTCCGCTCCCCCAATCTGGAGGTGATCGAGGATATGGTGGCCCGGATGAAGGCGGCCACGGTCGAGATTTGCGATGGAATGGGGCTCGAGGTAACGTTTGAGGAGGTTGGCGGGTTTGATCCGGTGACGTTCGACGAGGGCTGCGTGAGCGCCATCCGCGACGCGGCCGAGCGGCTTGGCTACTCGCACCGCAACCTGATTTCCGGCGCGGGGCACGACGCTTGCTGGATCAACCGCGTGGCCCCCACGGCGATGGTCATGTGCCCCTGCGTCGGCGGGCTGAGCCACAACGAGGCAGAGGAAATTTCAAAGGAGTGGGCCAAGGCGGGCACGGATGTCTTGATGCATGCGGTGGTGGAAACTGCGGGGGTGGAGGGGTAATCGCAGGCTTCTAAGCCCTCAATCAAACGTGCCAGCCACCCGGCCCAGAAGCATGAAGGCCCGTGCGGTTCGGGTGTCCGACAGCGCGGAGATATCCTGATCTGAGGCTGTTTCCGCGAAATCGCTGAACATCCGGTCGAACCGGCGCAGGAAGTGGTGCCCTGCGTCACGAAAGATCGGGTCTTGCTTCATCCGCGCCGCCGTCAGCTCCAAAGACGAGCGGTCGCGGATACCGCCAAGCGCTGCAATCGCGCGGCCCCGCGCGCCACCAGCAAAGCTGCGCCACACCTCGGGGCGGGCCATGTCGGGGCGCAGATCATCCATATAGATCCCATCCTGACTGAGCAGGGTCAGCACGTCCTGCGCGGCCTGCACAAGAAGGGCCGTTGGCCGGTCCTTCAGCGCCTTGCGCAGCGCATCGAACCCGGCCTTGTCGTCGGCGGTCTCGGGGAAATTCAGCGCGCGGATGAAATCGGCACGCGACAAGGGCGCGCTCAGCGCCTCGGCAGGTGTGCCGAGAGCCAGCACAACTTGACTGTCCTCATCTGGCGCAGGCGGCGGCGGGGTCAGACGCACAGGCTCGGGCTGGCGCGAGGAGGAGAAGGTCGCAAGCGTGGTTTCGGTCTTGCGCTGTGCGGCGGCGATCTCATCAAGCTTGCGGGCGACCGAAGGCTCATCCGCCGCCGGCGCCGCACGTTGGCTCTGCGCGACATAGGCTTGCCGGATTGCATCAATCGCGGCCTGAAGGCGCTGGCTTTCCTCGCGCATCACCCGGGCCGAGCGGGCGGCCATCGCGGCGACCCAGATCATTGCGACGGGCAAAAATACCACCAACATCGTAAGCAAGAAGCCCAAAGCCCCACCGCCGGGCACGGGAGGTGCCAGAAAGAGGAAAAACACCGCCGCCAGCACCAGCCAGAGGCCGGACAGGACCAGTGCCGCGACCTCAACCCCCGAGATCGGCCCCCGCTGGGGTTTGTCGTATATGCCAAGGGATGTGGGCGGCGCCTGTTTTGGGCGCGCCTCGGGCGGCAACTGCGGTCGCTTTGCGGTGGTGCCTTGGAGAAGGCGCATTGCCATCGGTCCCTCAGCTATAGGAGATCTTCAGCACTTCGTAGCCGCGATCACCCCCCGGCGTGCGCACTTCCACGCTGTCGCCCTCTTCCTTGCCAATCAGGGCACGGGCAATGGGGGATTTGATATTCAAAAGACCCTTTTCGATATTGGCCTCATGCTCGCCCACGATCTGCCAGGTCTTTTCCTCATCCGTATCCTCATCCACCAGCGTCACTTTCGCACCGAACTTGATGGAGCCCGAAAGCTTGGAGGGATCAATCACCTCGGCAAGGCCAAGGATGCCCTCAAGCTCCTTCACGCGCCCTTCGATGAAACTGTGCTTTTCGCGGGCGGAATGATACTCGGCATTCTCCGACAGATCGCCATGCTCGCGCGCCTCTGCGATGGCGGCGATGATGGCCGGACGCTCCACGGATTTGAGCCGTTTCAGCTCAACCTCAAGCGCATCGTGCCCCGCCCGTGTCATCGGGATCTTGTCCATACTCGTAGTCCCCTGTGATAGGCGCGCGCTCAGGCGACCGCCCTGCCCGTCTGTGACGAAACGTTGTATCAAAGCCGCATCAGAGTGCCCCGAGCAGGCGGGCGATTGCAAGACCGATTGCGCGGGCCGCGCGCTTATCTGCGCAGCCATACGTGACAATTTGCCGTTTTCCCTTGTTCGAAACGTCGTGTTCTCATTGACGCCGTGACCCACGCCGCGCTAGGCACGGCAAGATCTGAATACCCGGCCCTCTGCGGCCCTGTTACAAGGATATCCAAATGACCGAGAACGCGCGCGAGACGATGGAATATGATGTGGTGATCGTGGGCGCCGGACCCGCGGGCCTGAGTGCCGCGATCCGCATGAAGCAGCTCAACCCCGAGGCGGAGGTTGTCGTGCTGGAAAAGGGCTCAGAAGTGGGCGCGCATATCCTGTCAGGTGCTGTTCTGGACCCTGTGGGCATCAACAAACTGATCCCCGATTGGAAAGAAAAAGGCGCGCCGATCACGGTGCCCGTCGTGGACGATAAATTCTATATGCTGGGCGAAGCGGGCGCGCTGCGCATCCCCAACTTCCCCATGCCGCCCCTGATGAGCAACCATGGCAACTATATCGTGTCGATGGGCAATGTCTGCCGCTGGATGGCGGAGCAGGCAGAAGAGCTGGGCGTCGAGATTTTCCCCGGCATGGCCTGTTCCGAGATGGTCTATGCAGAGGATGGCAGCGTCAAAGGCGTCGTGGCCGGTGAGTTTGGCCGTAACCCCGATGGCACCGAAGGCCCCGGATATGAGCCCGGTATGGAGCTTCACGGCAAATACGTGTTCCTAAGCGAAGGCGTGCGCGGGAGCCTTTCGAAAGAGGTGATCGCGAAATACGACCTCGCCAAAGGCAAGGAGCCTCAGAAATACGGCCTGGGGATGAAAGAGATCTGGGAGATCGACCCCGAGAAGCACAAAGAGGGCAGCGTCACACACACGATGGGCTGGCCGCTGAACAAAAACGCGGGTGGCGGGTCTTTCATCTATCATCTTGATAACAATCAGGTTTATGTGGGCTTCGTGGTGCACCTGAACTACAAGAACCCGCATCTCTTTCCTTACATGGAATTCCAGCGCTTCAAGCATCACCCTATGGTCGCGGACCTTCTCAAGGGCGGCAAGCGCGTGGCATATGGCGCGCGCGCGATCACCGAAGGTGGTTATCAATCCATGCCCAAGATGGTCGCACCGGGCGCGGCCTTGCTGGGCTGCTCCGTGGGCATGGTCAACGTGCCGCGCATCAAGGGCAACCACAACGCGATGCTGTCCGGTATCGCCGCCGCCGAGGCCGCCACAGCCGCAATCGCCGCAGGCCGCAGCGGTGACGAGCTGAGCGATTACGAAACCGAAGTGCGCACGGGCGCGATCGGCCACGACCTCAAACGCGTGCGCAACGTGAAGCCCCTCTGGTCCAAATACGGCCTCATGGCCTCGCTCACCATGGGCGGGTTCGATATGTGGACCAACACGCTTCTGGGTGCGTCGGTCTTGGGGACGTTGGGCCATGGCAAATCGGACGCCGACGCAACCGAACCCGCGTCCAAGCACAAAGAAATCCACTACCCCAAACCCGATGGCACGCTGAGCTTTGATCGGCTCACGAATGTAAGCTTCTCGATGACCAACCACGAGGAAAGCCAGCCCGCGCACCTGAAGCTGGCCGATGCGAGCGTGCCCGTTGGGGTCAATCTGGCGAAATATGCAGGCCCCTCGGCGCGTTATTGCCCGGCGGGCGTCTATGAGTTCGTGCACGAGGATGGCAAAGATCCGCGCTTCCAGATCAACTTCCAGAACTGCGTGCATTGCAAAACCTGCGACATCAAGGACCCGAGCCAGAACATCACATGGACCACGCCGCAGGGCGGGGACGGGCCAAACTACCCGAATATGTAAATTCGGCGTGAAAATCGACCGGTGCGCGGGGTGGCGAAGGCTGCCCCGCATTGCCTTGGGGGGCGTGGCAGACTAGTTTGGTGTGTAACGAGCACCCCAAAAGCAGCAGGTTCCCCCGCGTGACACTCAGGTTTCTCAGCATACTCGCCCTCGCCGCCCCTCTCTATATCGCGCCCGCGCCCAGCGCGCAGGCCGACGAGGCGGCAGGTGCCTATCTCGCTGCGCGCCAGGCACGCTATGAAAACAACTATGCCGAGGCCGTGAGCTACCTCACCCGGGCGCTCGCGGCGGACCCGTCGAACCCCGATATTCTGGAAGCAACCGTCACGGCGATGCTGGCCTTGGGGCGTCTTGAGACCGCCCTACCCATCGCCCAACGGATGGAGGAAGGAGGCCTGCGCAGCCAGATTCCGCAGATGGTTTTGCTGGCGGATCAGGCCAAGCAAGAGGATTACACGGGCGTGCTGGAGCGGATCGCGGATAATCGCGGCATCGGCCCGCTTGCCGATGGGCTGATCGCCGCATGGGCCACTTTGGGCACTGGGGATATGGCGCAGGCGCTCACGCTTTTTGATGCGGTGGCCGCCGAGCCGGGCCTGCGCAGCTTCGCGATCTATCACAAGGCCCTCGCGCTTGCCTCCGTGGGGGATTTCGAATCCGCCGACAGGATCTATTCCGGTGAGACGGACGGCCCCATGCAGGTCACGCGCCGGGGAATTATCTCTTGGGCAGAGGTCCTGAGCCAGCTTGAGCGCAACGAAGAGGCCATCGTGGTCATCGATGACACATTCGGCACCGGGCTCGATCCACAGCTGCAAGACCTGCGCGCAAAGCTGGAGGCCGGCGAGACGGTCTCCTACACGCGGATACCATCGGCGCGCGACGGAATTGCCGAAGTGCTGCACTCGCTCGGGCGCGCGCTTATTCAGGAGACAGGGCCGGAATACGTGCTCTTCTACACCCGCACCGCCGAGTATCTCGACGAGACGCATATCGACGCGCAGATCATGTCAGCGCAGCTTCTGGACGAGTTGGAACGCTATGACCTCGCGACCGAAGCCTATCGGCGCGTGCCGCGCGACCACCCGGCCTTCCATTCCGCGGAACTTGGCCGCGCCGAGGCGCTGCGCCGCTCCGGCAAGCTGGACACCGCCGCCGAAGTGCTTGAAAACCTGCGCGTGAGCCACCCCGATCTGGCGCTGGTTCATGCCACAGCGGGCGATCTTTACCGCCAGCTTGAGGACTGGGACAAGGCGATCACCGCCTATGACCGCGCGCTCGAGCTTTATCAGGCGCAAGAAAATGACCAGTGGTTCGTGCATTACGCCCGCGCCATCGCGCATGAGCGCAAGGGCGATTGGCCCCCCGCCGAGGCTGATTTCCGCGCGGCACTGGAACTTAACCCAGAGCAACCTCAGGTTCTGAATTACCTTGGCTATTCTCTGGTCGAGAAGCAACTGAAGCTGGATGAGGCGCTCGACATGATCGAACGCGCCGTCGCGGCGGAGCCCAATAGCGGCTACATCGTCGACAGCCTCGGCTGGGTGCTCTACCGCCTTGGACGCTATGAAGAGGCCATCGTGCATATGGAGCGCGCCGCCGAGCTGTTGCCCGTCGATCCGGTGGTCAATGACCACCTAGGCGACGTGCTCTGGTCCGTGGGCCGTTTCATCGAGGCGGAGTTCCAGTGGAACCGCGCACTCAGCTTCGTGGATGAAGATAACCCAAGCCCCGATGTGGACCCCGAAAGGATGCGCCGCAAGCTTGAGGTGGGTCTCGATCAGGTCCTTGAGGAAGAAGGCGCACCACCCCTTCGCACCGCCGAAGAAGAAGGCTGACCACCCATGAAAGATGCTGCGCCCGACCGCGTAATAGAGGCTTTTGCGCCTGCGAAAATCAACCTCACCCTGCATGTGACGGGGCAGCGCGCGGATGGGTATCACCTTCTCGATTCGCTGGTGATGTTTGCCGATATCGGCGACCGGGTGCTGGTGCGACCAGCGGACACGACCTCGCTCAAAGTCACTGGCCCAACCGCCACAGGCGTGCCCACCGACGGGCGAAACTTTGCGCTTATGGCCGCTGATCTGATGGGCGTGAACGCCGCCATCACCGTTGAGAAAAACCTGCCGCTTGCGGCTGGGATCGGGGGCGGGTCCTCGGACGCCGCCGCCACGCTGCGCGCGCTGTCGGAGTTGAGCGGGCGCGCTGTGCCAACCGATCTGATGCGGCTTGGAGCCGATACACCTGTTTGCGCCCATGGCCTCGGCGCCGCCAGGATGCGCGGCGTCGGCGAGGATGTGACCCGCGCGCCCGGCTTGCCCGTGTTGCATGCGGTGCTGGTGAACCCAAATATTCCGGTGCTCACATCCACGGTGTTCGCGCATCTCAAACACCGCGAGAACCCCGCGATGCCTGAGGCCTTGCCGCAAAACGTAAGCGCATCCGACCTGATCAAATGGCTCAAGGGTATGCGCAACGATCTGCAACCCGCGGCGATGGAATCCGAACCTGTGGTGGCACAGGTTTTCTCGGCGCTGGAGGTCACGCCGGGCTGCCGCCTGACAAGGATGTCAGGCTCCGGTGGCACGTGTTTTGGGCTTTACGATGACGCCGAAACCGCTGCCGCCGCTGCCGGGCGCCTGCGGGAGACGCATGCCGGATGGTGGACCGTGGTGACACAGCTCAACACCGCCGGCTAGGCCGCGTCAGGTGAGCCGCGCCACCACGTAATCCGACAGATCGCTCAACATGTCGCGCACCGGATGCTCGGGCAGTTGGGCAATCGCGGCCTTGGCCTTATCGGTCCAAGCGATAGCGTCTGTGCGCGTGGCGTCCAAAGCCCCGTGGCGATGCAGAAGTGCGATCGCATGCTCCAGATCACCCTCCTCCTGCCGCCCCTTTTCGATCGTGCGGGACCAGAACGCGCGCTCTTCCGCATCTGCCGCAGCCACTGCTTTGATGATCGGCAGGGTCAGCTTGCGCTCACGGAAATCATCACCGACATTCTTGCCAGTTGTGGCGCTATCCCCTTCGAAATCCAGGAGGTCATCGACAATCTGGAAGGCAATCCCAAGCGCGTCACCAAAGTCAAACAGCGCCTTCACGTGATCCTCGGGCGCGCACGCGATCACACCGCCCACCTCGGTCGCCGCCGAGAACAGCGCCGCCGTCTTGCCACGCACCACTTGAAGGTAAATCGCTTCCGTGGTGGCCAGATCACGCGCCGCGGTCAGCTGCAAAACCTCTCCTTCCGCAATCGTGGCCGAAGCATTGGCGAGGATATCGAGCACCCGCAGGCTGCCCGTCTCCACCATCAACTGAAACGAGCGCGAGAAGAGGTAATCGCCGACCAGCACGCTGGATTTATTGTCCCAAAGTAAGTTCGCCGTGGCCCGCCCGCGCCGCTGCGCGCTCTCGTCCACCACGTCATCATGCAAAAGCGTCGCTGTGTGAATAAACTCCACTGTCGCCGCCAACTTCTCGTCATGGTCGCCGACATAACCACACAGGTCCGCCGCCGCGAGCGTCAGCATGGGCCTGAGCCGCTTGCCCCCCGCCTCGACCAGATGCGCCGTCACTTCTGGAATGCGCGGCGCGTGTTTCGAAGCCATCCGTGCCCGGATCAGCGCGTTCACCGCACCAAGCTTGCCCTCAAAACGCTGCGCCAGCCGCTCATGCGGTTTCATGCTTGCGTGATCCAATCCCATAACACCTTCGCGCAGCGGCTCGACAAGCCGGGCACGCGCCCTTAAGTCATTTCTATGAAACAGCTTCTGCGCACCACAGATATGTCGACAATTGCCTTTGCCCAGGCCTTGCTTCAAGGCGAGGGTATAGACTGCTTTGAAATGGACGTAAATATGAGCGTCCTCGAAGGCGGCATCGGTATTTTCCCCCGCCGCCTCATGGTGGCCGAGCGTGATTATACCGCCGCCGCGCGCGCGCTGACGGATAATGGCATTGAGGTGCATGACGGCCCCTGATCGGGCATTTGCCGGCAAGCAATCTGCCCGCTCTGCCTGCCGGTGCGGCTTTTTCCAGCAAAATATCCCCGACGCGAGCATTTTTTCGCTTGGCCCGTTCCCGCATCTGCGCGGACCCGAAAAACACGCAAGCCCAGACTCTTAGGCGAGCCGTCAGGGCCATAAACCCCTCTACCGCGCCTGAACCCTATAAAATTGTTAACTATTTCTGCGCTGCTATGCTGCACACGCAGCGTGACAGGTGGGAAAAAATATGCTGCAATAAATTTGTTACACATCACATCAGAGAGGAGATTGTTTATGAGCTTGGGTTCGCACATTGAGGAACTGAAGAGAAAACACGAGGCTCTCTCGGCCGAGGTTGACGCGGCACAGCGTGCACCGAGCATTGACCAGCTTGAGATCGCCGATCTGAAAAAGCAAAAGCTGCGTCTCAAAGAAGAGATCACGCGCCTGTCGACCCCGGCCTGACACGGCCTAGGCTCCAGGCACATCGCCCGGATCGATAAGAGTAAATCCCTCCGCCTGCTCAGGTATGGCGGAGGTCAGATTTTTCAGCCACTCGCGGAAGGCCTTGATCTGAGGCCGCTCCTCAGTGCCTGCGACACACAATATTCGGTAATGCGCGATAGTTTTGAGCCCTGTTTTAAAGGGCGCAACCAGCCGCCCCGCGTCAAGCAGAGGTGCCCCAAGACTGACGCGCCCCAAAACCACACCAGCCCCCGACAGCGCCGCATCCATCGCATGATCGGCTTGCGAAAACCGCTGCCCTGACCAATCGCGCGGCGGCAAACCCATTGCGCGGAACCACGCGGGCCAATCCGTGGGTGGATCGAGAAAGCGCAAATCATCTTGATGGATCAAGTTCGCCTGCGCCATCGATACTAGGTCAGGTATTTGCGCCGCAACCTCAGGCGTCATCATGGGCACGACCCAATCCCTCAAAAACGTCTCGGCGAACAAGGTGTTCGGATCAGGCCCATAGCCAAAGCGGATCGCCACATCCACCTCGGTCCGCGTGAGATCCACAAGACCCAAGCCCGCGCTGAGGCGCAGCTCAATCTCGGGATGGGCCTGCGCAAAGCTGTAGAGACGCGGCGCGAGCCATATGGCGGTGAAGGCGGGGCCCGCCGTCACGGTCAGCGAGGCGTGATCATTGACCCGCCTTGCGGCACGCCAAGCCGACGCCAGCGCCTCGAACCCGTCCCGCGCGCCGGGCGCGAGGGCAGAGCCTGCCTCCGTCAGTGACACCGCCCGGTTGCGGCGGATGAAAAGCGGCGCGCCCAGATGCTCCTCCAGCGATTTGATCTGAAAGCTGAGCGCGGCGGGGGTCACGTTCAATTCCGCCGCAGCGCGCTGAAAGGACATGTGCCGCGCGGCGGCATCAAAGGCGCGCAGGGCAGTGAGAGGGGGCAGGCGATCAGTCATCTCAGTTAAGTATCATTTAAGAGAAGTCATAGAAAGTCTCGTTTGTGACCTTTAGAAAATAGGCACATATTGGGAGCAGATAAGAAATGCTGAACTATAAGGAGACCAGAAATGACGCATACTTCAAACGATGCCCGCACCCGTCACAGCTTTCACGCAGCCCATGAGGCCCGCAGCGAAGCAATCCGCGACTTCTGGGCATGGATGACACGTAAGTAACCCCTCGCCTGATGGTCAGAACGCAAAAGGGCCGGTCGCGAGGACCGGCCCTTTTTTTCTTGCAAAACGCAGGCTCAGACGAAGAACTGCGCCCCGTTGGCCGAAATGGTCGAGCCGTTGATAAAGCCAGAATCGTACGAGGCAAGGAAGGCCACGCAGCGCGCGATCTCTTCCGGCTCACCCAGACGGCCCGCAGGGATCTGGCCAATGATGCTCTCACGGACTTTTTCGGGCACGGCCATGACCATTTCGGTCGCGATATAGCCGGGGCAGATGGCGTTCGCCGTGATGCCTGCGCGCGCGCCCTCTTGGGCCAGCGATTTTACGATACCCAAATCGCCCGCTTTGGTCGCGGCATAATTCACTTGGGCAAACTGCCCCTTCTGACCGTTGATCGAAGAAATGACGATCACGCGGCCAAATTTCCGCTCGCGCATGCCGGGCCAAATCGGGTGCACTGTGTTGAACACGCCGGTAAGGTTCGTGTCGATTACCTCATGCCACTGCTCAGGCGTCATCTTGTGGAACGGCGCGTCTCGGGTGATGCCCGCATTGGCGACGACCACATCGATGGGGCCCAGCTCGGCTTCGACCTTTGCGATGCCCGCCGCGCTGTCCTCGTAGTTGGCCACGTTCCATTTATAGGTCTTGATGCCGGTTTCGGCGGTGAACTTGGCCGCAGCCTCATCATTGCCAGCATAGGTCGCTGCCACGTTATAGCCCTCGGCTTTGAGTTTTTTGGAAATCGCTTCACCGATGCCGCGGCTTCCGCCGGTGACGAGTGCTGTTCGTGCCATGATCTGTCTCTCCTTAGGTATTAGACGTGATGTATCGCGCTGGTAACTCTGTTACTGATTAGCAGCAAGATGCGCAATAATATTACGCAACGAATTTTCAGCCCGCGCGGGAAACGTAAAAAAGGGCGCGACTGGCGCGCCCTTCGTTCCACCATTTGGCAACGCTATCAACGCTCAACGCAGAGTGCCACACCCATGCCGCCGCCAATGCAAAGCGTGGCGAGGCCTTTCTTGGCGCCACGGCGCTTCATTTCAAACAGAAGCGTGTTGAGAACCCGGCAGCCAGACGCACCGATCGGGTGCCCGATTGCAATCGCGCCTCCATTTACGTTAACGATCGCTGGATCCCAGCCCATGTCCTTGTTCACAGCACAGGCCTGTGCCGCAAAGGCTTCATTGGCCTCGACCAGATCAAGATCGCCAACCGACCAGCCCGCCTTTTCAAGCGCCTTGCGGCTTGCGTGGATCGGCCCCACGCCCATGATCGACGGGTCGAGCCCAGCCGTGGCATAGCTCGCGATGCGCGCCAAGGGCTCAATGCCGCGCTTCGCCGCTTCCTCCACGCTCATCAAAAGCGTCGCCGCAGCGCCATCATTCAGGCCCGAGGCGTTGGCGGCCGTCACAGTCCCATCCTTGGTGAAGGCGGGTCGCATCTTCTGCATCGCGTCCATCGTCGCGCCATGGCGGATGTATTCGTCCTTGTCGACGATGATATCGCCCTTGCGGGTTTTCACTGTGAAAGCCACGATCTCATCATCGAACTTGCCAGCCTTTTGTGCGGCTTCGGCCTTGTTCTGACTGGCGAGGGCGAACTCATCCTGCATCTCGCGGCTGATCTGCCATTTCTCGGCGACGTTCTCGGCCGTCTGCCCCATGTGATAATTGTTGAACGCATCCCAAAGGCCATCGCGGATCATCGTGTCGATGAATTTCGCATCACCCATTTTGGTGCCGACGCGCATGTGCGAGGCATGGGGGCTGAGCGTCATGTTCTCTTGACCACCCGCCGCAATGATGGACGCATCACCAAGCTGAATATGCTGGGCGCCCAGCGCAACGGCGCGCAGGCCGGAACCACAGACCTGATTGATGCTCCAAGCCGCGCTCTCCTGAGCCAGGCCTGCGTTGATATGTGCTTGGCGCGCCGGGTTCTGGCCTTGGGCCGCGGTCAGGACCTGACCCAGAATAGTCTCGGAGACCTCGGATTTATCGACACCCGCACGCGCGACAACCGCTTCCAGCACAGCCGCGCCAAGATCATGCGCAGGTGTGTTTGCGAAAGAGCCCCCGAAAGAGCCGACAGCCGTGCGTGCGGCCGATGCGATAACGACGTTGGTCATGTGACAGTCTCCACCTTATGTTTCCAAGGAGAGGCTGCGACGCGGACCGTCCGCGCAATCGGCCCCCACCAATTCGCCACTTTCATACCGCGTAGGGCATATCGCGGCAACTGCCGGAATAACGTAAGGGTCAGATCATGCCGAGCGGCGGGTGATCTCTGGGCTTAGCCATGCAGGCTTCACCGACGGCGCACCGAAGTAATACCCCTGCAAGCAATCTATTCCGATGGCCGACAGATAGGCCGCGTCCTCGGCGCGCTCCACGCTTTCGGCAACGGTGAACATGTCAAACTGCCGCGCGATACTGGCCAGCGCATTGGTCAAGACCTGATTGTCCGGATCGGTGGAGATACCGCGGATAAACTGTCCATCGATCTTGAGGATATCGAAGTAGAAATCCTTGAGATACCGAAACGAGGTATAGCCCGCGCCAAAATCGTCGAGTGCAAAGCTGATCCCCTTGCTCTGCAACTCCTCCATGAAGGTCACGACCAACTCCGGCACCAGCATGGCCGAGCTTTCCGTGATCTCAAGGATAAGCCGCTCGCCCAATGTCGGATCATTGGCCAGCCCGCGCTTGAGGACGCGCATCCAACGCCCATAGCCGATGGAGCGCGCCGACATGTTGATCGAGAGCCGTAAATCCGGATGCGCACCCAGCGTGCGGATCCCTTTCTCAAGCGCAAGACAATCAACGATTCGCCCCGTCTCAGTCGTCTCGATAGAGGTGATGAAATCCTTGGCCGGAATGATCCGCCCGGTCGCATCCAAAACCCGGATCAACCCTTCGTAGAACGCGATTTGCCCACCTGACCCTGCCGTCACAACCGGCTGAAAAGCCAACATGACCTGCTTATGCCGCACAGCCGCGTCCACCATTTCGATCACGGATCTGTCCCGCGCGCTTATGGCATAGGATAGCGGGTCTTGATGGCCGGCAGGGATATCGGCCCACTTGGCCTTACGCGCATCACTCATGGCAGTCTCCGATTTGATCCGTGACACATTGCGCCGCCAGCGCTAAGGAACCCTTAAACGGATAATTTGAACGAACCGGGGAGAGGCGTCATGGCCGAGCGGTGTGGATGGGTCGGGCTTGAGGAGATCTATGTCCACTATCATGACACCGAATGGGGCGTGCCTGAGTATGACAGCCGCGCCCTTTGGGAAAAGCTTGTGCTTGACGGGTTTCAAGCCGGGCTGAGCTGGATCACCATCCTTAAAAAGCGCGATAATTTCCGCACTGCCTTTGCGGGCTTTGACCCCAATGTGATCGCCACATGGGGCGCGCCTGAGGTCACGCGGCTTCTCGGTGACGCAGGGATCATCCGCCACAGGGGCAAGATCGAGGCCACGATCACGAACGCCAAAGCCTGGCAACGGATCGAGGCCCAGCAAGGATTTGATCGCTATCTGTGGGACTTTGTCGGCGGTGCCCCGTTGCAAAATACCTACGCTGATCAGGCCGAGGTGCCTGCCTACACACCTCTGTCCACAGCGATCTCCAAAGACCTCAAAAAACGTGGGTTCAAGTTCTGCGGGCCCACAATCGTCTATGCGTTCATGCAGGCTTGCGGGTTGGTCAACGACCATCTGATCGCCTGCCCATGCCATGCCCGCGTCGCAGCTCTGGCGCGCTAAGCCCTTCGCCACATTCTCGCCACATTGGCCAGTGTTGTGCACGGCATCCACCCACCCCCAACATCTTCCGTTTTACGCCCTCCAGAAATCATAAATACACGCAAATTGAAGGGTTTATTCGATGGAACTGATGTGTTAGCGTTTTGGAAACAATGAAGCCAGTCGGATAACCGGCGGCGCGAGGCAGTAAAAAGAGTAGTTCCATGAAGGCTCGGGGTAGGCAACTGATCCGGCTTGGCGTGTTGGCGCTGGCCACAATCTGGATGTTCGTGATCGTTCCGCTAAGCGCGGCGGCCGCGCCCTATGCGGCTATGGTCATGGACGCGCGCTCGGGCAAGGTGCTGCATGCACGCAATGCCGACACCCGCCTGCACCCCGCTTCCCTCACCAAGATGATGACGCTCTATATCGCGTTCGAGGCAATTGAGAACGGCGAGATCGGTCTCGACGACATGGTCAAAATCTCACGCCACGCCGCAAACGAGCCGCCCTCCAAGCTGGGCCTCAAGGCCGGGCAATCCATCAAGCTTAGGTTTCTCATCCGTGCGGCGGCGGTGAAATCCGCCAATGACGCCTCCACCGCGATTGCCGAGGCCATCTCGGGTTCCGAGGCCGCGTTCGCGCGTCGGATGAACCGAACCGCCAAGGCGCTGGGTATGTCGCGCACCACGTTCAAGAACGCCCACGGCCTGACAGAATCCGGCCACCTCTCCACCGCCCGCGACATGACGGTGATGGGGCGGCATGTGTTCTATGACTACCCTGAGTATTACAACCTCTTCTCCCGGATCGAGGCAGATGCCGGTATGCGCACAGTGCTGCACACCAATCGCCGCCTGCTCAACTCCTATCGTGGTGCGGACGGGATCAAGACAGGCTACACCCGTGCGGCAGGCTTCAACCTCGTGGCCAGCGCCGAGCGCGGTCAGGAACGCATTATCGCCACCGTCTTCGGAGGGCCCTCGACCAACACACGCAACGCCCGCGTGGCCGAGCTTTTGGACCTGGGCTTCAAGCGCGCACCGACCCGCGTCGCCCTCAACCGTCCGACCAAACCCGCGTATCAAGGTCCCGGTACTCGCGACGACGCCACACCCGACACCCAAGTGGCCACATCCGGTGCCGCCGGGCGCACGGTGCGCCTGATCTCAGCCGCCGCCGTGAAGAAAAGCCTGCGCCCCCAATCGCGCCCCGCGCCTGAGGTGCCCCTACTTGTCGCCAATCAGACAGATATCGAAAAAGCCCTGCAAGAGGCCAAACAGGCTGATATCGACCTTGCCGTTCTACAGCCCGCGCCTTTGACTGAACCCTTGGACGAGGCCGATGCCATACAAGCACCCGCCGCCACGTCAGAGCGAAATGCGCAAAGCGAAGAGATCGTCCTGGCCTCCGTCGCTCCCACCGTGGCTCTGAAGCCCCAGCGCAGGCCGCAAGATCTGATCGACGCCAAGATTGTAACCGCCGATCCGGTGCAAGAGGTCGTGACCCGCGTCTCCACCTCGGGCGGGCATAACTGGGGCATCAACGTTGGCCGTTACCCCAGCCAATACAAAGCGCGCAAAGTGCTCCTTCAAACCGCGCTCAGCGAGATGAGCACGCTGGATGGCTCGTTGCGCAAAGTGGTCAAACGCGCAGGCGGATTTGACGCCAATTTCATGGGGCTGACCCGTGAGACCGCAGATCGCGCCTGTCGCCGCCTCTCGGCTAAGAAATTCACCTGTTTCATGATCGAGCCCGGCTAAGCATCTACTGGGTTGCGGTTCCATTCCAAACATCGCGCGCTTTTGACTGGCGCGCCCTAGCGCACGCGCTGTAGCCTGAGCGCGCGCATTATACGCCCTACACAAAAGGCCCAATATGTCCGGCACGCACCCAGAGATAATTCTGCACAATTACCCGCAATCGCCCGTGGCCGAGAAGGCGCGGATCGCCTTTGGTATCAAGGGCCTCGCGTGGCGCAACGTGCTGATCCCACGGATCGTGCCCAAACCGATGCTGACGGCCCTGACGGGCGGCTACCGGCGCACGCCGGTGATGCAGATCGGGGCCGATATCTATTGCGACAGCCAATGCATCCTGCGCGAGCTTGAGAGCCGCTTCCCCTCACCCACCTTCTTTCCGGGCACGGATGCGGGCCTCATGTGGTGCCTCAGTCGTTGGACCGATGGCGCGCTTTTTGACATGGCCGTGAAGGTCATTCTGGGCGCAGCAGGCGATGACCTGCCCGAGGATTTCGCCGCCGATCGCGGGCGGCTCTATTTCGGGCAGGATTGGGCCGAGGGGCTGAAGGCCGCCAATGCAAACCTGCCTCATCTCGCCGCGCAGTTTCGTGCGCCGCTTGGGTGGCTCAATGAACAACTCGCAGACAATCGCAGTTTCTTGCTGGGCGATGCCCCGGCAGCGATTGACGCGCAATTCTACAATCTGGTGTGGTTCCTGCGCGGTCGCTGGGCGGAGGGGCCCACCTTTCTGTCGGAGTTTTCAAATCTTGAGCGTTGGGAGACCAATGTCCGCGGCATAGGCCACGGCACAGTGCAAGACATGAGTCCCGAAGAGGCCCTTGCCATCGCGGCAAAGGCCACCCCGACGGCAATGCAAGCGACCGACCCGCACGAGCCCCAAGGGCTGCGCCCCGGCATGCCCGCCCGCGTCGCACCGGATGTTGACGGTGGCGAACAGCCCGTTGAGGGAGCCGTCGTGCGCGCCGATGGCCATACTATCGTGCTACACCGCGAGGGGCCTGAGACCGGCGCGGTCTGCGTGCATTTCCCGAGGGCGGGATACCGGGTGGAGGTTTTCACCTGACCACAGCGCCTCACGCTCACGGGCGCGGGTTATCGTCCCACTCATCCGACAGGATGCGCCGCGCGTCCCCTTCGGGATCGTCATACTGATTGCTGCGGATCGTGTAGATGAACGCAACCAGACCCGCACCGCCCAAAAGCAGCGATATCGGTATCAGATAGACCAGAATATTCATCCCCGCCCCCTCAGCCTGAGTGCATTGAGAGATACGGTAATCGAACTGGTGGACATGGCAAGCGCCGCGATGAGCGGCGTGGCGAGGCCAGCCACGGCCAAAGGCACGGCAACGATGTTGTAGACCGTGGCGATCTGGAAATTCTCGCGGATGCGGCGGATGGCGGAACGGGCGGTCGCGCACGCCTCGGCAATCGGGGTGAGGTCCGCGCCCAAAAGCACGATGTCCGAGGCCACGCGGGCCGCATCAAGCGCTGTGGCGGGCGAGATGGAGACATGCGCGGCGCTGAGCGCGGCCGTGTCGTTGAGGCCGTCGCCCACCATCAGCACGCGGCGGCCTGCATCAGCCATGGTGCGGATGCGGGCCGCCTTCTCCTCTGGCAGGGCCTCGGCCACGCAATTGGGGATGTTCAGCCGGGCGGCCATTGCATGGGTCACGGGCGCGCTGTCGCCAGAGATAAGCCAGACCGCTTTGCCGCTCTCGATCAGCGCCTGCACCGCTTCAGCGGCCCCCTGACGCAAGCTATCAGTAAAGGTCAGGGGCAGCGCGGTCCCATCCCATTGCAGATAGCTCGCCGTCTGCGCCAAAGGCTCGGCCCCAACCCAAGCAGCGCGCCCAAGGCGCACCTCTCGCCCGCCCAACTGCCCGCGCGTGCCATATCCTGGCACTTCCTCGATATCCGTCACATTGGCAGGCGTGACACCCAGTTCGCCCGCCGCCGCTACGATTGCGCGCGACAAAGGATGCGCCGAGCCTGCGGCCAACGCGGCGGCCACGGACATCGCGTCCTTGGGCACATCGCCGGGCGCGTCCATCAGGGCAAGGCCCGTGGTCAGCGTGCCCGTCTTGTCAAAAACAACCGTATCGACCTCGGCCAAACGCTCCAGCGCCGTGGCATCCTTGATCAGCATCCCGCGTTTGAAGAGCCGCCCAGAGGCCGCCGTGGTCACCGCAGGCACCGCGAGGCCCAGCGCGCAGGGGCAGGTGATGATGAGCACCGCCGCCGCGATATTGATCGCCGTGCGCATGTCGCCTGTGCCGATATACCAGCCCGCAAAGGCCAGCGCCGAGAGGATATGCACAAACGGCGCATAAAGCTTGGCCGCACTATCGGCGAGCGAGGTGTAGTTGGCGCGCCCAGACTCCGCGACCGCCACAAGATCGGCCATCCGGTGCAGCGATGTATCGGCCCCCACAGCTGTGGCACGCAGGGTCAAAGGCCCGGTGAGGTTCATCTCACCCGCCGAGACCTCGGTCCCCTCGCCCGCAAAAACCGGCAGCGTCTCGCCCGTCAGAAGCGAGCGGTCCAACTCGGACGCGCCATGGGTGATCACCCCGTCCACGGACATACGCCCGCCGGGGTGCACCGCAATCAGGTCGCCCACCCGCAGCATCGCCACAGACACCTCCACCTCGCGCCCGTCCTCCAGACGCCAGGCGCGCGGCACTTCGAGGGCCGTCAGCTCCTCGGCAGCGGAGCGCGCAATCGCCCGCGTACGGTGATCGAGATAGCGCCCCGCAAGCAGGAAAAACGTGAGCGTGAGGGCCGCGTCGAAATAGGCGTGATGCTGTCTGACGTCAGCGCTTATGGGTCCAAATAGCGGTATTTGATAAGAGAGAGT
>CALGEH010000181.1 GCA_937881735.1 uncultured Shimia sp.
AAACACCTTCTCGGTGCCGTTGGTGGATTTGACCCGGTAACCGCCCTCGGCGGGGCCCATGTCGATGATATTGGTGCCCAGATGCAAGTCCACGCCAGAGGCTTTCATCTCTTCCGCCACAAGCCCGCGTGCCTCGTCGTCAAAGCCCCGCAGTATCTGTGCGCCACGATAATACTGCGTCACCTCGACACCCAGACCGTTGAGAATGCACGCAAATTCGCAGGCGATATAGCCGCCGCCAATGATCAGGATCGACTTGGGCATCTCATCAAGCAAGAAGATATCATCGCTGACCAGCGCCCCTTCCGCCCCCGGAATGTCGGGCTTCACCGGATGCCCGCCCGTGGCGATCAGGATATGCTTGGCGGTGAAGCTTTCGCCCGTGCTGAGCGTGACGGTGTGGGCATCGCTCAGCCGTGCGCGAGCGTCATAGCTGACCACACCGCTATTTTTCAAAAGGTTGCGGTAGATCTCTTCGAGCCGGTCCAGTTCGGCATGCATCTTCGTGCGGAACCCCGGCCAGTCAAAGCCGCCCGCATCCACGGTCCAGCCGTATTGCTGCGCGTCCTTGATGGCTTCGGGATAGCCACTGGCAAAGACCATGAATTTTTTCGGCACACAGCCGCGGATCACGCAGGTCCCGCCATAGCGGTCGCCCTCGGCCAGGGCCACGCCCACGCCTTCGGCCGCCGCCACACGCGCTGCACGCACGCCGCCAGAGCCACCGCCGATCACGAAAAGATCATAGTCGAATTCCATCTGTGCCCTCGTGCCTTGCCTTGTTTTGCAATTGCCGCTCAATGCCCGTTTCGGCGAGCCCGCTCTCAACGCCCGCGTCTCAGTCCATCATGTCATTGAAAAGATTGTCGGACTCCACGAAATCGAGACGATCCGTCTGGACTGTGCCCTCATTGATGTCGCGCAACTCCACTTTGCCATCGCCATGACCGATCACGACGATATCGCAAATGTCGATGAAAAGCCCATTCTCCACCACGCCCGGAAGCTGGTTGAGCACCATGGCAAGCTGACGGGCATTACCGATCCTGCCCAGATGCAGGTCAAGGATGTGATTGCCTTCATCCGTGACATAGGCGTGCTCGCCGTTCATCCTGAGCGTCACGTCCCGGCCCAGCACATCCACGGAAATCAGCATTTCCTCGATCAGCGCGCGGGTGGTTTGCCAGCCGAAGGGGATCACCTCAACCGGCAAAGGGAACGCGCCAAGATGGCCCACTTCCTTGCCCGCATCGGTGATAACGATCATTTGGTCGCTGGCCGTGGCCACGATCTTTTCTTGCAAAAGCGCGCCACCGCCGCCCTTGATCAGGTTCAACTCGGCGTCGAATTCATCCGCGCCGTCAATGGTCAGATCAAGCCATTTGGCCTCGTCAAGGCTGATCACGTCAATGCCGACCTCGCGCGCCAACTCTGCCGTGCGGGTCGACGTAGGCACGCCCTTGATCTTCAGGCCCTCGTCGCGGACCATTTCGCCCAAGCAACGAACCATCCACGCGGCGGTGCTGCCGGTGCCAAGCCCCACGCGCATTCCATCCTCGACATAATCCACCGCCCGCTTGGCGGCGACGAATTTGGCCTTGTCGATGGGCGATAATTCTCCGGTCATGGCAGCGACTCCCCAGCTTTCTTGCCAAAAGGTATAGGGCTATTGCCGCCGGGGTGCGAGGGCGAAATCCGTCCTAGGGCAGCGCGCTGAGCGGGAGGGCAAAGAGCAGCCCCGTGCATAAGAGCGCAATGATGGCAAAGCGCATCACGGAATGGCTGAATGGGGGCCTGACGGGGTGTTTCATAAGATACCTGCGCGCCGTTACAAAGATCGGGTTCAAAGGGGTCTTGCATCACCTTCGCACCGCGTTTGTTAATTTTGCGTAAAACACGGATCAAATGTCGCAAATCTTGGGCTCGTGACCGCAAACGCGCCCTAACGTGGGCTATGACATATCTGCTCCATTACGCCCCCGATAACGCCTCGCTGATCATCCGCCTCGCCCTTGAGGAGATGGACCTGCCCTACCGCACCGTTTTGGTGGATCGTCGGACAGAGGCGCAGCGCAGTGCAGCCTATCTTGCGCTCAACCCCAACGGGCTGATCCCAGTGCTGGAGACGCCCGCGGGACCGCTCTTCGAGACCGGGGCGATCCTTTTGTGGCTGGGCGAGGCGCATCCGGGCACGCTGGCGCCCCTGCCCAGCTCAACGAGCCGCGCGGATTTCCTCAAATGGTTGTTTTTCCTGTCAAACACCTTGCATCCTGCGCTGCGGATGCTCTTCTATACGGTCAAATATGCCGGACCCGACGTCGCACATCAGGCGGCTGTGAAGACGCAGATGCACACAGAGGTGCTGCGGCTTCTGGCGCTCCTGGAGGAGGCGGTAGCGGGGCCTTATCTGCTGGGCGCGGAGCCATCCGCTGCGGATTTGTATCTGTGCTGCATGCTGCGCTGGCTGAGGCTTTATCCCAAGGATCAGACCGCGTGGTTCGATCTTGCCACGTTCCCCAAACTGATGGCGCTTGCCACCGCCTTGGAAGCCCGGCCTGCGACACATGCGGCGCAAAAGGCCGAAGGGCTCGGCCCCACGCCCTTCACTGCGCCAGGCTATCCGACCCCGCTCGAAGGCTCGGCCACCTGACAATTATGCGCGCCGGGTGTCATCCGTGCAGGGATATGTGATTTGCGTTCATACCCCGCATAATGGAGAAAGGTCGCAACCACGCCGCCTGAGGAGAGCCCTAAATGCCAGATCGCCCCACCTCGCAGCGCCCCACACCGTCCCGGCAAGCCCCCAACAGACCCGTGCCTGCGCATCTCCTTGACCAAGCCGCAAGCGCCAAGCGTGACCCGATAAGCCGACGCGAATTCCTGGCCCAAGCCAGCAGTTTTGGCGCCTCCACCGCCGCCGCTTACGCGGCCTTGGGCCTGCCCGCTCCGGCGCAAGCCGAAGAGCCCACAGCGCCCACCACCGACACCCTGGTGCGTATTCAGATGACCGTCCGGGACCTGCGCGATCCGCGCACATATGACTGGTTTCAGGCCGCCAATGTTTCGCGCGGGTGGCTGGAATACCTTGTAAGCTATGAAAATAACGGCACATTCCGGGGCCAGCTTCTGGAAAGCTGGGAGATCAGCGATGACGGGGCGCGCTATGTGCTCAACCTGCGCCCCGGCGTGCGCTGGAACGATGGCAGCGCCTTTACCCCTGCGGATGTGATCCGCAATATCGAGCGTTGGTGCGAGCGGGATGCGCCGGGCAATTCCATGGCCGGACGGTTTGCGGTCCTAGTGGACCCGGCCAGCGGGCGGATGCGCACGGGTGCCGTGGCCGAGACAGGCGCGCATCAGGTGACGCTGAGTCTGCCCCGACCCGATATCTCGCTGATCGCCGGGATGGCCGACTATCCAGCGGCGATTGTGCCCGAGGGGTTCGATCCGGCCACCATGCTGGAGACGCCCATCGGCACGGGGCCATACCTGCCCGAGGTCGTGGAGCCGGGCCTGCGCGCCACGCTGGTGCGCAACGAGGGCCACACGTGGTGGAACGCCGGGAACGGCGCATGGATGCAGCGGATCGAGTTCATCGATACCGGCACCGATCCCTCCGCCGCCCTCGCTGCTGCGCAAGGCGGCGAGATCGACATGACCCACACCATCCAGGACCCGTTCATCGACGCGTTCGGCGCGCTGGACGGCTGGGATCAGAACGAGATCGACACCGCCGCCACAATCGTCATCCGGCCCAACCAATTGGCCGAGGTGGACGGGCAGCAACCCTACAAGGATGCGCGCGTGCGCCGCGCCCTGCAACTCGCGGTGAGCAATGAGGTTGTGCTGGAGCTTGGCTATGGCAATCGAGGGGCGGTGGCCGAGAACCACCATATCGCCCCCCTGCATCCCGAATACGCGCCGCTGCCCGCGCCCCGATACGATCCCGACGCTGCCCGCGCCCTGATGGCGGAGGCCGGGATGGCAGATTTCGAGCATGATCTCATATCGCTCGACGATGGCTGGCGGCGCGACACTTGCGATGCGGTTGCGGCCCTTCTGGCGGATGCGGGCATAAAGGTGCGCCGGACCATCCTGCCCGGTCCCGATTATTGGGACGGGTGGGCCAGCTTTCCCTATAGCTCCACCGATTGGGGCCATAGGCCTTTGGGCGTGCAGACCTATGCGCTGGCCTATCGCACGGGCGAAGCGTGGAACGAGTTCGGCTGGTCCCATGCCGCGTTCGACGCAAAGCTGGAGCAGGCGCTCGCCACGCTTGATATCGAGGCCCGGCGCGAGCTGATGGCGCAGCTACAGACCATGGTGCAGGACGCGGGCGTGACGGTGCAGCCCTATTGGCGCAGACTCTACAACCACACCCGCACGGGGCTTCAGGGCGGCGCGCATCACATCGGCTTCGAGATCCGCCCGGCAGAGTTGCGCTGGGCCTGACCTCTTGCGCAGGGCACCCCTGAAGACGCCTCTCTTGCGGCCTTTCGGCAATCGGCATAGCACGCGGCCATGAACACGCCCAAACCCCTCGCCATCGGTGAATTCGTCGTCCTTCTGGCCTTCATGATTTCCATTGTGGCGCTGGCCACGGATATCATGCTGCCTGCGCTCGATCTTATCGGTGCGGAGCTTGGCGTCTCCAACCCCAATGACGTGCAATTCATCGTCTCGGCGCTTTTTCTCGGCTTTGCCGTGGGTCAGGCCGTCGCGGGGCCGCTCTCGGACAGTTTCGGGCGCAAGCCGGTGATCTATGGCGGTTATGCGATTTTCCTGATCGGTTGTGCCATGTCGCTCTGGGCCACCACGTGGGAGATGATGATTGCGGGCCGCATCCTGCAAGGGGTCGGCGCGGCCAGCCCAAGGATCGTGAGTCTCGCTCTGGTCCGCGATGGCTATGCGGGGCGCGAAATGGCGCGGATCATGTCGGTGGTGATGGCGGTTTTCATCCTTGTGCCCTGCATCGCGCCCGCGCTTGGCGAAGGCATCATAGCACTCAGCGGGTGGCGCGCGACCTTTGGCGTGCTCATCGCGCT
>CALGEH010000182.1 GCA_937881735.1 uncultured Shimia sp.
CTGCTCTTGGCCACCGCACAGGCGCGAGGCGCGCGTATCCTGCCCGTGGATAGCGAACATTCGGCGGTTTTTCAGGCGCTTGTCGGCGAGGACATTTCCGAGGCCGAGCGGGTTATCATCACGGCCTCAGGCGGCGCGTTCCGCGATTGGCCGCTGGAAGATTTGCCCGGTGCCACCGTGTCCCAGGCCTCATCCCACCCCAATTGGGACATGGGCCAGCGGATCACCATCGACAGCGCGTCGATGTTCAATAAAGCTCTGGAGCTTATTGAAACAAAAGAGTTCTTCGGGTTCACTCCGAAACAGATCGAAGTGCTGATCCACCCCCAGAGCCTCGTCCACGCCCTCGTGGGTTTTCGTGATGGCGCGCTCATGGCCCATATAGGCCCGCCCGACATGCGCCACGCCATCGGCTATGCGCTGCATTGGCCCGAACGGCGCGATCTGCCGGTGGAGCGGCTCGACCTTGCCGCCACCGGATCGCTGGAATTTCGCGCGCCGGACCTGCGCCGCTACCCCGCTCTCGCCCTCGCGCAGGAGGTGATGCAGGCGGGTGGTCATGCGGGGGCTGTGTTCAATGCGGCCAAGGAACGCGCGCTTGATCACTTCATCGCGGGACGCACGGGTTTTACCGATATGACCGACCATGTGGCCGAAGCGATGCAGGTGATGGCCCCCCATGCGGAAGGTCTGGGCGATATCACGCTTGAAACCGTCGCAGAGGTGGACCACCTTACACGTAAGCAAATGGACGCACAGATCCGCACCCGAGCATAGAAAAACGCCAGCAAATAGGACTATTCCCCAGAGATGACCGCTCTTCTTCCGCAGTTTGGCGGCCTCTTCATGACGCTTCTGGCCTTCGTGGCCGCCCTCTCCGTGATCGTGGCGGTGCATGAATATGGCCATTACATCGTCGGGCGCTGGTCTGGCATCAAGGCGGAGGTGTTCTCGATTGGCTTTGGTCCCGTGCTTTTTGCGCGAAGAGACAAGCACGGCACGGTCTGGCAGATCGCGGCGTTGCCCTTTGGCGGATATGTGAAATTTCTGGGCGACGCGTCTGCGGCAAGCTCCAAGGACGAGGGCGCTATGGCCGAAGCAGAGGCCGATCCGGTGCGCCTGCGCCAGACGATGCACGGCGCCCCGCTCTGGGCGCGCACGGCCACGGTGTCGGCGGGGCCGATCTTCAACTTTATCATGTCCATTCTCGTCTTTGGCGCCATTATGATGACCCAAGGCCGCGTGGCCGAACCGCTCAGCATCGGTGAGCTGCGCCCGCTGCCCGCCCAAGGCGTGATGCTGGAGCCCGGTGACGCGGTGATCGCCATTGATGGCGAGACTGTGCCGGCATTCGACGATGATGAGGCCTTTACCGCCTTCACCGAAGGGCTACGACCGGCGGAGCTTCTGAAGTATACCGTGCTGCGCGACGGCTCCGAGATTACTGTGCCTGGGCCGCATCCCTTGCCGCCCATCATCACACAGCTTGCGCCGCAATCGGCAGCGTTCGAGACGCGGCTGAAGGTGGGTGATGTGATCACCGCCGTCGACGGTGACGCAATCACGGCGTTTTCGCAGTTGGTCGACATTGTCGAAGGCTCTAATGGGCGTAGCCTCGCGCTGACGGTCTGGCGGGAGGGACAGGAGTTGCCCTTCACCCTCGCCCCCAAGCGCGTGGACGAGCCGCAGCCCGAGGGCGGGTTCAAGACCCAGTGGCGCATCGGCATCGCAGGCGGCCTCGCATTTGAGCCGGGAACCGAACGTCTGGGCCCCTTCGCGGCGCTTCAGGGCGGGGTGGTGCAAACCTATGCTGTGGTGGAGAACTCCATCTCGGGGCTTTACCATATGATCTCGGGCGCGATCAGTACATGCAACATGTCCGGCCCCATCGGTATCGCGCAAGTTTCGGGTGCGATGGCCAGTCAGGGCCTGTCGAGCTTTGTCTGGTTCATCGCTGTGCTGTCGGCGGCTGTGGGTCTGTTGAACCTCTTTCCGATCCCCGTGCTGGATGGTGGCCACCTTGTTTTTTACGCCTATGAGGCGGTTACGGGCCGTCCGCCCAGCGATATGGCGCTGCGCGTGATGATGAGTGCGGGACTGACGCTGATCCTTGGGCTCATGGGGTTTGCGGTCTTCAACGACCTTTTCTGTCCCTAAGCCAAGCGTAATCTACGGGTAGGGGTGCTGTCAGAGCCGCTTTGCCACAATCATGCCATATTTACGTCCCGTTCCGCGCCACATTGCGCGGCGATACATTGGGGAACGTGAATGAGAGTCGCAGCAAAAGGTGCTGACATGCAGAATATTACAGGATCCACGCAAGGTTTCGGCTTGCTTTGGTCACTCAATCTCGATCGGCTGCTCTTTCCGGCGGCCATCGCAGGTTCGCTTTTCGCCGCCGCCTACCTCAGCTCGCTCTGATTGCGCATAGGCATCACCGCAACATCTTGTGATCTTAGCCCCTCCGGGGGCTATTGGCGTTTTGACAAGGGGGTTCAGACGGGTTAGTCACGTGACCATATGGGATGGCTGACTGGGTTTGGATAATGAATTTCTTCAATCGAATGAATGCACGGATCACAGGGCTGACTTGGGGCACTAGAATTGCCAGAGTGAGCCTCGTTATCGCCATGATATCTTTTACCTATTTGGCGAGTGCCGTACCTGCCTCCGCGCAGTCCTACCGTTTCAATAGCGTGTCGGTCGAGGGCAACGAGAGGATCGAGACGAGCACTATCCAGAGCTTTGCGGGAATCGCTCGGGGAGAGACCGTTACCGCCGGCGAGCTTAATGACGCCTATCAGCGGATCCTCGCCAGCGGCCTTTTTGAGGAAGTGTCTCTTAATCCGCGTGGCAACACTCTGGAAATCACGGTGCAGGAGTATCCTACGATCTCGCGTATCGCGTTTGAGGGCAATACCAAGCTGAAAGACGACGATCTGGCCGGGTTCATCGAGAGCGCCTCGCGCCAGGTGTTCAGCCCTGCCAAGGCCGAGCGTGACGCTGCCACCATTATTGATGCCTATTCCGAGAGTGGCCGTTCCGCCGCCCGCGTGACGCCCCGTGTGATCCGTCGCAGTGATAACCGCGTCGATCTGGTGTTCGAGATTTTTGAGGGCAAGAAGATTGAGGTTCAGCGGCTGAGCTTCGTTGGAAACCGCGCCTATTCCGATCGCCGCCTGCGCCGCGTTGTCGGCTCCAAGCAGGCGGGTATTTTTCGCGCGCTGATCAACCGCGACACGTTCGTTGAGGACCGGATCGAGTTTGATAAACAGTTGTTGGCGGATTTCTACTCTTCGCGCGGCTATGTCGACTTCCGGGTGACGGGCGCCAACGCCGAGCTTGCCCGCGAGCGCGATACCTATTTCATCACCTTTAACATCCAAGAAGGTCAGCAATTCAAATTCGGCCAGATCACGACCGTGAGCGAGATTTCGGATGTGGACGCGGATGAATATCAAGACGTGCTCAAGATCCGTTCAGGTGTGGTCTACTCCCCAACATTGGTAGAGAATTCCATCGCACGGATGGAGCGTCTTGGCCTGCGTCAGGGCATCGATTTTCTGCGGGTGGAGCCGCGCATTACACGCAATGACCGCGACCTGACGCTGGATGTGGAATTCGTGATCGTCCGCGGCCCGCGCATCTTTGTGGAACGCATCGATGTCGAGGGCAATACCACTACGCTCGACCGGGTGATCCGCCGTCAATTTGATACGGTTGAAGGTGACCCCTTCAACCCGCGCGAAATTCGCGAGGCGGCCTCACGCATCCGCGCGCTTGGCTATTTCTCCGAAGCCGCTGTGGATGCCCGCGAAGGCTCGCGTCCTGACACGGTTGTGGTGGATGTTGATGTCGAAGAGCAAAGCACTGGCTCGCTCAGCTTTGGTGCCTCCTACTCGACAACGGCCGGCCTCGGGGTATCGGTAGGCCTGACAGAGCGCAACTTCCTTGGGCGTGGTCAGACCTTGTCGGCCACTGTCGGCCTCAGCGCCGACAATGCGCAGTATAACCTTAACTTCACCGAACCCGCTTTTCTGGGCCGTGATGTTGCTTTCGGGCTGGGGTTCAGCTTGTTGGAAACCGATGATGACTTTGCCACATATGACACCACCATCGGCACGTTCCGACCCAGCCTGACCTTCCCCGTCAGCGAGAATGGCCGCCTGACGCTGCTTTACAGTGCGCGCTTCGACGAGATGCGAAACTACTCTGGCCTTCAGGGTCCAACATCGATCCTCGCAGGCGAGACTGCGCAGGGTGGGCTCTTCGCCAGCGGGTTGGGCTATGCCTACACGTTCGATACGCGCCGTTCGGGTCTCAACCCCAATGCCGGTGTGCTTTTGTCGGCTGGGCAGGATTTCTACGGCCTCGGCGGCGATCTCAACTATATCAAATCCACTCTCCGCGCTATCGCACAAACCCGCGTTCTGAACGAGGAAGTGACACTTCGTGCCACGCTTGAAGGTGGCGCGCTCCACTTCCAAGGCAGCGATACCAGCCGCGCGGTCGATCGTTTCGCAAGCCAAGTGATCCGCGGGTTTGAGCCCAATGGCATCGGCCCGCGTGAGGGTGGCGACCAGTTGGGTGGTAACTTCTATGCGGCGCTCAAACTGGACGCTGAATTTCCTCTGGGCCTGCCCGAAGAGTACGGGCTGTCGGGAGGGGCGTTTCTTGAC
>CALGEH010000183.1 GCA_937881735.1 uncultured Shimia sp.
GCCCGCTGACACTCCGCGATGTATCCGAAGCCTCGGGCGTGTCCGAGATGACCGTGAGCCGGGTTTTGCGCAACCGTGGCGACGTGTCCGACGCCACACGGGAGCGGGTTTTAGCAAGCGCCAAGGAGCTTGGCTATGTGCCCAACAAGATCGCGGGGGCTTTGGCATCAAGCCGGGTGAACCTTGTGGCCGTGGTGATCCCGTCAATGTCCAATCTGGTGTTTCCAGAGGTGATGACAGGGATCAGCCAAGTGCTGGAAGAGACGGAGCTTCAACCGGTTGTGGGCCTCACGGATTACACCCGTGAGAAGGAAGAGAAGGTCCTTTACGAGATGCTAAGTTGGCGCCCATCGGGGGTGATCATCGCGGGTTTGGAGCATTCGGAGGCAAGCCGCGCGATGCTGCGCGCGTCGGGTATTCCCGTAGTGGAGATTATGGATGTTGACGGCACGCCAGTCGATTCTGTCGTGGGAATTTCGCATCGTCGCGCGGGCGAGCAGATGGCGAACGCAATCCTCAAGGCCGGGTATCAGCGCATCGGGTTCATGGGCACGTCGATGCCGCGCGATCACCGCGCGCGCAAGCGGTTTGAGGGCTTCACCGGCGCTCTGGCCAAGGCCGGGGTGGAGATAACGGAGAGTGCTTTTTACGAAGGACGCTCGGCCTTTGTGAAGGGCCGCGAGATGACGAAGGAAATCCTTGAGCGCGACCCAGATCTCGATTTTCTTTATTACTCCAACGATATGATTGGTGCAGGCGGGCTGCTTTGGTTGTGGGAAAATGGGTATGATATACCCGGACAAATCGGCCTTGCAGGGTTCAACGGGCTGAACCTTTTGAAGGGCCTGCCGAAGGAGTTAGCGTCGATGGATGCCTGCCGTCAGGAGATTGGCAGGCAGGCGGCAGAGATCATCGTGAATCGTTTGAAGGATGGCGCGGACCAAGCCCCCGTGCGGATCGCGCTTGAGCCGACGATCAGCTACGGCGATACGCTGCGCCGGCCCTGAGGCTACACGCGGCCCAGACAAGCACAAAAAAAACCCCCGTGCAGAGTGCTGCGCGGGGGTTTTTCTTTTGGCTTAATCTGAAAAGATCAGCTGTTTTTCTTGCCTTTGATCGGCGCCCAGAGACGCTTGTTCGTGAGGTAGAGAAGGACCGACAAGATGGTCAGGAAGATCACGCCGGTAAAGCCCGCGTTCTTTCGCTGCATCATCTTCGGCTCGGCGGTCCACATCAGGAAGGCCGATACATCTTCCGCGACGCTTTCCAGATCGTTGGGGGCGCCATCATCGTAGTCGACGTCCTCGCCCCAAAGCGGTTGGGACATGGCGATCCAGCTGCCTTTGACAGTCTTATGGCCGTTCTCGTCCTTGCAGCTTTCTGGGTATCCACCATTGGCGAAAGTCTTGTTATAGCTACCCGGGAAATCCTCGGGCGCACAGGCCGGTGGATCCTCGAAGTGCACAAGCAACGAGTAGACATACTCAGCCCCACCGATGCCGTTGACGAGTTGGTTGATGCCCAAACCGTAAGGGCCGCTGAAGCCCGCGCGCTTTTTCGCCATCAGCGACAGGTCAGGCGCGTTTTCCAGCATCGACTCCGGGAAGTGATCCGTTGGACGTGCGGCGCGGAAATCGTCAATCTCAGGATCAAAAACCTCGTAAAGCTCCGCATAGGCCCGTACCTGATCCTCGGGAAGCTCGGGGCCACCCTTGTCGTGCAATGTGCGGATCGGAACGTGCTTGAGGCCATGGCAGGAGGCGCAAACCTCCGTATAGACCTTCAGGCCGCGTTGAAGCTGGATCGGGTCATATTTGCCGAAAGGACCGTCGAACGAGAAGTCGACATTCTCGACATTATATGCCGCGCCAGCAGCCAGTACCGGCCCGGCCGAAAGGGCCAGGGCGGTGACGGCGGCAGTGCCTAGTTTCTTAAACATGTGATTTGGTCCTCTCATTCTGCCGGGGTGGCAGCGGATTGCGCGCCACCAGTTTTGGCAGGGTAATGGGACACGAAGTCCTCTTCGATGGTCTCCGGCTGCGCCAGTGGTTTCTCGATCACGCCCAAGAGGGGCAGGATGACGAGGAAGTAGGCAAACCAGTAGGTCGAGGCGATCAACGAAACGGTGTTGTATGGCTCTTCCGCGGGCATTGCACCCACCCACATCAACACAAAGAAGTTCACCACAAAGATCCAGAACCACCACTTGAACATCGGACGGTAACGACCGGAGCGCACCGAAGATGTGTCCAGCCACGGAGCCAGTGCCATCACGGCGATCGAGCCAAACATCGCCAGAACCCCGAAGAACTTCGCATCGATGAGACCACCGGTGATGAAGCCCACGAATTGCACGGCCCACACTTCGTCAGTGAAGGCCCGCAGGATCGCGTAGAAGGGCAGGAAGTACCATTCGGGCACGATGTGTGCAGGTGTCGCCAGCGCGTTCGCCTCAATGTAGTTATCGGGGTGGCCCAGGAAGTTGGGCATGAAGCCGACCACGGCGAAGAACACCGCGAGAATGACCGCAAGCCCAAAGAGATCCTTGATCACGAAATAGGGCCAGAAGGGAACAGTGTCCTTTTCCGCTTCGGCTTTCGAGGTGCGGCGCACTTCGACCCCGGTCGGGTTATTGTTGCCCGTCGTGTGGAAGGCCCAGATATGCACGGCAACCAGTGCCGCGATCACGAAGGGCAAGAGGTAGTGCAGGCTGAAGAAGCGGTTCAGCGTAGCGTTATCCACCGCAGGTCCGCCCAAGAGCCATGTCTGGATCGCCTCACCAATGAAGGGGATGGCACCAAAGAGGCCGGTGATGACGGTCGCGCCCCAGAAGGACATCTGACCCCAAGGCAGAACATAGCCCATGAAGGCCGTGCCCATCATCAAAAGATAGATGAGCATGCCGATGATCCATGTGATCTCGCGCGGGGATTTGTATGAGCCGTAATACAGCCCCCGGAAAATATGCGCATAAACCGCGACGAAGAAGAGCGACGCGCCGTTCTGGTGCAGGTATCGCAGGAAATGCCCGCCATTCACGTTGCGCATGATATGCTCAACCGAGGCAAATGCGTAATCCACATGCGGTGTATAGTGCATGGCCAGAACAACGCCGGTAATGATTTGAAGTGCCAGACAGAAGGTCAGGACGATGCCCCAGATCCACATCCAGTTGAGGTTCTTGGGAGTGGGCAACATCAATGTGTCATATGCCAGCCCGACAATCGGAAGGCGGCGATAAAGCCACTTTTCGCCACCTGACTTTGGCTCGTAAGAATCGTGTGGAATTCCACCCATTATCTCTGTCCTTATCCCAATTTGATCGTCGTCGCGTCGACGAATACGGCCGGGGGAACCGGCAGGTTTTCGGGGGCGGGGCCTTTACGGATCCGCCCTGCTGTATCGTAGTGCGATCCGTGGCAGGGGCAAAACCACCCGCCGAATTCGCCCGCACCGTCGCCAAGAGGGACGCAGCCGAAATGCGTGCAAACGCCCATCATCACGAGCCACTCTTCCGCGCCATCCTCAGAACCTTCTGGCGGAACCATCGTGCGGTTGATGTCAATAGCGGAGCTGCCTTCTTCGATATTGGCGTTGCGCGCAAAGGGGTCAGGCAGCGTAGACACGTCGACCGCGTTCGCGTCGTCGATCTCTGCCTGGGTGCGGCGGCGGATGAACACGGGCTTGCCCAGCCATTTCACCGCAATCTGCGTGCCCGGCTCGACACCGCTGATATCAACGCGGATCGAGCTCAGGGCCTGAACATCTGCTGATGGATTCATCTGGTTCACGAGAGGCCAAACGGCCGCCCCGGTTGCTACGGCGCCAGCGCCGGCGGTGGCATAATAGAGGAAATCCCTCCGGGTGCCTTCGTTGTCATCTGCGTGGGACACGAGATTTACTCCATTTCACGGGGGTCATCAGAGACCCCGGTCGCAATTGATTTCGGACTCGCTCTACGATCAGAGCCCTAACAAGCGGTTATTTAGCGGGCGTTGGGTGATGCGTCCAGTCAACAATGCAGAAGAAGTGATGAGGGCGCGGTTCTGTCGCGCTTGAGCCGGTGGTGGGGCGCGTGTAAGGAAGCATCAGCACATGC
>CALGEH010000184.1 GCA_937881735.1 uncultured Shimia sp.
GCGGCACGCCGTCTTGCAAATGGCCCAATAACATTCCGAACGCCGGATAGCCCGAGAGGAAAAACCGTGTGCCATCAATCGGATCAATGATCCACGCGGGGCCCTCCAAAGAGCCTGTGACGCCAAACTCCTCGCCAAATACCCCGTGATCCGGAAACGCCTTGGTCAGCGCGGTGCGGATCGCCTCCTCCGTCGCGCGGTCGGCCACGGTCACGGGGCTTTCGTCGGCCTTGGCCTCAATCCCCAGCGCGCCCTGGCGAAAATACTGCATCGGGATGGCGCTCGCGTCTTCGGTGATGCGTGCGGCGATCCGTGCCAGATCCGCACTCATGCCGCCACCTCGATCGCCACACTCCAACTGCGCGCAGCGTACGCCAAGTCCTCCGGCGGCGTTGCATCAGTGATGAGCAAATCCACACGGTCCGGCGGGCAAACAGTGATGGGCGCGGCGCGGCCCAGCTTGCTCGCATCCGCCGCGACCCAAACCGCACCAGTGTTGGCCAAAACGGCCCGACAGAAATTCGCCTCTTCCAGATCATGCAGCATAAAGCCGTCCTTCGCTGTCACCCCGGCGGTCGACAGGATCGCCAGATCGGTCTTGAAATTCTCGGCAAAGCGCATCGCCTCGGCCCCGAACGCGCCGCCATCATGGGCCCTGAGCGCGCCCGCCGCCATATAGACCTGATTGCCGTTGCGCGTGGCCAGCTTGAACGCCACCGTCACCGAATTGGTGACCACCATCAGCCCCGCATGATCGCGCAGCGCATCCGCGATATAGGCGGTCGTGCTGCCCACATCGAGGAAAAGCGACGCCCCGTCCCGCAGCTTGCTCGCCACATGGCGCGCGATCCGCTGTTTGGCCTCGGGCGCGCGGGCAAGACGCTGGTTAAAATCGCCCTCACCCTCGGAGGCCGCAAGCCGCGCGCCGCCATGCATCTTCTCGACCTGCCCCGCATCCGCCAGACGCTTGAGATTGCGCCGTACCGTCTCCTCGGACACGCCAAGCTCATCCGCCAGACGCCCCACCCGAAGGCTACCACCCGCGCGGCGCAACACGTCGAGAATCTCTTGTTGGCGGTGGTTCGGAAGGGCGATGTTCATCAGTTTTCGTGGCTCTTTCTCATCAGAGTTTTCTGCGTTCTTTTTGGCAATCTGCCCTATACGCAGACCAAAACCAACATAATTCCACAAAATATGTTGCAAAACGTGGGAACCTGCGGTTCAAACATAGGGGAGAGGCCATGAACCGGGGACTGCCATGACCGCTGACGAGGCTCTGAAAATCGCCTGCGCCCTGCCCTGCTGGAGCGCGCCCGAGGCCGCAGCCGCGCTTGAGGGCGGCATCACCAACCACAACATTCGCCTGCGCGATCAGGGCCGCGATTACGTCGTGCGCCTCGGCGCGGATATTCCCGAGCACGGCATCCTGCGCTGGCACGAGTTGTCGCTGGGCCGCGCGGCCGAGGCGGCAGGCCTCTCGCCCGCCGTTCACCACTCCGAGCCCGGCGTGCTGGTGCTGGAGTTCATCGAGAGCAAGGCTCTGGGCGAGGACGATCTGCATGACGCAACCACGCTCATGGCCGCCACGGACCTCATCGCAGACATCCACCGCAGAATGCCGGGGCACTTGCGCGGCCCAATCCTCAGCTTTTGGGTGTTCCACATCCTGCGCGATTACGCAGCCACCTTGCGCGCAAAGGGCTCGCGTCATATCCCCGCCCTGCCCAACTTGCTTGAGCAGGCCGATACGCTGGAGCGCGCCGTCGGGCCTGTCGATCTGGTTCTGGGCCATAACGACCTTCTGCCCGCCAATATCCTGCGCGCGCCGGACAGGCTCTGGGTGATCGACTGGGAATATGGCGGCTTCAACTCGCCACTCTTTGATCTGGGCGGTTTGGCCAGCAACTGCGCGCTGGAGCGCCCTGCCGAAGAGGCGATGCTGGAGCGTTACTACGGCGCACCGGCCTCGCCCGCGCTTTGGCACAGCTATACGGCGATGAAATGCGCGTCGCTCCTGCGCGAGACGATGTGGTCGATGATCTCCGAGCTAACCTCCACGGTCGATTTCGACTACGCCGATTACACCGACAAAAACCTCTCCCGATACGGCGCGGCCTATGCCGCCTTTACCGCCCAAGGATCCCCCACATGAGCGATTTCCCCACCCAAGCGCAGGCCGTCATCGTCGGCGGCGGCATCGTCGGCTGTTCCACCGCTTACCACCTCGCAAAGCTCGGCTGGGACGTCGTTTTGCTGGAGCGCAAGAAGCTCACATCCGGCACGACATTCCACGCGGCAGGCCTCGTGGGACAGCTGCGCTCCTCCGCCGGGATCACTCAGCTTCTGGGCTATTCGGTCGAGCTTTACAAAACATTGGAGGCCGAGACGGGCCAAGTCACGGGCTGGAAAATGAATGGCGGGCTCCGGCTGGCCTGTAACGAGGAACGCTGGACCGAAGTAAAGCGTCAGGCGACAACCGCACATTCCTTCGGGCTGGAGATGGAGCTCATGACCCCGTCTGAGGCGCAAAAGCTCTGGCCGCTGATGCAGGTGGATGACGTCATCGGCGCGGCCTTCCTGCCCACGGACGGGCAAGCGAACCCCTCGGACATCACCGTGTCGCTGGCCAAAGGCGCCCGGCAAAGCGGCGCGCGGATTTTTGAAGACACCAAAGTGACCCGCGTGATCGTCGAGAAGGGCGTGATCAAAGGCGTGGAAACCGACAAGGGCACCATCACCACCCCTGTGGTCATCGCCTGCTGCGGACAGTGGACGCGCGCCTTTGCCAAATCGGTGGGCGTCAACGTCCCC
>CALGEH010000185.1 GCA_937881735.1 uncultured Shimia sp.
TAGGCTCGACCTCGCGGTCCGGCTGGTCCATTCGGACGCTCCCGACACTGTTTTGTTGCCCGCAGCCTACGCGATACCGCGCCGCCACGCCAAGGGTTTATGCAGCCAGCGCCCGCACGCGCCGCGCCAGCCATTCCAGATCGGCATCCGCGATGCCAAGTTCTGCCAGATGTTCGGCGGTGTTGTAGAGATATTCGGTATTCGGCCCACGCCCGCCATGGGCCGCCGCAATGATCTCGGCCTGCGTCTCAAGGGGCATGCCGCCGCAATATTGCACATGGGCTGTATCAATCACATACGTCACGGCCTGCGCGATCTCTCCGCCCTGAAGGCGCACCTCCAGATCCCGCTCCACATAGGCCGAGGAGATCAGCTCGCGCGCGCGCAGATACTCCAGCACCTCCGCCTCCTGCCCACCCCGCACCGCCATGGCGACACCTTGGCAAGATGCCCCGGCCGCCGCATCCAGCGCGAGGACCAAACCCGGATTGTCATGGGTGCCGCGATGATGGACCGAGCGCATGCAAAAGCTGCGCGCATAGCCCTCAAGCGTGGCGAGACGTTGCTCTGCCACGTCAAAACCGGGGTTCCACACCAGCGATCCATAGCCAAACACCCACATCGTCATTTTTCTGTTCCTCTCACGATCAGGCCCTATAAACACTATCTCAAAGAGCACGAAAAGAGGACAGATCATGCGGGCAATACTGGCAATCGTGCTTTTGGCGGCGGTGGCGTGGGTCGGGTACTGGTTTATCGGGGCGCGCGCCGCCGAGACCGGCTTTGCCACATGGTTCGAGGAGCGCCGCGCCGAAGGATGGCAGGCGGAATATGAGGAGATTGCCGTGGGTGGTTTTCCCAACCGGTTCGATGCCAATTTCACCGACATATCGCTTGCCGATCCGGGCACGGGTCTCGCGTGGGAGGCACCAACCTTTCAGATCCTCGCGCTCAGCTATCAGCCCAATCACGTGATCGCCGTCTGGCCGAACGCACAGCAAGTGGCCACGCCCGAGGAGAAATTTACACTCCGCTCCGAGGATATGCGCGCCTCGATGGTATTGGCGGCCAACACCGGGCTCACGCTTGATCGTGCGACGCTGACGGCGTCCGGGCTCAGCATCGCGCCTGTGGCAGGCGGCGCACCCTTGGGCGCAGACGCCGTGACACTGGCCGCCGAGCGTGTGCCTGCGGATGCCGATGCGCATTACCACATGGGCCTGCGCGCCGACGGGTTGGCCCCCGCCGCGGGCTGGCTGGAGCGTGTCGATCAGGGCGGCAGCCTGCCAGAGACGCTGGAGACGCTCACCGCCGATTTCACCGTAGTTTTTGACCGCCCATGGGACCGCAACGCGATCGAGGTCGCCCGGCCCCAGCCGCGCGAGATCACGCTGAAGCTGGCCCAAGCGCGCTGGGGGCAACTCTCGCTTCAGGCGGCTGGCTCGGTCATCATTGACGCGCGCGGGCTGCCCGAGGGTAGCCTGACGATCAAGGCGGAGAACTGGCGCGAAATGCTGGCGTTGGGCCGGGCGTCGGGCGCGCTCCCCGAAAATCTTGCCGGGCCAATGGAAAGCGCTCTGGGCCTGATGGCGGGGCTGTCTGGCAATCCGTCGAGCCTTGATATCCCACTTGATTTTCGCTCCGGGCGCATCTGGCTCGGGCCGGTGCCTATCGGGCCTGCGCCGGTGTTGCGTCTGCGTTAGCGGCAGAACGACCCACCGCGATGGCGGGCGGTATCAAAGTGGAAGTGATCCTGATGATAGCGGTCCCCATCGGGGCCAAGCACCGTGCCAAACGGCCCACAGGCAGCCTTGTGCATCTGCTTGAGCATCCGGCCACGCTGCGCCGTGCGCCAGTGACGTGCGACCGATAGCTCCGAAACGTCACGGAGCTGAATGGCCGAGATGTCTATCGCGCGGCCCTTGCCATGCTCGGAAATTTTCGCCCCAGGTTTGTTGTTGCGCGTGCGGCATGCGTAATGCGCCGCGACCCGTAGCCCCTTCACGCCGCCGCCCGCATTGCCCACCGCAGGCTTCACGCCCTTGTTGATCCAGGTCTTGAGCGCCTTTGCGGTCACGCAATCCATGACTGCATGTTGGCTCAGGGAAATCCCGCTGACCTCCCGCACCTTCACCGCCTTGATCACACCACAGCCCTTAATCTTTCCCGGCACAGCGCCGACCAGTTCGCCCTGAATGGCCGGATCACCACAAACCGCACCCCGCGCCTTGAGGTTTTGCGCGGCAGTGCCCTTTTCACCCACCGCGCGGGGGCGCAAAAGCGGGCGGAGCGACGAAAAAAGCCCACGCCGCTCGGCACCATCCTCACGCGCAAGCGTCGATGTCACGGGCCGCTCGCCCACACGCGATGCGCTTTGGCGCGTCTGGGCACCCTCTAGGTCAGCCTGCTGCTGAACGGGTGCTGCCACATCTTGGACAGAGCCAGGTCGCGCCACAGGGCGCAGGGACGTATCAGGCGCCTGCGCCGCCGCCCATTCGCCCGAGAGGCAAAGCGCGAGGGCCAAGAGCCGTTTCATTTGCGCGCGCCCCGGCCAAAATCCGGCGCGTCCGTATCCTGACCCGCCTCTACAATCTCGCGGCGGATCGCTCGCGTGCGGGTGAAATATTGGTGCAGATGCTCGCCATCCCCGGTGCGAATGGCGCGTTGGAGGGCGAAAAGCTCTTCGGTAAAGCGGCCCAGAACCTCCAGCGTGGCGTCCTTGTTCGACAAAAAAACATCGCGCCACATGGTTGGATCACTGGCGGCAATCCGGGTGAAATCGCGAAAGCCCGCGGCGGAGAATTTGATGACCTCGCTATCGGTCACCCGGCGCATATCGTCGGCCACACCCACCATCGTATAGGCAATCAGATGCGGCGCGTGGCTGGTGACGGCGCAGACCAGATCGTGGTGATCCGCGTCCATCTCCTCGGTGTTGGAGCCCAGCCCCCGCCAAAGCGCCTCAAGCCGCTCCACGGCCGCCCGGTCGCTGCCCTCTACAGGCACGATCAGACACCAGCGGTTGTCGAACAGCTCGGCAAAGCCCGAGCGCGGGCCGGAATGTTCGGTCCCCGCCATCGGGTGTGCGGGCACGAAATGGACGCCTTCGGGGATATGCGGGGCCACGGCCTCAATCACCGCGCGTTTGACCGATCCCACATCGCTCACCGTCGCACCCGGTTTGAGCACGGCAGATATCTCCGCCGCCACGCCCCCCATCACGCCGATGGGCACACACAGCACTACGAGGTCAGCCCCCTCCGCCGCGTCGGCTGCGCTGTCATAGACACGGTCCACGAGACCAATTTCGCGCGCGATATCGCGCGTCTCGGATGAGCGGGCATAGCCTGTAATCTCTCCTGCAAGGCCGCCGCGCCGCATGGCAAGGGCCATGGAGCCTGCGATCAACCCCAGACCGATCAGAGCCACACGCCCATAAAGCACGCTCACCTTGCAACCTTCATGAATTGACCAACGGCATGGGCCACGCGGCGGCAGCTCGGCTCGTCGCCTACCGTGATGCGCAGACAATTGGGCAGGTTGTATCCGCCCACGCGCCGCACGATCAGGCCTTCGGCCTTGAGAAAATCATCACAGGCCTCCGCCTCGGCCTGATTCGCGAAGCGGGCAAGGATGAAATTGGCACAGGACGTGTCCGAGGGCACGCCATGCTCGGCCAATGCCTCAGCCAGCCACGCGCGCATCCGGGTATTGTCCTCGCGGCATTTATCAGCCCAGGCACGGTCGCGCACCGCAGCCTCTGCAGTCACCAGCGCCGACTGGCTGAGGTTGAACGGCCCGCGGACCCGCGCCAATACATCCATCACATGGGCCGGGCCGTAGCCCCAGCCGATGCGCAAACCGCCCAGCCCGTAAAGCTTGGAAAAGGTCCGCGTCATGACCACGTTCTCGCGCGCATCAACAAGCCGCGCGCCACCGTCATAGCCCTCGACATATTCGGCATAGGCCCCGTCGAGCACCAACAGAACATGCTCAGGCAGACCTGCTGCCAATCGCTCAAGCTCTGCCCCACCCACCATAGTGCCGGTCGGGTTGTTGGGGTTGGCGATAAAGACCAGCCTCGTGCGCGCCGTGCAGGCGGCGAGAATGGCATCGACATCCGTGATACGCTCGCGCTCAGGCACCTCCACAGGGGTGGCCCCGGCGGCAAGCGTGCAGATCCGGTACATCGCAAAACCATGCTCCGTATGGATCACCTCATCACCTGGCCCGGCATAAGCCTGACAAAGGAAGGTAATAATCTCGTCACTGCCCGCCCCGCAAATGATGCGGTCAGCGTCCAGTTTGTGCACTTCAGCAATGGCCGCGCGCAGCGCCGCATGATCGGTCGAAGGATACCGGTGCAGATCGAACCCGGCCTTGCGGTAAGCCTCACGGGCCGCCTCGCTGGGGCCGAACGGATTCTCATTCGAGCTGAGCTTCACGGCATTGGTCACGCCCGCGATATGCGAGGCCCCGCCCTGATAAAGCGCGATATCCATGATGCCCGGCTGAGGCGTGATTTTCGACATGATCCCTCTCCCTCAAACACATATGGTTCTAGCTTTGGGTCGTGCCCTTGGCCAGCACCAATGAAAAAGGGCCGCAGCAGTTGCCCGCCGCGACCCTCATCACGATACCGCAGAAAAGCCGTGGCTTAGTTCTGCGCGTAGAATTCGATAACGAGGTTGGGCTCCATCATCACCGGGTACGGCACGTCACTGAGGCCCGGGGTGCGCACGAATGTGGCCACCATCTTGGCGTGATCCGCATCAATGTAATCGGGCACATCGCGCTCAGCCAGTTGCACGGCTTCCAGAAGGACAGCCAATTGCTTGGAGCGGTCCCGCACCTCGATCACGTCACCCTCTTTCACACGGTAGGATGGAATGTTGACGCGCTTGCCGTTCACTTTGACATGGCCGTGGTTCACGAACTGACGGGCTGCGAACATAGTGACGACAAATTTGGCGCGGTAAACAACGGCGTCCAAGCGACGCTCCAGCAGGCCAATCAGGTTCTCGCCGGTGTCGCCCTTGACCCGTGCGGCCTCGGTGTAGACGCGCTTGAACTGTTTCTCGGTCAGGTCGCCGTAATAGCCCTTGAGCTTTTGTTTGGCGCGCAGCTGGATACCAAAATCAGAGATTTTCGCCTTGCGCCGCTGACCGTGCTGGCCAGGGCCATACTCACGACGATTGACGGGAGACTTCGGACGTCCCCAGATGTTTTCGCCCATGCGGCGGTCAATTTTGTACTTGGCAGACGTGCGTTTGGTCACGGCTGATCTCCTTCTGTAGGGCCGCTCCTCCGCCCTATCGGGCGTCCTCGCGGCGGGAAGGGCGTTGTCCTTTGGATTGCTCCCGACAGGCAACCTCTTGCGAGGGCCACCAACACCAATGAAACAGCGCTTATACGCGCCCCCACTCCCGAGTCAACGGGCTGCAAAAAGAGTTTTTATGCCTTCGGCGAGGATATTTTCAGCAAGAAGAAACCAGGAACGGCCAAGCTCATCTTCTTGCCATAAATATCCTCGGGGGTCTGGGGGTGAAATCCCCAGTGCCTGCGTGGCGTGAACGCAAACAGAATGGGGGCACCGCAGTGTGCTCTGCTGGATCAGGCCGCCTCGTGTGCGAGGATAGCGGCTTCTGGCGGGCTGAGGCTTCGGCGGGCAAAGCCACCATAGGTATGCGGCTCAAACTCCAGCGCCGGGAAGCGGGCCATAAGGCGCTTTCGGTCTGTGTCGTCCAGCGTTGAGAGTGCAGCACTTGCCGGATGGAAGCTCTCGGTCTCCACGCCATTGGCCCAAAGGATATGATGCTTGGGCAGTAGGAGGTGTATATATGTTACCTCACGCAGCGCCAGATCGACGCGGATCGTGCCCGAGTTTACCAGATCCTTGGCTGAAACCAGCACCTCCGGGGTATTGAAGAGTGCACGCGCCACGTCACCTTGAATCAGCATGCGGTGCTCTGGCGACACAAGTAACTCCTCGTCGGGACGCTCCACGCCCAGCGCGCCTGCCCGTATGCGGATCGGTCTAAGTTTGGGCATCGCGAAGAGCCGCGCGCCCGTCATGCGGCGGCTGCCGATCCATTGGATCTCTTCCGCGCCGTTATCTTTGGTCTGAACCCGGTCACCTTCGCGTAGCTCTTCGACAAGGCGCGGGCCGTCCGGTGTTTCGATCCGTGTGCCGGGGGTGAAGCAGATCACGCCACCCGCTGCGGGAGCTGTGGAGGCCATTTCAGGACCTTCCAGCGTATGATGCACGACCCACATTTCGGTGTCGCGTGGGGGGATTTCATCGAGGAACATCAATAGCGGCGGCGCACCATTTCCGACCTCGATCACCGTCACGGTATAGGTTTGGGCGCCGTTAGTGATCACAAAGCTGCTGTCTGGGAGGCGGTCATCCACCTCGACCTGGCTCAGATCACGTGTTCCGCTGATCGCGGCGCCAACCAGCCTGCGCACCATCTTTGCGGCGCGCTTGCGGCTCACCCCATTTCCATCCGTATTCTCAAGTCGCAAAAGCTCCGCCGGGCCATCGACCCGCACGGCTTCCCCGTTCCAGCACCAAGTGGCCCCAACATCGATCGACGCTATCGCATCCGGCACGAAACCGTCCACTTGCGTCTGCGACCAGGAGATGACGAACGTGCCTCGAAAGCCCGTTTTCATGCCTGTATTTCCTGCCTCAGTTTTAAGACTTTTCGTCTTCTTATTAATTAAAGGTTAACAAAACCCGTGGGTTCTGGGAACCCGTGTCAAGCAATACTTGCTCAGAAACTTATATGCAGTCGCACTGATCCCACAATCTGGCTATCCTGTTGGCCTTTGAATTCCTTATCCAGCCAGGTCAGGCCATAAAACGCGCGGTGCCCTTCTGCGCTTTGGTAATGCATCCCCGCCCGCACGCGGCTGCGGGCATCGCTCAGTTCGAACCCGCCGCTCTCGGTAAGGAATTCACTGTCTTCCACATGGGCGATATCTGCGCCCATCATGAAGGAAAATCCGGTCAGATCATTGCCGATCTGGTTGCGGCGCACGCCGCTGCTCAGATCGCGCCCACCGATTGCGTCGTGCACAAAGTCCTGAAAATCGTCGAGCTGCGTTTGCGGCCCGGTAAAGACCAGATCCCCGCCCAGCGCGAACTCGGCCAGAGCAGTTTGAAAATGGGTGTGCAGCCCGACTGAGATAGAGCCTGCATAGGGGCGGTCCCCCGCGGCGGGCGTGGCGATGTTTTCCGGGCTGATGATCTCAGCCCCAAGGCGAAGCTCCAGAAGCTGGCCAAAGCCGCCGGGAGCGCTGCCGGTCCAGTCCGGACCCCACACGCGGCTCGACGCAACAGAAGCAGTGCGCCAACGGTCATGCCCGTCACCAATCAGATCATTGGTCACAAGCCGACCGTACCCCAAGCGCACACGGTCTTGGGCCATAGCGGCGGAATCAATCAGGAAAAGCACGCACAAGGCGGAGGCAATCAGGCGGATCATTCGCAATAGTCCCTGTTGTCGCCCCCCGGCACTCCTGTGGATAACTTAATCACGCCCGGTATGGCCACCCCCCTCGCGCGGTGGGAGGCTAAGTTTTTTGCGTGTGGCTCAGGGTATTACATCAAGGCCGCAATCAGGTGGCCCCCTCAACTCAGAGCGCGCATCCAGAATTGTAGAGGGTGGTCGCTCTCGGTCGGCTGATCGATGTCTTTCCAAGAGAATTGCGCGATGGCACCCTCCAGCGGAGCGTAGCCGCGTTTGCGCCAGAACCCGTCGAGCGGCTGATACCCTTCGGGGCGCAGCGGATGCCCCGGCGCGCGCACCACGCCACAAAACACCGAATGGCTGCGACCCAGAGCACGGGCGTGGGCCTCGCGCTGATCAAAGAACGCATGACCAATGCCACGGCCGCGATACTGGGGCAAAAGGACACTTTCGGCGCAGTAGAAGATATCTGTGAGCGCGATGTCGACGTCGTCGAAAGCGGCGGCGAAATCATCCGCATGCTCTTCCAGAGGCGTGCCGGTCGAGGCCCCCACGAGGCGCCCACCGTCCCATGCACCCACCAGAATGGCGCCGGGATTATCGCGGTAGCTTTGCAGATAGCGCGTCTCGTAGCCCACATCGCCGTCATAAAGATAAGGATAGCTGCGAAACACCTCGATCCGCAGGCGGGCCACATCCTCCAGCGCGTCTTCCAGCGCAGCACCCGTGAGAGGCGCAATCCGCATTAGGAAACCTGCTGCGCCCAATCGGCGAGGTTGTAATAGGTCACGACGCGAGTGATTTTGCCCCCCTCCAGCGTGAAGAAGGACCCGGCGGGCAGCTTGTAGGTTTGACCCTTGGCTTCCGGCAGGCCCTCATCCGTTGCGAGATAGGTGCCGTTAACGGTGTATTCAGCGGCGGCGCGCGTGCCATCCTCGTTGGTGAAGATCACCATATCGGTGAGGTTTTCGCGATAGCAACGCGTCATGTGATCGCAAAACTTGGAAAACGCCTCCTTGCCGCTACGAATTTTACCCTCATTCACATGATGGGCCACATCATTTGACAGGCAATCGAGCATTCCGGCGGTATCGCCTGCGTTGAAGGCATCGAAATAGCGTTTCACAGTGTCGGTCATGGTGCTCTCCTCAGAGGTTTTGGGCGGGGGTCGGTCAGACGTCGCGGGGCGGGCCCCAACGATCAATCAAATGGGTGCGGATCTGGTCGCGCGTCTGGCGATAGGCGTTGAGCTTGGCCTCACGTGTCTCGCCGAGGCCTGTGGGGTCCATGATCGGCCAATAGACCACTTCGAGATGAAAGACGCGTGTCAGCTCGAGCGCCCGGCGCTGGCTGGCGGGGCTGAGGGCAACGACCAGATCGAAAGAGCTGAGATCGTCGCCCCATTCCTCCATCTCGTCAAAGCTGCGCGCACGGTGGCGCGAAAGCTCCACCCCGATTTCCTCACAGACGGAAATGGAGAAACCATCAATATCCAGATCGCTTTTGACGCCTGCCGATTGCACATAGGTGTCCGTGCCGTAGAGCTGTTTCATAATCCCCTCGGCCATCGGCGAGCGGACGGCGTTATGATCGCAGCAGAACAAAACCGACTGGGGAAGCTCCGCGTCCATACCCTATCCGCCGAAATGCAGCACGCAGATCAGCGTGAAAAGACGTCGCGAGGTATCGGTGTCGATCTCGGCCTTGCCCTCAAGGCGCTCCTCCAAGATGCGCGCACCCTCGTTGTGGATGCCGCGCCGCGCCATATCTATCGTCTCGATCTGGCTGGGGGGCATGTTCTTGACGGCGTCGAAATAGCTCTCGCAGATGGTCCAGTAATCCTTCACCACCTGGCGAAACGGACTGAGCGATAGGTGAAACTCGGCCGCCGGATCGCCGGATTCGGTGGTAATGGTAAACACCAACCGCTTTTCGCGGATCGCAAGGCCCAAGCGGTAGGGCCCATCAGGCACGACGCGGTCGTCGCGTTTGGGCAGGGCGAAGGTGTTGTCCTCCATCAGATCAAACATCGCCACTTTGCGCTCCTGCTCGATCTCGGGCGTGGGGGGCGGCAGGTTTGCGTCGTCAAGTTCGATATGGGTGATACGGGACATGGGCTTTGGTCTCTCTTGGGGTCGCAAAATTCCGTGTAGCGCGGGCAGACGTGTGGGGCAATGCTCTCAGTCGTTCAGGCGATTGAGCCGCGCGCGCACGGAAAGGCCATGCGCCTCAAGGCTCTCCGAGATCGCGAGGGTTTCCGCCGCGGGGCCAATTGCCCCAAGTGAGGCAGGCGTCATCTGCGTGAGCGTGGTGCGCTTGAGGAAATCAAGCACACCTAGGCCCGAGGAGAAACGCGCCGAGCGGGCGGTGGGTAGCACGTGGTTCGGCCCGCCGACGTAATCGCCGATGGCCTCGGGCGTCCACTGCCCCAAGAAGATCGCGCCTGCATGGGTGATCTTGGCGCTGAGCGCTTCGGGGTCAGCCACGCAAAGCTCCAGATGCTCGGGCGCGATACGGTCCGACAGCTCTGCCGCGATATCAAGGCTGGGCACGGTGATCACTGCGCCATAGTCCCGCCAGCTTGCCCCGGCAATCGCGCGCCGCTCCAGCGTCTCCAGTCGTTTGTCGATGGCGGAAGCCACGGCGCGGCCAAAGCCCGCGTCATCCGTGATGAGGATCGCCTGCGCGCTCTCATCATGTTCGGCCTGACTGAGCATATCCAGCGCGATCCAGTCAGGATCGTTGGAGGCGTCTGCGATCACGAGGATTTCCGAGGGCCCCGCGATCATGTCAATCCCCACCTTACCAAAGACACGCCGTTTGGCGGTGGCCACATAGGCGTTGCCGGGTCCGGTGATCTTGTCCACGGGGGCGATGGTCTCGGTCCCGTAGGCCAGCGCGGCCACGGCCTGCGCACCACCGATGCGGTAGATCTCGTCGACGCCTGCAATTTGCGCGGCTGCCAGAACGGCGGGGTTGAGCGCGCCGCCGGGGGTGGGCACAACCATCGCAAGCCGCCCGACACCCGCCACCTTGGCCGGCACCGCGTTCATCAGGACAGAGCTGGGATAGGTCGCGAGGCCACCGGGCACATAGAGTCCCGCCGCATCCACAGGCGTCCAGCGCCAGCCAAGCTTTGCGCCCGTCTCATCCTCCCACGCCGCATCCTCGGGCATTTGCCGCGCGTGATAGGCGCGGATACGGGCGGCAGCGGTCTCAAGCGCGGCGCGCACGTCGCCAGGGACCTCGCCCGCCGCCCGACCCACCTCCTCGGCGGTCAAACGCATCGTCTGAGGCGTGAGCGTGATGCGGTCATATTGCTCAGTCAGCGCGATCACAGCCGTATCGCCGCGCGCGCGCACATCCGCGATGATCCCCGCCACGGCGGCATCCACATCGGGGCTGTCTTCTCGCTTGGCGTTGAGAAGGGCGGTGAACGCCTGCTCGAAACCCGGGGCGGCGTGGTCTAGGAAACGGGGCATGGCAGCGCCTCTTTATTCGGGGTGTTCGGGCGCTTTGCCCGCAGGGGCGCGGTAGGGGCGCGTCACATCCTTGAGCGTGGCCTCAAGCGCCTCGACGCTCAGCCGGATCGCGCCATCACCCGCCAGCGTCAGGATCACATGGCCCGCAGCGTCCTCGCCCGGCTCAAACGTGACAGACAGAAGCGACAGGATCGTATCCGGGTCGGACCGGTCAATGCCCTGACTGGCCACATTGAGGACGTTGCTCACGACCAAAAGCGCCTGCACACGCTCCGCCCCGTGCCGCTCGCGCGCGGCATCTTCCCAGCGAAAGCGGTTCAGCAGAAGCGCAAAGCGCCGCTCAGACGGACGCCACGACATCTCGGTGATGGGAAAGACCGCATCCTGCGCAAGGCTGGAGATGACCTTGAGGTCATCCAAATCCAGCGCTCCGAGGTTCAGCGGCGCCTCCCCTCCATCTTCAAATCGTGCGTCGTTCATACGCCCTTCACCCGTTCGATCCTGGCACCCACATTGCCCAGCTTTTCCTCCACCCGCTCATAGCCGCGATCAAGGTGATAGACCCGGTTCACGATCGTCTCGCCCTCCGCCGCCAGCCCCGCAAGGATCAGCGACACGGACGCCCGCAGATCGGTCGCCATGACCGGCGCGCCCTTCAGGCGCTCCACGCCCGTGACCGTGGCATGACCACCCTGCACGTCGATCTTGGCACCCATCCGCATCAGCTCGGGCGCATGCATGAAGCGGTTCTCGAAAATCTTCTCCTCCAGCACGGAGGTCCCGTCGGCGGTGCACATCAGCGCCATGAACTGCGCCTGCAAATCGGTGGGAAAGCCGGGAAAGGGCTCCGTCGCCACATCCACGGCGCGGATGCGGCCATTCTTGCGCGCCACCTTGAGACCGTTTGGCGTCTCCTCGACGCTGATCCCGGCGGCGTCCAGCTTTTCGCAAAACGCAGCCAGCAACTCGATCCGCCCGCCCAGAAGCTCAACTTCGCCGCCACAGATCGCAGGGGCCAGCATATAGGTGCCAAGCTCGATCCGGTCGGTCACCACTGGATGGGTCGCGCCGTTCAAACGCTCCACGCCCTGAATGGTGATCGTGCCGGTGCCCTCGCCGTCGATCTGCGCGCCCATCTTGCGCAGGCAACGGGCCAGATCGACAATCTCCGGCTCACGCGCGGCATTGTTGAGAACCGTCATGCCCTTGGCCAGCGTCGCGGCCATCAAAGCGTTCTCCGTGGCACCAACGGACACCAGCGGGAAATCCACGATACCGCCCTTCAGACCACCGGGCGCGCGCGCATGCACATAGCCCTCGCGCAGCTCAAGCTCCGCCCCCATCGCCTCCAGCGCCTTGAGGTGCAAATCCACCGGACGCGCGCCAATCGCACAGCCGCCGGGAAGCGACACCTCCGCATTACCGAACCGCGCAAGAAGTGGCCCCAGCACAAGGATCGAGGCCCGCATCTTGCGCACGATGTCATAGTCTGCCCGTTGTGAAGTGAGGTTATGGCTCGACAGCGCCAAAACCTGACCGTCCTGAAGCGTAGATACTTCCGCGCCAAGCGAGCCCAGAAGCTCCGACATGGTGCGAATATCCGACAGGCGTGGCGCATTGGTCAGCGTCAGCGGCTCATCACTCAACAGCGTGGCCGGCATCAGCGTGAGACACGCATTTTTCGCCCCGGCAATCGGTATGCTTCCGCTTAGCGGGCCGTTGCCCGTCACGATGATCGAATCCATTGCCTGCTACCCTTCGTTATCCTGCCCGGCCCCGTCCGTTGGCCCCTCACTGCGCGCACGCGCCTGCGCCTTGCGCCGCGCGAGATTGGCCTTGAGCGCCGCGCTCAGCCGATCTTCGCGTGTCTCGCCCGTCTTCGCAGGCTTTTTCGGAGGGTCCTTGCGTGCCATGACGCTTCTCTACATGAGGGGCCGGGGCAGGTCCAGATTAGGCTTGCGCCAAGCAGGAGAAGGCATTACTCACCCGGCCAATCGTGCTGTGGTAGCTCAGTGGTAGAGCGCGTCATTGGTAATGACGAGGTCGGGAGTTCAATCCT
>CALGEH010000186.1 GCA_937881735.1 uncultured Shimia sp.
GGACCATATCGTCAAGCTGATCGTTGCGGATGGTCACATCTCCCTGCACCGCATCGTGGATCACCGTGCTGCCCTCGCGCGGGGCCCTGATGCGGACCACAAAGGGCGCATCGGGGTGGGTCGCCGGGTCCGCATCGCGCCACGGACTGCGGAAGAGCGTGCTGCGTCCGTCGGCCTTGGCCGTATCGCGGAAAGTCTGGATTTCTTCTTGGGTGGCAAAGCACTTATAGCCAGCACCCGCGGTCAGCATAGCATGCGCCACCTCCGCATGGCGGGGCGCGCGCGCAAACTGGCTGACGACCTCACCATCATGTGTGAGGCCCATCCACTCCATGCCCTCAAGGATCGCTTGCGTCGCCTCGGGGGTCGAGCGGGCGCGGTCCGTATCCTCGATCCTCAACAAGAACGTGCCACCATGGCGCCGCGCGAACAGATAATTGAAGAGCGCCGTGCGCGCCCCGCCGATATGCAGATAGCCGGTGGGCGAGGGGGCAAAACGGGTCACGACAGGGGCGGACATAAGACGCGTTAACCTTTCGGTAAGGATGTTTGGGGCAAGCTGACGCCTGTCTAACCAGAGGCCGGAGGGGAAACAAGTGTCGGCTCTGTGGGGCCATTTGGCGACGGCGCTGCTGGTGCAGCGCGGGCACCTCTTTGGGTGGACGCCTGTCTGCGTGGGGCTTGGCATCGGTTTGTTCTTCTCACTGAGGTTTGAGCCTTCGGTGATGGCGCTATCCGGCGTGGCAATGGCGGGTCTTCTCGCCCTGATCGCGGCGCGGTTGGCGGGTGCGGCGTTCGGCCCCGTGTTCATCGGCATGGCGCTTGTCGCGGCGGGGGTGGTGCTGGGCGGATGGCGGGCGCAGAGCGTGTCGGGGCCTGTGCTCGGCTGGCATTACTACGGCCCTGTCGAGGGGCGCGTGGTGAATATCGACCGCTCCGGATCGGACGCGGTGCGCGTGACGCTCGATCAGGTGGTGCTGCGCGATATGCGGCCCGGTCGCACGCCCACACGGGTGCGGATTTCGCTGCATGGCAAGGAAGGCGGCACGACGGCCCCGCGCGCGGGCGCTCGGGTCATGACCACCGCGCATCTGTCGCCCCCCAGCGGCCCGACCGAGCCCGGCGGCTTCGATTTTCAGCGCCATGCGTGGTTTCTGAAAATCGGCGGCGTGGGCTATACCCGCGTGCCGCTCATGGCATTGGAGCCACCAGATGGCAAACGCCCGTTGTTCGCAATCCGCATGTGGCTCTCTGAACGGGTGCAGACCAATCTTTCAGGCGAGGCGGGGGCTTTTGCCGCAGCCATCATGACGGGCGATCGATCCGGCATGGGTCACCCAACGCGGCCCGGCTTCCCGCGTATCCAATCTCGCGCATTTGCTGGCCATTTCGGGCCTTCACATGGGGCTGCTCGCGGGGTTTGTCTTTGCGGCATTGCGCTATGGCTTCGCCGCGATCCCGTGGCTGGCGCTGCGGGTGCAGGTCAAGCCTTGGGCGGCTGGGCTGGCACTCATAGTGGCGGCGATGTATCTGGGCCTGTCGGGCGGGTCCATTGCGACCGAGCGGGCGTTCATCATGGTCGCGGTCGTGCTGGTGGCAGTGATGCTGAACCGGCGGGCGTTTTCCTTGCGGGCGGTGGCGTTGGCGGCCCTGATCGTGCTCTTTTTGCGGCCTGAGGCGCTGATGGGGCCGGGGTTTCAGATGTCCTTCGCCGCGACAACAGCGCTTATCGCCGTGTTTGCCATGATGCGCGATTACAACCTGCCACCGGGGCCCAGATGGGTGAAACCGGTGGCCGCGGTTTTCATCTCGTCCTTCGTCGCAGGCATCGCAACAGCCCCGATCGCGGCGGCGCATTTCAACCGGTTCGCCCATTACGGCCTGATCGCCAACCTCGCCAGTGTGCCGCTCATGGGGTCTGTGGTCATGCCGGCGGCGGTGCTGGCCGTGTGTCTCTTGCCGCTGGGGCTCGACTGGATTGGGCTTTGGATCATGGGGCTGGGACTTGATTGGATATTGGCCGTGGCGCATTGGACCGCAGGCCTTGATGGCGCGCGCGGCACGGTGATCACGCCCGGGCCTGTGGTGCTGCCGATGCTGGTCTTGGGGGCGCTGTTCATAGTGCTTTGGCAGGGTCGGGCGCGACTTCTGGGGGCGGTGCCTGCGCTCATTGCCATGCTCCTCGGGACGCAGGCCGAGCGGCCCGATGTTCTGATCGCAGACACAGGCGGGTTGGTCGGGGTGATGACGCCCGAGGGTCGCGCGCTGAGCGCGCCGCGCGGGGGTGGCTTCGTTGCGATGACATGGCTGGAGAATGATGGCGACAAGGCCGAGCAGATCGTCGCCGCCGCGCGTTGGCCCGAGGTGGCAGCCCTGGGGGGCGTCACGATCCGCAACATTCGCGGAAAAAAGGCTGCCGCGGAGCTTAGCGATTGTGCGAAAACCGAGTTTCTCGTGTTTAACAATCCGCCGCCCGAGGGGTTGGACTGCACTGTGATTGGCCCGGCCAGCCTACGCGAAACTGGCGCGATGGCACTTTATGACGGGGCGGAGGGCCTTAAAGTGATCACCGCGCGCGATGTGACCGGCGCGCGGCTCTGGAATTCGTGGGAGGTGCGGCGCGACCGGGCCGGGCCGCGCGGCGCTCAGTAAGTGCGGATCAGACCGACCAGCTTGCCCTGAACCTTCACCTTGTCGCTGGGCAAAACGCGTGTCTCGTAGGCCGGGTTGGCCGCTTCGAGCGCGATGGCGTCGCCCCTGCGATAGAACCGCTTGAGCGTCGCCTCATGATCCTCGACGAGGGCCACGACGATATCGCCATTATCCGCGACCTGCGTCTCGCGGATCACCACGACATCGCCGTCATTGATCCCGGCATCGATCATCGAATCGCCCTTCACCTCCAGCGCGTAATGCTCACCGGGGCCTGCGACCATCGCACCGGGCACAGCGACGTTATGCGACGCATGCTGAATGGCCTCGATCGGCACACCGGCGGCGATCTGGCCCATCATCGGAAGCTCCATCGCGTGGATCGCCTCGACGGGTTGTGCATTGGCCGGCTGACCCGCCATGGGCCGGTCGCCTTCGATCACACGGGGGTGGAAGCCATGGGCCGGCGTGCCGCCCATCGCCTCGGGCAGTTTTACGATCTCGAGCGCGCGGGCGCGGTGCGCGAGACGCCGGATAAACCCGCGTTCCTCCAGCGCCGTGATCAGCCGGTGGATCCCGGATTTGGATCGCAGATCAAGCGCGTCCTTCATTTCATCAAAACTGGGCGGCACGCCGTCGCGCTGAACGCATTTGTTGATGAATTCAAGCAGATCGAGCTGTTTTTTGGTCAGCATATGCCGCACCCTCCCATGATTGTGGTTAGGGTTTGTTCTATTCATGTTCTCGTTTTGTGTCAACGCTTTTTGGTGTGCGCATCAGAGCAGGATGTAGTCCATCGCCACGCCCGCAGCTTTCGGCCCTTGCCGGGCGGGGCGGATCATCAGGCAATTGGCCTCTGCCAGAACGCTGAGAAGGGCGCTGTCCTGACGTGGCGCGGGGCGGATCGTGCCATCGCTCAGCACAGCGCGCATGTAATGCTCGCGCGGCCCGTTTTGCGGCAAATCGCACGCTAGTGGCGCGCTGAGCTTTGGGGCAGGGGCGGCCCCAAGCCCCAACATCACACGCAGCATCGGACGCAAGAACACGTGCCCGCAGACCATGGCCGAGACAGGATTGCCGGGGAGACCCAAAAGCCCCGCCCCGCCGATCCGCCCCGCCATAAGCGGTTTTCCCGGCCGCATCGCCACCTTGTAAAATGCGCGATCCAGTCCCATCTCGCCCGCCACCTTGCCGACCAGATCATGATCGCCCACAGACGCGCCACCGATGGTCACGATGAGATCCGCGCTCTGTGCCAAACCGAGTGCCGCCTGCAGGGAGGCCTCCGTATCGCGCGCAATCGGCAAGAGCCGCGCCTCGCCCCCCTCGGCGCGCACCATCGCGGCGAGGCCCAGTGAATTGGAGGCAATAATCTGATCCGGGCCGGGGGTCTCTCCAGGCATGACAAGCTCATCGCCCGTGGCGAGAATGGCCACGCTCGGGCGGCGTGTGACCTGCACGTTCCCTGCGTTCATCGCCGCCAGAAGGGCGACGTCATGGGGGCCGAGACGGCGCGGCGCGGGAAATTGCGTTCCTTGGGTGAAATCCCCCCCCGAAGGACGCACGTATGGCCCGGCATCGAGCGGTTCGTTCAGCGTGATGACATCGCCCTCGCGGGTCACATACTCCTGGATGATCACGCGGTCGCAGCCCTCGGGCAGGGGCGCGCCGGTGAAGATGCGCACGGTCTCGGATGTGCCCGGCGTGCCGTGGAACCTATGCCCCGCCGCCGCCTCGCCGATCACGGTGAATTTCGCGCCGGGTTTGGCATGCGTGCCGTGCACCGCATAACCATCCATCGCCGAGGCCGCAAAGGGCGGTTGATCCCGCCCCGCCGTCACTGGAACGGCCAGGACGCGACCATCCGCCTCGGTCAGCGGCACCGTCTCGGCGGGCAAGGGTGCGACGAGGTCAAAGAGATGCGCAAGGGCTGTCTCGACGGAGATCATTCCGCGCTATACCGCCCTGATTTTCCACCATCTTTCAGGATCACGCGCAAGCCGCCTATCTCCATCGCCCGGTCCACGGCCTTGGCCATGTCATAGACGGTGAGCGCGGCTGTGGACGCGGCGGTGAGCGCCTCCATCTCCACCCCGGTCTGGCCGGTGGTCTTGACCGTGGCCTCAATCTGCACACCGGGCAGGTCTGGATCGAGGGTCAACTCCACCGCGACCTTGGCAATGGGCAGCGGATGGCAAAGCGGAATGAGATCTGCTGTGCGCTTGGCGCCCATGATCCCGGCAAGGCGTGCGACGCTCAAAACGTCACCCTTCTTGGCGCGCCCTTCGGAAATAATATCAAAGGTTTCTGGCGCCATCTTAATGTGGCAAGCCGCAGATGCCACCCGGTCTGTGACGGCCTTGCCGGAGACATCGACCATATGCGCGTCACCCTTGCCATCGAAATGCGTGAGCCCCGCCATCACATACCCCCTGACATCAGAGGGTCCGACAAGAGCATCCGCGTGGCCAAGGTCACATCCTCGGCGCGCATCAATGTCTCGCCGATCAGAAAGCAACGCGCGCCGTAACGGGCGATATCGGCCAGATCCTCGCGCCGCTCCAGCCCGCTTTCGCTGATGATCATCCGCTCGGGCGGGACCATTCGGGCTAGCGTGCGCGTCGTCTCAACAGTGACCTCGAAAGTATTGAGATTGCGGTTATTTATCCCAATCATTTCGGATTTAAGATGCCCTGTGCGTTCCAGCTCTTCCTGGTTATGCACCTCGATCAGAGCGTCCATGCCCCACTGGCTCGCGGCCTCCTCAAGCTCCAACGCTTGGGCGTCCGACACACTGGCCATGATGATCAGGATGCAATCGGCGCCAAGACTGCGGGCCTCGGCCACCTGATAGGTGTCATACATGAAATCCTTGCGCAGAATGGGCAGGTCACAGGCCTCGCGCGCTTGGGTCAGAAATTCTTTCGCGCCTTGGAAACTGGGCGTGTCGGTGAGCACGCTGAGGCAGACGGCCCCGCCTTCGGCGTAGGCGGCAGCCAGCGTGGTGGGGTCGAAATCCTCGCGGATCAAGCCCTTGGAAGGGCTCGCCTTTTTGATCTCTGCGATCAGGCCATAGCCCTGCTTGGACGCCGCCAGAAGTGCGTCTTTGAAGGGGCGCACGGGCAACGCGTCTGCGGCGCGCGCGTCCATTTCTTCGGGCGACACTGCGGCTTTGTCCGCGGCGATCTCCTCCAGCTTGTAGGCCTTGATCTTGTCGAGAATGGTGGGGGTGCTCATGTCGCCTCCGATGTGATTTTGGCCAGTTGCTCGATCTTGGCGCGCGCGGCGCCGCTGTCGATGCTGGTGCGGGCCATGTCTGCCCCGGATTTGAGGTCTGGTGCGGCCTCGGCCACCACCAATGCTGCCGCGGCGTTCAGCAGCACAGCATCACGATAAGCGCCGGGTGCACCGTCCAAAAGGGCACGAAACGCCGCCGCGTTATGTGCAGGCGCCCCGCCAAGGATATCCTCGAACGGATGCACTGGCAAACCCGCCTCCTCGGGGTGCAGCTCATGCTCGGTCACGCTGCCATCGGTGTTCAGCGCCGCGACCCAGCTGACGCCGGTGATCGTAAGCTCATCGGTGCCGTCGCTGCCATGCACGAGCCATGCGCGCTTGGACCCCAAACGGCCCAGCGTCTCGGCCATGGGGCGTATCATATCGCGTGAAAACGCGCCGGTGAGTTGGCGTTTGACGCCTGCGGGGTTGGTCAACGGCCCGAGGATGTTGAAGATCGTGCGCGTCCCAAGCTCGGCGCGCACGGGGCCCACATGGGCCATGGCCGGGTGATGCATGGGCGCCATCATGAAGGCGATGCCGACGGATTGAAGCGCCTTTTCAACGAGATCTGGGCCGATCATCACGTTGATCCCCATCTGGGTCAGGGCGTCGGCCGCGCCGGATTTGGAGCTGAGGTTGCGGTTGCCGTGTTTGGCGACCGGCACACCTGCGCCGGCCACCACGAAGGCTGTGGCGGTAGAGATGTTCAGTGTGCCCTTGCCGTCACCCCCGGTGCCGACAATGTCCATCGCCCCCTCCGGCGCGCGCACAGGCAGGCATTTGGCGCGCATCACAGCGGCGGCGGCGGCGTATTCGTCCACCGTCTCGCCGCGCGTGCGTAGCGCCATCAGGAAGCCGCCGATCTGGCTCGGCGTGGCCTCGCCGTCAAAGAGGATGCCAAACGCCTCCTCCGCCTCGGATTGGCTCAGCGCACGGTCCGCGGCCGCGCCGATCAGGGGTTTGAGCCGGTCGCTCATGCTGGCACTGCCATCACATCGAGGAAATTCTTCAACAGGGCGTGGCCGTGCTGGGACGCAATTGATTCGGGGTGAAACTGCACGCCGTGGATGGGCAGGCTGCGGTGCTGAAGGCCCATTATGGTGCCATCCTCAAGCTCGGCCGTGACCTCAAGTGCGTCGGGCAGGCTCGCGCGCTCCACCACGAGGCTGTGATAGCGCGTGGCTTCAAAAGGCGAGGGCAGGCCCGCAAACACGCCTTTGCCCGCGTGATGCATCTGGCCCATCTTGCCATGCACGATCTCCGAGTGGCGCACCACTGTGCCGCCAAAGGCCTGCCCAATGGTCTGATGGCCCAGACAAACCCCCAAAAGCGGGATTTTCGCCTCCGCCGCAGCCTTCGTGAGGCCAAGGCAAATCCCCGCCTGATCGGGATCGCAAGGCCCGGGCGAGAGCAAGATACCGGCGGGCTTCATCGCCATCGCCTCGTCCACGCTCAGCGCATCGTTGCGGCGCACGACCACATTGGCCCCAAGCTCGCCCACGTAATGCACGAGATTGTAGGTAAAACTGTCATAGTTATCGATCAAAAGCAGCATCTTGCCATTCACATTGATTGGGGGCTGGAGGCACAGGGCCCGGTCGCGGTATACTTGTTCAGGCTTGCGCCGGACCGTCAAGGGCGCAGGGGTGGAAAAAGGGCCGTCAGGGCCTTGAGAGAAGAAGGGGCGAGGCGCGTGGCACGCAGTTTGATTGCAGGTCTGTTGGCTGGCACGGTTGTGTCGAGTGTGGGCTTGGGGGCGGTATCGGTGATCGCGCCGCCACCGGATCGGGGCGCGCCTGCATCGGCGCTGCCGGAGGTGCCTGCCGGCAGCGGGTTTGCGCAAGGTCGCGACGACAGCCCGGCGCAACTGCCGGATTTGCAAAGCGGTTCTATGCAGACCGGCCAAGTGGCCCCGGTGACCGCGCCGGAGCCTGATGCGCTGGTTCTGGATGGGGGCGGGACCGCTCCTGCCGCACAGCCGGACGTGGGCGATGGTCAGGCCGATCTGAGTGCGCCGGATGCGGCGTCGGATTCGGGTATCGTGCTGCAGGAAGAAAGCCCCGAGATGGCAGCACCCGAGATGGTGGAGCAGGGCGCGGAGGAAGATCTGTCGATCTCGGCTGAGCCCGCGCAACCCGCTTTGCCAGAGGCGGAGGCGGAGGCGTTTCCCGCGGCCGAGCAGATGCCTGAGGAGGCCGCACCGGCGGAGGCGGAGACTGAAACCACTGAAGTGGAGACCCCAGAGGCCGAGACCCCCGCGACCCAGAGCGCCGACGAAGAAATCGCAGCCCTGATCCCCGAGGCATTAGACACGCCCGAGCAAGCGCCCGCACCGGAAGAGAATACCAGCACCATCGGCAACCTTGCCGAAGATGTGCAGACCGGGCGTCTGCCCGCCGTAGGCGATCCGGAGCCCGAGGCCGCGCCCGAGGCCGCGGCGCAAGCGCAGACAGTAAGCGATGTCCCGCGCCCTGCGATCGAGGCGTTTGCCGTGCCGTTCGACAATCCCGAGGGCAAGCCGCTCATGTCGATTGTCCTGATTGATGATGGGTCCTCGCCCATTGGCGTGGACGCGTTGGCGAGCTTTCCGTACCCGCTCACTTTCGCTGTGGATGCGGTCGCCCCCGGCGCGCGCGAGGCGATGCAGAGCTACCGCGACAAAGGGTTTGAGGTGATGGCGCTGGCGGACCTCCCCGCAGGCGCACAGGCGGTGGATACGGAAGTCACTCTGCAGACTGTGTTCGCCGCCGTGCCCGAGGCAGTTGCGGTTCTGGAAGGCACGACCACAGGCTTGCAAGCGGGCCGGGATGTGAGCGAGCAACTGGCCTCGATCCTGAACGCGAGCGGGCACGGGCTGGTGCTGTTTCCCAATGGGCTCGACACGGCGCAAAAGCTGATTGCGCGTGAGGGGGTGCCAGTGGGCGCTGTGTTCCGCGATTTTGACGGCAGCGGGCAGGACGCGAAAGTGATCCGGCGGTTTCTGGATCAGGCGGCGTTCAAGGCAAGCCGGGACGAGGGCGGCGTGATCATGCTGGGCCGTTTGCGCGCGGACACGATCAGCGCGCTGCTGCTTTGGGGGCTTCAGGATCGCGCCAGCAGCGTGGCCCTTGCACCGATTTCGGCGGTTTTGACGACTGGCACCGAGTAAACATTGAACGGGTTGCGTGGCGGCCCAAGAACGGGAGAGGCTATAATGAAGATCAAAGCCGCAGCCTTGGCGCTGCTTTTGAGTTCGGGGATGGCCACGGCTGAAATGTCCGTGCAGCTTTCGGGCGGATGGGACGGGGCGCGCGTGCCCGCAGGCGAGCAATGCAAGCTCCATGGTGGCAACGGAAGCATGCCACCGATGCTGGTGTCGGGCATCCCGCAGGGGACCAAATGGATCATCGCCGATTTCAATGATCTGAGCTATCAGCCGCTGTCCAAGAACGGCGGCCACGGGCGCATCGGCTATCCTGTGAGCGGCAGCACGGCCAAGCTTCCCGCGGTGCCGGGGATGACGGCCAAGCTTCCGGCGGGTGCGCAGGTGATCAAAGCGGCGCGTGGCAAGGGTAAATATGCTAGCCCCGGCTATCTGCCACCCTGCTCGGGTGGGAGGGGCAACCGCTATAGCGTTGATTTGCGCGCGGTGGATGGCGCGGGCAAGGTTCTGGAAATGCTGAGCAAAGTGGCCATCGGTAAGTATTGAGGCGCGCTCACGCCGCGCGCCATGTGCCGGGGGCGAGGTCTTCCAGAGACCATTGCCCAATGCGCCAGCGCACAAGGCGCAACGTGGGATGTCCCACATGGGCGGTCATGCGCCGGACCTGACGGTTGCGCCCCTCGGTCAGGGTCACCTCAATCCACATATCCGGCACGGATTTGCGAAAGCGCACGGGCGGGTCGCGGGGCCAGAGGTCGGGCGGATCGATCCGGCGGACCTGCGCGGGCCGTGTGGGTCCGTCCTTAAGGGTCACACCGCGCGTCAGAGCCTCAAGGGCTGTCGCATCGGGTAGGCCTTCGACCTGCACCAGATAGGTCTTGGGCGCTTTGAACTTAGGGTCAGCAATGCGGGCCTGAAGCTTGCCATCATCCGTCAGAAGCAACAGCCCCTCGCTATCGCGATCAAGCCGCCCGGCAGCGTAGACGCCGGGCAGGTCGATGAAATCCGACAGGGTTGCGCGCGGACTGCCCGCCGTGCCCTTGTCGGTGAATTGCGACAGCACGCCGTAGGGTTTGTTGAAAAGGATCAGCCTACTCATGGCTCCTGATGCAACGCCCCGCCGGGGTTAGTCCACCCCTTGCAGGAACCCGGCCGCGATCTTGGTGCCCCAGGGCGCGCCGTTATTCTTCCAGCCGTTCACGCTGCGGCGGCCTTCGGCGTCTTTATCACCCTCGAACCCGTCGAGAACGGAATAGAGCGGCACATCCAGCCCGGTGGCGACGAGAGCGTCGACCGCCTTGGCGCTGCGCCCGCCGGAGCGGCACATCACAAGGATAGCGGCAGGCGCGCGTCCGTCGAGATAGGTCAGCACCGCATCGGCGAAGCGCGGGTTGGGCGCCATGACATAAGAGCCTTTCTCATTCAGCTTGTGATCGGGATCGAGCAGGAGAAAGGGAATATTCACATCCGCCGCATCCGGGTAACCCACCAGCATGGTCTCTTCGGGGGTGCGCACGTCAATGAGGAGTATATCGTCACGCGTGGCCAGAACCTCCGCCGCCTCGGCGGCGGTAACATAGAGCGCGGGTATGGTTTGCTTGCTCTCCCAGACGCTGTCTGCGGCGACCGAGCTTTCGATCAATGGGCTGGCAATGGTGGCGGTGGGCAGGCTGAGCGCGAGTGCGAAGGCAAAGGCCGGTGCGGCGATCAGACGTGTCATGGGAAACATAGAGGGGTCCTTTCCAAGAGGCGTTCCAAGTGAACACCGCCTGTCTAAAGGTGATTCCCGTTCCGATCTTTGATGCGGATCAACTCCGGCTCAGCCGTTGCCTCCGCCACTAAAACGCGCGGCATCGGCGGCAGCCCGGCGGATGGCGTTCGATTTATGCACTGTTTCCATATATTCCGCCTCGGGGTCGCTGTCATATACAACGCCGCCACCGGCTTGAATGTAAAGGTTTTCATCCTTCACCACGGCGGTCCGCAGTGCGATGCAGACGTCCATATCACCATTCGCGCTAAAATAGCCCACGCCGCCGCCATAGACGCCGCGCTTTTCCGGCTCAAGCTCGTCGATGATCTCCATCGCACGGACTTTGGGCGCGCCAGACACCGTGCCCGCAGGCAGACCCGCCAGCAGCGCCGACAGCGCGTCCTGATCTTCGGCCAACTCGCCCACCACGTTCGACACGATATGCATCACGTGGCTGTAACGCTCGATGATGAATTCCTCTGTCGGGCGCACCGTGCCGATCTTGCTGACGCGGCCGGTGTCGTTGCGGCCCAGATCCAGTAGCATGAGATGCTCGGCCAACTCCTTTTGATCGGCCAGAAGATCGGCCTCAAAGGCGCGATCCTCCTCGGGTGTGGCCCCTCGAGGGCGGGTGCCCGCAATGGGGCGGATCGTGACCTCATCCCCAAACACGCGGACGAGGATTTCGGGGCTGGCGCCAATCACCTGAAACCCGCCGAAGTTGAAATAGAACATGAAAGGTGAGGGGTTGGTGCGCCGCAAACTGCGGTAGAGCGAGAAGGGCGGCTGGCGAAACGGCTGGGTCCAGCGCTGGGACGGCACGACCTGAAAGATATCGCCCGCGCGGATGTAATCCTTGGCGCGCTCCACGGCGGCTTTGTAGGCGTCCTTGGTAAAGTTTGAGACTGGTGGCGCGTCCTCATGCGCCTCGCCCATCGTGCGGCTGGCCTGCGGCAGGGCCCGCTCCAGATCGCGCACAGCGTCCATGACACGCTCGGCGGCCTGCGCATAGGCGGCCTTGGCCGAGAGGCCCGGCTGCGCCCATGCGGGGGCCACCACGATCACTTCGCCCTTCACACCGTCCAGAACCGCCACCACCGAAGGTCGCATCATCACCGCATCGGGCAGGCCCAAGGGATCGGGGTTCACATCGGGCAGATGCTCCACCAGACGGATCATATCATAGCCAAGATAGCCAAAGAGCCCGGCAGAGGCGGCGGGCAGGTCTTCGGGCAGATCAATCCGGCTTTCGCCAATCAGCGCGCGCAGATTGTCGAGCGGCGCGCCGGGCTGCGCCTCAAACGCTGCGCTGTCATAGCGCGCCTCGCGGTTGATCCGGCTGGTGTCGCCGTGGCATTGCCAGATCAGATCCGGCTTCATCCCGATGATGGAATAGCGCCCCCGCACCTCGCCGCCTGTCACCGATTCCAGCACGAACGCATCGGGAGCGGCACTGGTCAGTTTCAGCATCAATGAGACCGGCGTGTCGAGATCGGCGGCAAGGCGGGTATAGACCACCTGAGAGTGCCCGGCATTGAACCCGGCGGCGAACGCATCGAATGAGGGGGTCAGGTGCAAGGGATTAATCTCTTTCTCGGGCGGGGCCTAGCGGAAATTGGCATGCACGGCGTTGAGGGCTTGTTGGTCAATCTCGATCCCGGCGCGGGCCCGGATATCATTGGCCAGCGCCTGATAGAGATCCTGGCTCAGATCGGCGGCGGCGGCGTCGGCAAGCGCGCGGCGGAGTTGGACCAGATCGGCGTCGTCCTGCGAGGGCGGGCGCACCGCATCAAGGCGCAGGATGAACAGACGCCCCGTGCCTTCGCCTTCAAGCAAGGCCACGCCACCGGGCTCAAGGCCGAACACCGTCTCGATGAACAAAACCGGCGTGCCGGGCTGGAAGCCGCGCCGCGTGAGCGCCTCGGTCACTTGCGGCTCAAGGCCCTGATCCTCAAAGCTGGCACCACCTTCAAGCGCGGTCACGGTCGTGGCGGATTCGGCCCGCAGCGCCTTTGTGATCGCCTCGGTGGTCCAGCCTTGCTGCACCGCGTCGCGCACATCCTCAAAAGGCTGTATGGCAGGCTCGATCAGAGCATCGAGGCGTAGGGCAAAGATGCCGCCATCCTCAAGCGAGCCGACCTCTGGGAAATCGCCCAGTTGCACGGCGGCGGCGACCTCGCGGATCCACCCGACGAGCGCGCCGCCGCCGCCTTCGT
>CALGEH010000187.1 GCA_937881735.1 uncultured Shimia sp.
CAACGCGCCCACATTGGCCACATCGCTGTCGATGCTGCGCGCCACGCCTTCGTATTGCACCTTGATCGCGAGATCGCGGCCATCGCGGGTCTGCGCACGGTGGACCTGCCCGATGGAGGCGGCCGCGATTGGGCGCACGTCGAAGCCCTTGAATTGCCGTTGCCAGCCCTCGCCCCATGCGGCGTTCAGGACTCGGCGCAATTGTGGCGACGGCATGAAATGCGCGTCGTTGCGCAGGCGCGTCATGATCTGCGAAAGCTCCGGCGGTAGGAAATCCCCACTCTCCATCGAGATAAGCTGCCCCACCTTCATCGCGGCCCCGCGCATCTGAGCCAGCTGATCCGTGACGCGGGTGATGTTGCCGGGCGTCAGCAGCAGATCGCGCATCTTGGGACGCCGCCCCCGGCTCAGCTCCGCGACCGATCCCATGGCCATGTTCCCCGCAACTCTGGCGGTCATGGACCCGAGCCGCCCGAGCCTGGCAAGGCGGCTGGCAGGCACGGTGATCGCGCGGGATTTGGAGGGCGGGCTGCTCATGACCCCCGAGATAGGCGGCGCGCCCTAGGGGTAAAGGGCGATCCGCGCAATGGCCACATCCGCCTCGAACACACGCCCGATGGCCAGCACCCCGATCCGGCGCAGCCCGGCGGGATCGAACATCGCATCCGTCCGGTGGGCCGCGAATTGCACGAAGGGCAAGCGGATCACCTGCCACGCAGGCGGGGCGATAAATTCGGCACGAAAGCTCTGCCAAGGCCGGGTCAGCCGATCGGTGCGCAGGCGCAAATCATAAGCCTCTCCATTGCCGCAGGTCTCGATCTCGATGCCCGCAAAGCCGCTCGCGTCCATCACGGCCCCACCGGCAAGATCGAACGCCATCTGCACAAAGCCACCATTGTTGTCGAGCGAGACCTGCCCGGTCAGCCGGGCGGCCTTTCGGCCTTTGACCGTCTCAATAACCATCCCCCCGGTGGAGACACCGCCCATCACCCGGTCGGCCACATATTCCCAGTCAGGGGTCAGATCCATTTTCGTGCCTCTCAAGCTGTGCGCCCGCAGCATAGCGCCTGCGCATATGTGAGCAACCGCCACCCTTGCCAAGCACATGGGCAGGGTGCAGAACCGAGTCAGGCTGGTTTGCCGCGCTCATTTCTGCGCTATGTAAACCCCAGGAAAAAGGATCAACCTTATGCGCTTCGCTGCACTTTTGCTTTGCATTCTGTGTTTCTCCGGACCGGCCTTCGCGCAGGGCGGCCCTTCCATGGTGGGAGTTCAGGTGGTGGAGACGCGAATGCTTTCCGAGACTGTGCCGGTCTTTGCCGAGGTCACGACCGCGCGCGACGGTGCGGTGGCGAGCCGCGTGGCGGGAAATGTGGAGATGGTGCATGTGCTGGCCGGAAGCCGGGTCGAGGCGGGCGATCCGCTGGTCGAACTTGATGATGAGCTTTTGCAGATCATCCTCGTGCAATCGCAGGCGCAGATTGCGGTGGCGGAGTCGTCCATCGCCACGGCTGAGGTGCGTCTGTCACGCGCTATGACCACGTTCGGGCGGATCAATGCGCTCAATGAATCCGCTGCGTTCAGCCAGAGCCGGTTCGACGATGCTGAGGGCGAAGTGCAGGAGGCCCGCGCACAGTTGGCCGAGGCAAAGGCCCGTGAGCGAGGCGCCGAGGCACAATTGGACGAAGCGCGCTACCAACTGGAGCGCAGCACGATCACCGCCCCTTTCCCGGGCGTGGTGCTTGAGGTGAATACGATCCCCGGCGCATTTATCGGTGCGGGCACGCCGGTTGTGCGCCTTCTGGATATCAGCGCATTCGAAATCGAGGCGCGCGTGCCCGCGCGCTACCTGCCGGGGCTTGAGCCGGGGCAGAAGATGATGGCGCGCACGGAACTTGGTTCGGAGCTTGAGCTTGAGTTGCGTGCGCTCCTGCCGCTTGAGGATCGCGGCACACGCACCCGCGCGGTCCGGTTCTCCGCGCCGGGGCTGAGCGCGCTGCCCGACGCAGCCGTGGGTCAAAGCTGGACCGTTGATGTGCCCGTGGGCGCGCCGCGCGAGATGCTGTCGGTGCCGAAAGATGCGCTTGTGCAGGCGCCCGGCGGCTGGACCGTTTATGTGGCCGAAGAAGGCAAGGCGCAGCCGCGCCTCGTGCAGATCGGCCTGCCCATCGGCGATCGCTATGAGGTTTTGAGCGGTCTGGCTGAGGGCGATGTGGTGGTTGTGCGTGGCAATGAACGCCTGCGCCCCGGTCAGGACATCGCCCCACAGGAGAGCAACTGATGGATTTCATTCGCTACGCGATTGATCGGCCCGTGGCCGTGATGGCCCTTGTGGCCATGGCGATTCTTTTCGGCTTCATCGCGCTTACACGGATCCCCATTCAGTTGGCACCGGATGTGCGCAAACCCATCGTGGTGATCGAGACAGTCTGGCCCGGCGCCTCTCCGGTGGAGGTAGAGCGCGAGATCGTCAACCTACAGGAAGAGGCGCTGCGCGGTCTCGACGGTTTGGAAATCATGACCTCCAGCTCCCAGACCGGGAAGGCGGAAGTGACGCTGGAATTTGGCGTCGGCACGGATATGAGCCAGTCTCTCCTGCTGGTGTCGAACCGTCTGGACCGTGTGAGCGGCTATCCCGATGAGGCGTCAGAGCCCTCGCTCAACACGTCTGGCGCGGATGACAGCCCTATCGCGTGGGTTCTTCTTACGGCGATGGAGGGCAACACCAAGCCCATGCCCAGCTACGGTGATTTCGTCGAGGATGTCATTAAGGACCGGATCGAACGGATCGAAGGTGTCTCTGCCGTCGACGTCTTTGGCGGCGTCACCCGCGAACTTCAGGTCGTGGTCGATCCGCGCAGGCTTTCGCTCTACGGGATCACTGTGCCGCAAGTGGTGCAGCGCTTGCGCGCCGAGAACGTGTCAATCTCGGCGGGCGATGTGGACGAGGGTAAGCGGCGCTATGTCGTGCGCACCGAGGGCAATCTGAACACGGTTGATGCGATCCGTTCGGTCGTGCTGCGCTCGGATGCGGGCACGGGCGGCATTGGCCGGGTGCGCGTGGGAGATGTGGCCGAGGTGGCCTTCGCCTATCAGGAAGCCACGACGCGCCTGCGCTTCAAGGGCGAGCCGGGGCTGGCCTTCAACATCGTGCGCGAGGCGGGCGCGAATGTGATCAGCGTTATGGAGGAAATCCGTGGCGTTCTGGCTGAGCTGAGCGCGGGCCCCATCGCCGCCGAAAGGCTCAACCTCGAACAGGTCTACGACGAGACGATCTATATCGACGGGGCGATTGACCTGGTGACGCAGAATATCTGGATCGGGGGGATATTGGCGGCGATCATTCTGCTTCTCTTCCTGCGAAGCCTGCGCGCCACATTGGTCGTGTCACTGGCCATTCCCGTCTCCATCGTGGCCACTTTTGTCGTCATGGCCCTCACCGGGCGCACGCTCAACGTGATCTCGCTGGCGGGTATCGCCTTTGCCGTCGGCATGATCGTGGACGCGGCCATCGTGGTGCTTGAGAATATCTACCGCCTGCGCGAACAGGGGCTCAGCCGCCGCGAGGCCGCCTATAAGGGGGCCAGTCAGGTCTGGGGCGCGATCCTCGTGTCGGCCCTCACCACCGTGCTCGTTTTCGTGCCGATCCTGATCATGCAGCTTGAGGCGGGGCAGCTTTTCCGCGACATCGCCGTGGCCATTTCTGTCTCGGTGATGTTGTCGCTGGTGGTGGCCGTCACGGTCATCCCCGCGCTTGCCAGCCGCCTTCTGGCCGGGGGCGAGCAGTCCAAGATGCGGATCTGGGGCGTCGATCATTTCGCACGCAGCTTTCACGGGATGATCATGGCCTATACGCGGCTCACCGTGCGCTACCGCGCGGCGGGGCTCGTGATGGTCAGCGTGATCGCGGGCGGGGCCGCGGCGCTGAGCATCTTGTTCCTGCCGCGTCTGGAATACCTGCCCGAGGGGAACCGCAATCTGGTCTTTGGTGTGCTCATCCCGCCGCCGGGCTATAACCTTGAGACGACCGAAACCATCGCCACCCGGATCGAGACCGTGGCCGCCCCCTTGTGGGAGGCAGCCCCAGCGCTTGAGACCGAAGAGGGCATCCCGACTATCTCCAACTTCTTCTTCGTGGCCCTGCCGGGATCGTCCTTCGTGGGTGCCGCAGCCATGGACGGGCAGCGCGCGGCGGAGCTTATCCCGGTGCTGAGCCGGCCCATTTTCGCCGAGCCGGGCACGTTCGGCTTCATGACGCAGCCCTCGCTGTTTGGGCGCGGCGTGGGTGGCGGGCGCGCAATTGAGCTGAACGTCTCGGGGCAGGACCTCAACGAGATCCTCGGCGTCGCTGGTCGGGCGGCGGGGATTGTCAGCCAAATCCTGCCACGCTCCGAGGGGCACCAGTTCCGCCCCATTCCGGGGCTGGAGCTTGGCGCGCCCGAGGTGCGGCTGATCCCCGACCGCTTGCGCCTTGCGGATGCGGGGCTGGACAGCTCGGGCCTTGCCGCGACGGTAGATGCGTTCAATGACGGGCTGCGCGTGGCTGAGATCACCGTGGGCGCGGAACGTGTGGATCTGGTGCTGAAGGGCGATCCGTCCGTTTCGGATGCCGCTCGCACGCAGGATGTTGGCAATTACCCGGTGGTCACCCCCTCGGGGCAGATCGTGCCCGTGTCGGCGCTGGCCCAAGTGGTTCTGACCGCGGGCCCCACGGAAATCCGCCACCGTGACAGGCTGAGAACCGTGACGCTGGAAGTGCGCCCCTCGGACACCCTGCCGCTGGAAGAGGCGGTGGAAATTCTGGAGCGCGACGTGGTTGCCGTGCTGGAGGAGCAGGGCCTTCCTGCCGATGTGCGCATCACCGTGTCGGGCACGGCGGATCAGCTGAGCCAGACATGGTCGGCCATTCAGATCAACATTGTCGTGGCGCTTGTGATTGTGTTCCTCGTGATGGCGATCCTCTTTGAGAGCTTCGTTCTGCCGCTCGTCATCCTCATCTCCGTGCCTGTCGCGGCAGCGGGTGGTGTGGGGGGCTTGGCGCTTCTCAACACCTATCAGACGCAGCCTCTGGACATGCTCACGCTGCTCGGTTTCGTGATCCTCGTGGGGATCGTGGTAAACAACGCCATCCTGATCGTGCACCAGTCGCTTTACCATTTGCGTGAGGAGGGGATGGACCCTGTGGACGCCATCGAGGAGGCGACGCGTAACCGCATCCGGCCCATTTTCATGTCTACGCTGACCAGCGTTATGGGGATGCTGCCGTTGATCGTGTTCCCCGGCGAAGGGTCCGAGCTCTACCGTGGTCTCGGTGCCGTGGTGGTGGGGGGGCTGTCGATGTCGGCGTTCCTCACGCTGCTGACTGTGCCGCCCCTGTTGCGGCTTGTGCTGCGCAAGCCCGAGGTTGCTGAGGAAGCTTTGGGCGCGCGGGCCTAGGCCTGCCGCTCTGCCGCGCGGATGCGAAGGTTCGCGCGGATAAAAGCTGCGATGAAGATCGCGGTCAGCACGAGGATCACGGTGGGCGCGGGCGAACTGTCGAGGAAAAACGCGATGTAGACGCCCGCGATACCGGAGAATAGCGTGACCCCCACAGCGATGGGCAGCATCCGCTCAAAGCGCTTGGTCACCAGGAATGCAATCGCCCCCGGCGCAATCAAAAGCCCGATTGACAGGATGATCCCCACCGCCGCCAGCGTCGATACGATGGTGAGCGAAATGAGCGACAAGAGCCCGTAATGCAGCCATCCCGTGCGCAGCCCAACCGCCTGCGCCTGAATGGGATCAAAGGCGTGGAGCAGAAAATCACGCCTTTTGGTTATGATAATTGCGGCTGTGAACGCGGCCACGCCAAAGGCGGTCCAAAGCTCCTCCGCACCCACGCCCAGCATATTGCCAAAGAGGATGTGATCGAGATGCACCTCCGATGTGATCTTGGTGTAGAGCACGATCCCGAAACCGAACATGCCCGAGAAAACCACGCCCATCACGGTGTCCTGTTTCACCCGGCTGTTTTGCGACAAAAACCCTGTGGAGAGCGCGCAGATCATGCCCGCGATGAATGCCCCGATAATGAGCGGGATACCGACGATATAGGCCACGACGATGCCCGGCAGCACCGCATGGCTGATCGCGTCACCCATCAAGGACCAACTGCGCAGCACAAGATAGCATGACAAAAGCGCCGTGGGCACGGAGATGATCGCCATGATCAGAAAGGCGTTCTGCATGAAGGCGAATTGGAACGGTTGTAGCAGCGTCTCCATCACAGGGCCTCAAGCGCTTGGGCTGCGCGGCGGCGGGCGGCGAGGTAGCCATGTTTGGGCGCGAAAAAGAACGCCGTAAGAAACAGCAGCGTTTGCAGGCAGACGATGATACCACCCGTGGCCCCGTCGAGGAAAAAGCTGAGATAGGCGCCGAGGAAACAGGTGCAAGCGCCGATGGAAACGCTGAGGACCAGAAGGCGCGGGAAACGGTCGGTTAGCAGATAGGCCGTCGCGCCCGGCGTGACCACGAGGGCGATCACCAGAAACGCTCCTACGGTTTGCAGCGCTG
>CALGEH010000188.1 GCA_937881735.1 uncultured Shimia sp.
ATCCAGCTGACCCAGCGGTTTTATGACCCGGATGCCGGACAGATCACACTTGACGGCGTGCCGATTTCGGAGATGCGTCGGGATGTATTTCGCCGCGCGCTGGCTCTGGTGCCACAGGACCCTGTGATTTTTGCCACCTCGGCGCGTGAAAACATCCGCTTCGGGCGTATCGGCGCCACGGACGCCGAGGTCGAGGAGGCTGCGCGTGCGGCCAATGCACATGAGTTCATCGCGGCGCTGCCCAAGGGTTACGAGAGCGACGTGGGCGAGCGGGGTGTCATGCTCTCGGGTGGGCAAAAGCAGCGGATCGCCATTGCCCGCGCCATCCTGCGCGACGCGCCTGTCTTGTTGCTCGATGAGGCCACCAGCGCGCTGGATGCCGAGAGCGAACGCGCCGTGCAGACCGCCGTCGCGCGCCTCTCGGAAGGGCGCACCACCATTATCGTGGCGCACCGCCTTGCGACCGTGAAGCAGGCCGACCGCATCGTGGTGATGGAGGCCGGGCGGATCGTCGCCACGGGCACCCATGACAGCCTTGTGGCCGAAGACGGGCTTTATGCGCGGCTGGCGCGACTGCAATTCACCGACGGGGAAGCGGCCTGAGGCTTTCCCCGCTATGCGCCCTTGGCATTGGCCGGGAATGGGCACAGGCTCAAAGCTCCTATAACGAGGGGGTTTTCTCATGGGATTGTGGAATTTTCTAACCGGTGCTGGCAAGAAAGTCAGCGACGGCGCGCCAGATGCGGCTGCGCTCAAGAAAGAAGTGGCGGATCTGGGGCTTGAGGCCGAGGGTCTTGAGATCGACGTGGTGGACGGGGTTGTCAAAGTCTCCGGCACGGCGACCAGCCAGGAGGCGAAGGAGAAGGTGATCCTCGCCGTGGGCAATATCGAAGGTGTGTCCCGGGTAGAAGATCTCGCGGGCGGCGATGATCCGCTTCTGCACGAGGTCAAGAAGGGCGACACGCTCTGGGCGATTTCGGAAAAGACGCTGGGCAATGGCGCGCGCTATACCGAGATTTTCGAGGCCAACAAGCCGATGTTGAGCCATCCCGACAAGATCTATCCCGGCCAGATGTTGCGCATCCCGCAATAAGCAGCGCCGAGGAGTGAATGGGGCCTCTGCGCATTTGTGCGGGGGCCTTTTTCATGTCCTGCGCATGGGTTCGAGTATTTGCGCGACACATGACTGCGCTCTGGACGCGGGCGCGCGCTTTGCTAGAGTGGCGCTTTAACGAGGTGGACCCCATGAAAATAGCAACCGCTGCCTATCCGCTCGACCCGGTCAGAAACTGGGCTGAGTTTTCTGCAAAACTCACCGATTGGGTGGCTGGGGCCGCGGGGCAGGGCGCGGAGCTTTTGGTTTTCCCGGAATATGGCGCGATGGAGCTTGCGATGCTGGCGGGCCCCGAGGCGGCGGCGG
>CALGEH010000189.1 GCA_937881735.1 uncultured Shimia sp.
CAGCGGCTGGTACTCATGGAACCGCTCATAGAGGACGTGTGTGGCTACCCAATAGCCGTGAGTCGCAGATGGCACTCAGGGACGCTCTCTCGGCATCCGTCAGGTCTTCCTGATTGAGCCTGTATCCGGTGATCTTGGTGCCATCTTTGATGGGGGTAACTACACCATTATTGGTCAGTACTTTGCCTACCATCGTCTTGGTTCTGATGGAGTAGTATTCCACCTGAGATTGGTCATGGCTGAGAAGCGCCTTGGCTATTTGCTCGACCGATGCCTGACCACCGTTTTCCAACAGGATCTTTAGCATCACAGGTTGGTAGATATGCGACATGCGCATTCTGTTCGTGACGAAATCTTCTAGATCGGACTTGTCTTGAGGTTGTTCCATATGGAGACTATGCCGAGACGATTGGGGTAAATCCAGCATGGATGACAACATAGATTTAGCAGCACTCGATGCTTACCTTTCTTCAGACGATAGCCCTGAGGACTGCATGATGCTGTCGGACCTTGATGGCTTCGTTCATGGCGTCGTATGTTCTCCCGTTGATGTGCCGTCAGAGGAATGGATGCCCGTCGCGCTTGGCTGCGATCCTAAGGATGTCCCTGATTGGGTTCTGAACGACATAACAGATTTGTACATGGGTATTGCCCATGGGCTGGCGTCTAGCATCCCGATTGTTGAACCCATCTTCTGGCAGGCAAAAGAAGGCCATGTGATCGCAATGGATTGGTGTGAGGGCTTCATGCAAGCGGTATCTCTTCGACCAAAAGAATGGCTCAGGCTCACCGAGAGCGGCTCTGATGGGCATCTGACGACCCCGATCATGCTGCACATGTTAGATGACAGTGGCAATTCAGTGATAGGCATACCGCAAGAGGAGTTGGATGAGGTCTTAGGCAAGGCTGCTGAAGAAATCCCCGATGCTATCGTTGGTATCTTTCACTATTGGCGAAAAGATTGATTGCTACGGCCCTGCGCTTTGTTGATTGATCTGAATTTAAATCAATATGTTGTGTGCGGGTTTAGATGGGGCGCATGATGTGCTATTCGTGGTTCGACTGTTGTAGGTAAATGCTGGTGTTGGTTGATCCTACCTTCTCTCCCGCAAATCTCAACTCGTCCTAGTAATGGAATAACCAGTATGTACTTGAGTGATATTTCTTCCTGAAGGACATAAACTGACCAAGTCTGTCTTCATACTGAGATGTCTTCTTCTTCATGGCTAAGACTTCCTTGAAGGTGTCGATACTTCTGTCTCGATCTAGTCTCTGGTATGTCCAAGGCCAAGGTGTGTGAGCAGGTAGGTATTAGCCGCGCAAGCCTTTACCGGATCATCAAGGAACATGAAGCCGCATAGTTCGCACTGGATAGATAGGGGTAGTCAGGTCGAGATCATTCAGGCTGTTGGTCGTGCTATCAGGAAGGTTCGTGGGGCTAACCTCGCGCCAGCCAAAAGGTTCATCCGTCAGCAGTCCAGCGCTGATCACCCCCACGACCAATTCAGAAAGAATTAGGATACCGAAGACACCAGTCCCTATCCTTGCAGGTGCCCAGATTATCACAGCGGTTGTGGGAAGAACAAAAAACAAGGAAAGGCCGAGCAGAAGCGGCAGACTGGCTAGCACGACAGGTAAGGACGGCCGGGACCCAATCGAGTTTGCTAGAATGGGATATTGCCACAAGGTGGCGGCAAACGCGAAGACAAACACAACAAATAGCAAGGGAAACACGCCGTCAGGTTGCTCAATCTCGGTTCTGGCAGCACCTGCTGCAACAAGCATGCCACCGATCAGGCCAAACCAGTCGCCGAGCTGTGTAGGCACAGGTAGACCAATGTCTAAACCGATAGCGATCCAGGCACCCGTCAAACCCAGAGCGATACTTACCGCGCGGTGCCAGCCTGGCCTTCTACCCAGAAACACCACTTCTATCAGGGTCGCCCAGACGGGAGAGAGATAAAAGAAAACAAGTGCAGCCTACCACATCACACGGAAACCGGCAGGTTTTTCAGACTTTCCTTAGGTTTATCGATAAATAACGAGTCTCTCCGAACGCACCAACGTCACTTTTCAAAGGAAAGTGACAGTCGAACTCCTCAGATTGCACTGCGCGTAAGCCGTTCGCGAAAAAGACGAGAGCTTTGATCGGCTTAGATTGGTTGGATCAGGCAAGCGAATGTCCAACTTTGCGAGATAGCGCTTAGACCGAGCCGGGTCCTATGTGGTTTGGGGCCGCGGCTGGATGCGATGCCATGCGGCCTATGCCCGCGAAGTCATTGGATCTTGGGCCACTGCACAACGGGTGGATTACCGACCAGAGCGCAAAATCGTGTAGTTTTTCCAACCTGCTCAAAGCCTTGCTCAAGACCGCCCTATTGTTTAAAGGTCGCGCGTCTAGGGTCCCGTAGCTCAACTGGATAGAGCACCTGACTTCTAATCAGGATGTTGGGGGTTCGAGTCCTCCCGGGATCGCCAGATTGCACTCTTTGGGCCAAGCCCGCCAATGAGTTCAAGATCAGCTCTGACAGGTCACGCAGGATGTCTGGCACGCCTAAGGTCAGGCCGGCTTTAGCCGTATGATCGCGGGCCTGACACCGTATTAAGTTTTCATCGACAGGTGCGGTCAGGTTTCGGCGTGCTCTTCCAGGATTTTGAGCGGGACGATGTCCAGGGCGCGTTTGTGGGTCGCGGCGAGGCGCACTTTGGGTGCGCAGCCTTCGTCATGGGCCTGAAGAAACCGCGCGGCGCACAGGCACCATTGATCACCGGGCTTGAGACCGGCAAAGCCAAATTCGGGCCGTGGAGTGCTGAGGTCATTGCCGACATATTTTGAGAAGGCCAGGAATTCAGCCGTCAGCAGAGCGCAAACGGTGTGGCTGCCATTATCCTCGACGCATGTGTTGCAATGCCCATCGCGGAAAAAGCCCGTCACCGGGTCCGTCTCGGAACAGGGGGCGAGCGCATCGCCCAGCACGTTAATCGCCTCGTCTTTTCGGATCATGGGATATCCTTTCCTTGCGGGCATGACCTTAGCGCAGTTGGCGTGTCAGGCAATGGACGCACTGGGCGTCACTTGAACTTATCAAGCAGCTTTTGCATCGTGCTGCGGGTGTCTTCTTCGGGGGGCTGCTCCTGCGCTGGTGCGGGTGTTTTCACGCTTTTGGACGAGCGCGGCGGCGCGGTGCGCTGGGCCACGGCGTTCTGGAAACGCCCGCCATCGCCTGCCGCTAGATAAGCCGCACCATCGCTCACGCCCCGGATCACATCATCGAGCCAGACCTCATCGGCTTTGGCGAAGTCATGCAGCACATATCCCGGCACCGCCTCCTTGCGGCCGGGATGGCCCACACCGAGGCGCACGCGGGCATAGTCCGGCCCGATATGCTGATGAATGGAGCGCAGGCCATTGTGGCCCGCATGCCCGCCGCCCTGTTTCACGCGGACCTTGCCGGGGGCCAGATCAATCTCATCGTGCAAGACTGTGACATCTCCCGGTTCGGCCTTGTAAAAGCGCATCGCCTCGCCCACGGCCTGCCCCGAAAGGTTCATGAAGGTCTCGGGCTTGAGAAGAAGCACCTTCTCGTCGCCCAGACGCCCCTCGGAGACGCGTCCCTGAAACCGCGCCTTCCACGGACCAAAGCCATGATCCTCGGCAATGCGGTCCACGCACATAAAGCCGATATTGTGCCGGTTACGGGCGTATTTGGGACCCGGATTTCCAAGTCCTGCAAAGATCAGCATCGGGCCCTCGTTTCTGCGCTTTGGATTGTGCTGATCCCTTTTGCCCGCAAAGGCGTGTGGATTCCAGTCCGGTTTGCACGCATGGGGCCAACGAAAAACGCGGCCCCTGTTGCCGGGGGCCGCGTTTCAAAACGTGCAGCGCAGACGCGCTGTATGCTCTGGGTCTTATTCTTCGGTGGTCGCCGCTTCGGCATCGCCCTCTGTGGCCTCTGCCACTGCGTCATCCGCGTCATCATCTTCCGATTTCAGAGCCGATGGCGCCGAGACGTTGCAGATAACGAAATCGCGGTCGTTGATGACCAGCTTGGCGCCCTCGGGCAGGTTGATATCCGAGATTGTGACTGTATCGCCGACATTTTCGACCTTGCTCAGGTCCACGATCAGCGCGTCAGGGATATCCCCGGCTGTCACGATCATTTCCACTTCGCTACGGATTGTCGTCATCGTGCCACCCTTGCGGATCGCGGGGCAATCCTCTTCGTTCTCGAAGGAGATCGGGATGAAAAGCTTGATCTGTGTCGTGCGGCGCAGGCGCATCAGGTCGAGATGGGTCGGAAGATCCTTCACCACATCGCGCTGCACATCGCGGCAGATCACGCGCACGTCGTCATGGCCGTCAACCTTGAGGTTGAAAAGCGTGGACTTGAACCGCCCTTGCTTCAGGCGCTTGAACAGAACGTTGAATGGAATGTTGATGGGCAGCGGATCAGTGTCGCCCCCAAATACGATACCCGGAACCATGCCTTCGCGGCGTGCAGCACGAGCGGCGCCCTTGCCCGTCCCCGTGCGTTCCTGGGCGTGAAGATCAGGAATTTCTCCAGCCATTGATAGTCTCCAAATGTAAGGGCGGGGCTCCTCCAAGGCTGTGGCCCCGCGTGAAGTCGCCGCTTTAGGCCAAAAGGGCGCGCTTGGAAAGGGGATTCGGCCCTTGCGACTGGCCGCTCCGCTTTGTCGCAGCCACCCCTCTCCTGTTTTGGTTGAAAATTTGATCAAAAGATGCAAGCGTGTGACTGAATGATAATTCAATGGATTTCAAGGGAGACGATTATGACACGCATCTCGCGCCGCAGTGCATTGGCCGGCGGGGCCGCACTTCTGGCCGCTCCGCTCTTTGCCGGGCGCGCCTTTGCCGCCCAAACAGATGTCGTTGTGATCGGCGCCGGGGCCGCGGGCATCGCCGCGGCGCGGGATTTGCGCGCGGCGGGGCTTGATGTGACGGTGATCGAGGCAGGGCCGCGCGTGGGCGGGCGGGTCTATACGGATACTGACACGTTCGGCGTGCCCTATGATGTGGGTGCGCATTGGCTCCATACCGAATCGCAAAACCCGTTCGTGGCATATGGCCGGGCGAACGGCTTTGACGTCTACCGCGCGCCTGATGCGGAGCTGATGTACGTGGGCGACCGCCCGGCGACGGTTGAGGAGCAGACCGCCTATTCCTCCGCCCATGCCCAGGCCAACCGCGCGATCGAACGGGCCGGGGCCGCGGGTCAGGACGTTTCCCCAGCCTCTGTCATACCCGATCTGGGCGCGTGGGAGCCGACGGTGAATTTCCTCGTCGGTGGCTATGAGATGGCCAAGGACTTGGCCAATTTCTCCTGCTCCGACTGGTATACCGGAGCAGGCGGTGGGGATGCGTATTGCCGCGAAGGCTTCGGCACGCTTTTTGCGCACAGCGCCCGAGGCGTGGACGTTTCCCTGAACACCGCAGCCCGCGCCGTCCGCTTTGGCGGCACGGGCGTGGAAGTCGAGACCGACAGCGGCACCATAACGGCCTGCGCCGTCGTGTGCACCGTGTCGATGGGCGTGCTCAAGGCCGAGAAGATCGTGTTTGACCCGCCCCTGCCTGACGACAAGCAAGAGGCGATACAGCTTCTGACGATGGGCCACTACAATCACGTCGCTTTGCAGTTCAAAGAGAACTTCTTTGGGATCGGTGAGGATGGCTATTATTCCTACAAGATCGACAAGAGTGTGGACGGCGTCCCCCACGGGTTTGCGGCACTTGTCGATGCCGCAGGCACAGGTATCACCTATTGCGATCTGGGCGGCGCCTTCGCCAAGCAGATGGCTGATGCGGGCAAGGAGGCTGCGCTGGACTTCACCCTCTCGGAACTCACCAAAGCGTTTGGGTCAAAGGTGCGTGATGCGCTGGTCAAGTCTTCGGTGACCGATTGGTCCAATGACCCGCTGACCATGGGTGGCTATGCCTCGGCCGAGCCGGGGGGCGCGTGGACCCGCGATGCGATGCGTCGCCCCGTCGATGACCGTCTTTGGTTCGCGGGCGAGGCGATGTCGGAAGGCATGTGGGCCACAGTTGCAGGCGCGCACATGTCCGGACAGGCCGTGGCGATGCAGGTCCGCGCCGCGCTGGGATAGAAACTACTGCCAGTCGCCCGAGAAGTTTTTGGGGATCATCAGGATATCGCGGGTTACATCCGCGATATCCCGGTGGCCGCAAAACGCCATCGACACGTCCAGCTCCTTGTGGATCACCTCCAGCGCCTTCGTCACGCCCGCCTCGCCCATAGCGCCAAGGCCATAGACGAAAGCGCGCCCGATATAGGTGCCTTTGGCCCCCATCGCGATGGCCTTGAGCACGTCCTGACCCGAGCGGATGCCGCTATCGAGATGCACCTCGATCTTGTCGCCCACGGCGTCCATGATCTCGGGCAGGGCGCGGATAGCACTCAGCGCGCCATCCAGTTGCCGCCCGCCATGATTGCTCACGATGATCGCATCCGCGCCCACGTTGAGCGCCTCGCGGGCATCCCTTGCGTCGATGATCCCTTTGATGATGAGCGGCCCATCCCACATCTTGCGAAACTGCCGGATGCGGTCCCAATCCAGCGCCTCGTCAAAGGCCTCGGCAGTCCAAGAGCTGAGCGAGCTGGGATCGCTCACGCCCTTCGCATGGCCCACGATATTGCCGAAGAACCGCCGCTTGGTGCCGAGCATGCCCAGACCCCAATGCACCTTGGTCATCATGTTGGCGATGGATTGGGGCGTCAGCTTAGGCGGGGCGGAAAGGCCGTTTTTCAGGTCCTTGTGGCGTTGGCCAAGTACTTGCAAATCCACGGTGATCACGGCGGCAGAGCAGTTGGCGGCCTTGGCGCGATCAAACAGACGCTGCATGAAATCATCGTCCTTCAGGGTGTAGACCTGAAACCAGAAGGGCTTGGTCGTATGCTCGGCCACATCCTCAATGGAGCAGATCGACATGGTGCTGAGCGTGAAAGGCACGCCGAACTTCTCCGCCGCACGGGCGGCTTTGATCTCACCATCGGCGTGCTGCATCCCCGTGAGGCCCACGGGTGCGAGGGCCACGGGCATCGACACGTCCTGCCCGATCATCCGGCTTGCGGTCGTGCGGTTCGACATATCCACGGCAATCCGCTGCCGCAGAAGGATGTCGGAGAAATCGGAGGTGTTGGCGCGAAATGTCTGCTCGGTCCAGCTGCCCGATTCGGCATAGTCGTAGAACATCTTGGGCACCCGGCGCTTATAGATGCGGCGCAGGTCCTCGATAGTGGTGATCACGGGCATGGGCGGGACTTTCAAAGGATTGGTGATGATTTGTTACCAATCCAAAGGCAGGCTCGCAATGGGCTTGGGCCTAGCTGGCCTCCTCGGCCAGAAGGGCGCGCAGCATGGCCTTGGCGCTGTCGCTGCTCCAATGGGCGTCGCCCTGCATGCGGGCGATCTCTTGGCCCTCGGGGTTCAGAATCACCGTGATGGGCAGGCCGATCACGGCCATCTCGCGCGCCACGCGTTGTTTGGGATCGCGGTGCAGCGGTAGGTTGTCGACGCCAATCTCCTCAAAGAATGCCTTCATCGCAGGCGGTGCGTTGCGGCCCGTGGCAAGGGTCAGCACTTCGAAATCATCGCCACCGAATTCCTGCTGAAGCTCCGAGAGCATCGGCATTTCCTTGCGACACGGCGCGCACCACGTGGCCCAGAAATTCAGCAGCACATAGCGGCCCTGATGATCAGCCAGCGTGGCCGTGCCCCCGCCCTCGGTATCATAGGCCTGTGTGCTGACGTCTCGCGGCTCGGAATGAAAGCGCAGCTTCTTCATGTCGCCCTCAAGCATGTCCTGATAGGCGCTGTAATCGGAGGCGCTGGCAGTGCCATATGTTGTTTGGATACCAAGACCGAGGCCCACTGCAATTGCACCCAGACCGGCGGCAATATAAAGGACAAGGGAACGAGACAGGCGCATAATTCCTCCGAAAGGTCAGGCGATGGCAGACAAATCCTCAAACGCAATGTGGGGCGGACGCTTCGCTGCGGGGCCCGATGCGATCATGGAGGCAATTAATGCCTCGATCGGGTTTGACAAGCGCATGGCCGCCCAGGATATCGCGGGCTCGAAGGCCCATGCCGCCATGTTGGCAAGCACCGGCATCATCAGTGATAGTGATGCCGAGGCGATGAGGGAAGGCCTGCTCACGGTCTTGTCAGAGATCGAGGGCGGTACGTTCGAGTTTTCCTCAGCTTTGGAAGACATCCATATGAATGTGGAAGCGCGGCTGACGGAAATCATCGGAGCACCTGCAGGTCGGCTGCACACTGCGCGGTCGCGCAATGATCAGGTCGCGACGGATTTCCGGCTCTGGGTGCGCGATCAGCTTGATGCGGCGGAGGGCGCGCTTCTGGCGCTGATGCGCGCGTTGATCACGCAGGCCGAGGCCGGGGCGGCTTGGGTCATGCCGGGTTTCACGCATCTGCAAGTGGCGCAGCCGGTGACTTGGGGCCATCATATGATGGCTTATGTCGAGATGTTCGCCCGCGATCTGAGCCGGATGCGTGATGCGCGCGCGCGGATGAACGAATGCCCCTTGGGGGCTGCAGCGCTGGCAGGCACCAGCTTTCCTATTGACCGGGATATGACGGCGAAGGCGCTTGGGTTTGACCGCCCGACGGCCAATTCACTGGACGCGGTGAGCGACCGGGATTTCGCGTTGGAGTATCTGGGGGCGGCGAGCATTTGCGCCATGCACCTCAGCCGTCTGGCTGAGGAATTGGTCATCTGGTCCTCGGCGCAGTTTCGGTTTGTCAGCCTGTCGGACAGGTTCTCGACCGGGTCCAGCATTATGCCGCAGAAGAAAAATCCCGATGCGGCGGAGCTTATCCGGGCCAAGATCGGGCGCATCTTCGGGGCCAATGTGGCGCTGACGCTGGTGATGAAGGGCTTGCCGCTGGCCTATTCCAAGGACATGCAGGAAGACAAGGAGCAGGTCTTTGATGCCGCCGATAACCTGATGCTGGCCTTGGCCGCGATGGAAGGCATGGTGCGCGATATGAGTGCGAATGTGGATGTTCTGGAGGCCGCCGCTGCGACCGGGTTCTCCACTGCGACAGATCTTGCCGATTGGCTGGTGCGGGTCCTCGACATGCCGTTTCGCGACGCGCATCATGTCACGGGCGCTTTGGTCGCTATGGCCGAGGCGCGGGGTTGCGATCTGCCGGAACTGAGCCTTGAGGATATGAGGTCGGTGCACAAACACATCCACGAGGGTGTGTTCGGCGTATTGGGAGTGCATAATTCAGTGGCCAGCCGCACCAGTTATGGCGGCACAGCACCCGACATGGTGCGCGCGCAGGTGGCCCGTTGGAAGGAGATACTGGCATGAGATTGGCAATTGCACTTGGCGCGGGTCTGGCGCTGTCGGCTTGCGGCGTGGACGGCGCGCCGATCCGGCCCTCGGTGACGACAACCGTTGGCACGAGCGCGGGCAACACGAGCGCGAGCGTGACCACCGACTGGATCAGCGTCCGGTCGAGCACGCATGTGGGCGTCTCGCTGTGAAGTGGGTGTTTCTGGCGCTTGCCGTCTGGGGCTCCATCCATCCGATGTATTATTTCATCAGCTGGTTCAACGCGAATGGCTATGACCTGATGGCGATGGTCGATGCGTGGCATGTGAACGCAGCCACAAGCGGGCTGGTCTGGGATCTGACGATTGCGGCTCTGGCGCTGACGCTCTGGGTGATTGTGGAGGCCGTGCGCAGCCGCGACTGGCTGCGGCTTATCGCGGTGCCTGCGACGTTTTGCATTGGGGTGAGCTGTGGTTTGCCGCTCTATCTCTACTTGCGGATGCGCCGCGACTGAGCCGCGGTTTTTGAATATCTTTGCTAAGAAGAAGGCGGGGCGGGGTTTGGACCATTTTCTCTATCAAGGTGGCGTGTTGCATGCCGAGGATGTGCCTGTGGCAGAGATTGCCGCACAGGTTGGCACGCCGTTTTATCTCTATTCCACCGCCACGCTGGAGCGGCATTTCAAGCTTTTGGATGAGGCGCTCGGCGGGATGGAGCATCTGGTGTGCTATGCCATGAAGGCGGCGAGCAATCAGGCGATTTTGAAGACTTTGGCGGCACTTGGTGCGGGCATGGATGTGGTGTCGGGCGGGGAATATCTGCGCGCGAAGGCCGCAGGTGTGCCGGGCGAGCGGATCGTGTTTTCGGGTGTGGGCAAGACCGAAGGCGAGATGCGGCTGGCGCTTGAGGGCGGCGTGCGGCAGTTCAACGTCGAGAGCGAGCCGGAGATGGAAGTGCTGAGCGCTGTTGCCGTGTCCATGGGGCTGCGCGCGCCGATCACTGTGCGGGTGAACCCGGATGTGGATGCCAAGACCCATGCCAAGATCGCGACAGGCAAGTCCGAGAACAAATTCGGCATTCCGATTTCTCGCGCGCGCGAGGTCTATGCCGAGGCCGCCGCCCTGCCTGGTTTGGAGGTCATCGGGATCGACGTGCATATCGGTAGCCAGCTGACCGATCTGGAGCCGTTCCGGCTTGCCTATCGCAAGGTGGCGGAGCTGACGGAGGTGTTGCGTGGGGATGGGCATGACATCAGGCGGCTGGATCTGGGGGGCGGCTTGGGGATTCCCTATACGCAGTCCAATGAGGCGCCGCCTCTGCCCACCGATTATGGCGTGATGATTCGCGAGGAGCTGGGTCATCTGGGCTGTGAGATCGAGATTGAGCCGGGGCGGCTCATTGCCGGGAACGCAGGGATCATGGTCAGCCAGGTGATTTATGTGAAGTCGGGTGAGGGGCGCGATTTTCTCATCCTTGATAGCGCAATGAACGATCTGATCCGCCCGGCCATGTATGACGCGCATCACGAGATCATCCCTGTGGTACAGCCCACGCCGGGCACCGAACAGCAGCCCTATGACATTGTTGGGCCCGTCTGCGAAAGCGGCGATACCTTTGCCAAGCAGCGCATGATGCCGCCCCTGGTGGCCGGGGACCTCGTGGCGTTTCGCGGGGCGGGCGCTTACGGCGCGGTGATGTCGAGCGAGTATAACACGCGGCCCCTCATCCCCGAGGTTTTGGTGCATGAGCATCAATTCGCCGTCATCCGCGCGCGTCCGACCTTTGACGAGATGATCAATCGAGATACCATCCCGGTATGGCTCTAGGCGCTATGATGTGCGGAGCAGGCAATCGGAGAGATGCATGGCGCCGCGCGCATCGCTGAGCAAACCCTTGATGGCGCGGTTGCGCCGACCGCTGACCCTGACCTGGGCGGGGCTTCTTGCGGAGCGTTTGGTGCGGGCCTTCTGGCCGCTGTGGACGCTGATTGCGGCGCTGGCTGCGGCCTTGATGCTGGGTTTTCACGAATGGGCGATGGTCGAGCTTGTGGGCGGCGCGTTGATCGGCGCGGGGATTGGCGGGCTGATCCTTCTTGTTGTCGGCGCGCGGCGGTTCCGCTGGCCCGCGCGGGCCGAGGCGCTGGCGCGGATGGATGCGGCGATGCCAGGCCGCCCCTTGGCCGCACTGGCCGATGATCAGGCGATCGGGCGGGGGGATGCCGCGTCCGAGGCGATCTGGCAAGCGCATCAGCGGCGGATGCTCAGCGCCGCCGAGGGTGCGCGCGCGGTGGAGCCCGATTTGCGGGTATCAAAGGCCGATCCTTACGGGCTGCGGTATATCGCTTTGCTTGGCCTCGTCGTGGCGCTTTGCTTTGGGTCCATCTGGCGCGCCGGGACAATCACGCAGATGGGCCCTGGCAGCGCGCAGGCCGCCGTTGGCCCCACATGGGAGGGCTGGGTCGAACCGCCCGCCTACACTGGATTGCCGAGCCTCTACCTCGCTGACTTAGGTGACGCGGTTGAGGCCCCTCAGGGCAGCCGTATAACCTTGCGTCTTTACGGCGAGGTCGGCGCGCTGTCGGTCAGCGAGACAGTGTCGGCGCGCGTGGAAGATGTGGGGGCGGCAACCGATCCCGATCACAGCTTTGAGATCCGCCAGGACGGCACGCTCAGCATCGAGGGGCCGGGTGGGCGCAGCTGGGAGGTGGTCGCACTGGCCGATCTGCCGCCCGCCGTGAGTATCCTAGAAGACGGAGCCCGCACCACGTTTGACGGGCAGATGAGCCAGCCTTTTGAGGCCAGCGACGATCATGGCGTGATCTCCGGCACAGCGACCTTCCGGCTGGACCTCAGCCGGATGGAGCGGCGCTATGGCCTTGGGGTCGAGCCCGAGCCGCGCGAGGCGGTGGAGATGGAACTGCCCATGCCGATCACCGGGAACCGGATGGAGTTTACCGAAACGCTGGTTGAGAACCTGTCGCAGCATCCATGGGCACATCTGCCCGTGACGCTCCAATTCTCGGTGATGGATGCGGCGGGCAATGTGGGTGTCTCGGTGCCTGCGCCGATGAACTTGCCCGCAAGACGTTTTTTTGATCCGCTCGCGGCGGCAGTGATCGAGAACCGGCGGGACCTTTTGTGGTCCACGCAAAATGCGCCGCGCGTTGTTCAGGTGCTGCGCGCGATCTCGTATCAACCAGAGGAGCGGCTTTTCCGGGACAAGGCGGCCTATTTGCGGTTCCGGGTGATCCTGAGGCGGCTGGGCACGATGGTCGAGGAGGCCTCGCTGGATGGTGAGGCCCGTGACGAGATCGCAGAGGCGCTCTGGGATCTGGCGATCCTGATTGAGGATGGTGATATCGGCGATGCGCTTGAACGGATGCGCGAGGCGCAGGAACGCCTGAGCGAGGCGATGCGCAACGATGCCAGCGACGAAGAGATCGCCCGCCTGATGCAGGAGTTGCGCGACGCCACCCAAGATTACCTGCGCCAGAAATCACAGCAGGCCGAGCGGGATGGCGACACTGATCAGCCGGACCGGCAAAACGGCGAAAGTCAGCAACTGACCCAGCAGGACCTTCAGGACATGATGGACCGTATTCAGGAGCTGATGGAGCAAGGCCGTATGGCCGAGGCCCAACAGGCGCTGGAAGAGTTCCAGCAGATGATGGAGAACCTGCGTGTGACCGAGGGCCAAGGCCAGCAGGGCGACAGCCCGGGTGAGCAGGCCATGGAAGGCCTCGCAGATACGCTGCGCGAACAGCAGGGCCTCTCGGATCAGGCGTTCCGCGATTTGCAGGAGCAGTTCAACCCCAACGCCCAAGCGGGCGAGAGCGGCGAGAACGAGGGCCGCAATGGGGGCCAAGGTGCCGGCCAGAGTCATGAAGGCCAAGATGGCCAGGGGCAAGGCAACGGCGCGCAGCCCGGTCAGGGCGGCGAGGATCAGGCCAACCGCAATGGCGGCGATGGTGGGCTGGCCGACCGGCAGGAGGCCCTGCGCCAAGAGCTTCAGCGCCAGCGCGACAACCTGCCCGGCATGGGCGGCGAGGCGGGCGAGAATGCCGCCGATGCGCTGGACCGTGCGGGCCGCGCGATGGACGGGGCCGAGGAGGCGCTGCGGGGCGGCGACCTTCCTGAGGCGATTGACCGGCAATCTGAGGCGATGGACGCCCTGCGCGAAGGGATGCGCAGCCTTGGCGAGGCGATGGCCGAGCAGCAACAGCAAAATCAGCCCGGTGGGCAGGGTCAGGCACGCGGCGGTGACGGTGCGCAGCAATCCGATCCGCTGGGTCGCACCCCCGGTCAGGGCGATCAGGCGGGCACAAATGACAGTCTGCTGCAAGGCACGGACGTCTATCGCCGGGCGCGCGAATTGCTCGATGAGATCCGTCGCCGCTCGGGCGAGGGCGCGCGACCGGATGTGGAGCGTGACTATCTGGAGCGGCTTCTGGACCGGTTCTGAGGCGCGAGAGACTTCAGGCGATCTTAGCCTGCGGCCTGAGGGCTGCCACCGCCTCGACCACAGCCGCACCGACGATCAGGGTGCAGCCAATGACCTGCATTGCGCCAAATGTTTCGTCCAAAAGCCATGCTCCGGATGAGACACCCGCTACAATCTCAAGCGTGAAGAGAAAGCTGAGCAGCGCGGGTGGCAGGCGCTGCGCGCTCCACAGGGTGATAAAGAGGATTGGTGTGAGGTAGATCAGCCCCAGAGCCAGCGATTGCACCGTCGCGGGATCAAGCGCGAGGGATGGCAGGGCCTCACCAAAGGACCAGCCGAACAGCACCGAAAAGACCATTGCACCGGTCGTCGTGACCAGCGTTACGGTGCTCGCCTCCGCCTTGCCACCGGAGAAAACCAGGGCCGCGCCGATGGACCATGAAATGCCTGACGTGATCGCAATCACATCGCCAAGGCCGATCGCGCTGAGCGATAACTTACCGCCGAGAACGAAGAATGCCCCAAGCAGCGACGCGCCAAGCGTCAACGTCGCGCTGTGGCGCCAAGGCTGGCCGAAAAAGGCCCATTCGATGATCTTGCTCCATGCCGGTGCGAGGTAGAAAAGCAAGATTACCCGCACCACGTCCGACAGGGTCAGCGCCACTGAATAAGACGCAAAGGCGAGCCCGACGAGCGCTGCCCCAAGGAATATCCGTGGTGGGATCACTGGCGGTATCCGGCGGATCATCATGTAGATTACAAGGGTTATGGCCGCACCGCCCGAGCTAATGATGCCAGCCTATGCGCCCGTAAGGCCCAGCCCTTCGAGGTAGCGGATGGGAATCCACCACAGCCCCCAAAGGATGGCCGAGACGAATGTCAGCAAAACGGGCGTGAGCGAGGTTCCGGCGGGCGCGCGCAACTGGGAGCGGCCTTATCCGTCTGCGGCGGTGCCAGAAGCCTCGCCGGTTTGGGCCGCGTCCGGGCTGGCGTCCGGCAGGGCCTCTGGCGCGGCTTCGCTGGTCATCCCGTCAAGCATCGCCATAACTGCGCCAATCTGCCCATCCAGCCAAAGGCGCAGCCCATCCACCCAACCGGAATAGTCGGTCAATACCCCGGCAAGGGCGGGTACCATCCGCGAAATTGCAGGTGCAAACAAATAAAGCAACAAGCCCACAGTGGCGATCAAGAACACCGTCGAGAATCCCCTGCGAAACCCGCCGCCCGTGCGGTCCGAAGCCTCGGGGTAGGGGTCGTCCATATCCAGATCGCCCTGCGGGTCGGCACTGGGTTCCAGCGACGAGTTGATCTCTTCGATATCGGGGAAAAGGCTGCGGCGCGATGTCGGATCGATATCGTCGGCTTCACCGTCCCCCTCCACGCCGCGCAGACGCGCCATCCGAGCACGAGCCTCGCGGGCGCGGCGATCCTCTTCGCCCTCATCAAGGCCAAGATCGGGCTGGGTCTCGATCCCGCCTGTTTCGGCAGCGCGTGCGCGGGCTTCGCGCTCAGCTTCCTCGCGCAAGACACTGGTAACCTCTGGGTCCATCCTGCGCCGTTGGGGTTCTTCGGGCGCCTCCTCGGATGGTTCAGGCGGGGGGGGCGCTTCGGCAGGAGACCATTCGCCTTCATCGGCGGCGTTTTCTTGCGCGTCCTGAGGCTCGGCCTCGGCGCGGGCATCCTCCACAGAGGCATCCTCCCATGGCTGTGCCTCTTGCGTGTCCTCTTCGGGCATGTGATCGGCGTGATGCTGAAACCATGTGTCGCCGCAATTGGAGCATTGCACATCCCGACCGGCCTCCGGAATGACATTATCCGGAACTTCATATTGCGCGCCGCAATTCGGGCAAGTCAACCGCATCGAAACACCTGTTCGTTCGCCCGGACGTGCCGGACCACTGCCTTGGGCCCTTAACGTATTATGTTTCATAGAGGCGGAAAAGAGCAAAGGAATTGCGCCTTTCATTGCAACGCCCGCGCCTCTGGGGCATTTAGGACGCAAAGAGGCGTGAGGGGCAGGCGTGATAGATCTGGAAAATGTGGCCTTTTCCTATGGGGGTGGCGAACTTTTGAGTGATATCTCGCTCAAACTTTCGCCGGGCTCGTTCCATTTTTTGACCGGGCCTTCGGGGTCGGGAAAGACCACATTGCTCAAGCTGTGCTACGGCGCTTTGATCCCCACGGCGGGGTATGTGCATCTTTTTGAGGCGGATGTGCGCAATATGGAGCGCGATGATATCGCTCTGGCGCGCCGCCGGATCGGTGTGGTGCATCAGGATTGCGCGTTTCTCGACCATCTCACCGTGGCCGACAACATTGCGCTGCCCCTTACCGTGTCGGGGCGCGACACGCTGGAGGAGGTGGCGAACCTGCGCGAGCTTACCGGGTGGGTGGGCCTCACGCAGCGCGCTGACGCCTTGCCGCCGGAACTGTCGGGGGGCGAGCGGCAACGCGCGGCACTCGCGCGCGCGCTGATCATGTCGCCCGATGTGATCCTCGCGGATGAGCCGACGGGCAATGTGGATTGGGAAATGTCCCAGCGTCTCTTGCGGCTTCTGATCGAGCTGAACAAGATGGGCAAGACGATCATGATCGCCACCCATGACCTCGCCCTCATCCGCGCGGCAAAGGCCCATGTGCAGGCGCGCGTGCTGCGCATCTCCAACCGGCGGTTGCAACTGGCGGGGGCGGATCTGTGAAGCTCTCCTTCGATATCGACAGTTTTCGTGGCCTTTTGGCGGGCGATGCACAGGCCGACCGCGTGGTCCCGCCCACAGGGTTCACCGCATGGCTCACGCTTTTCAGCGCGGGGGCCATGGCGTTCCTCGCGGTGTTCGCGCTGGCGCTGTCGCTTGCCACATCTCGCCTCGCGGACCGCTGGGGGGACGAGCTTGCACGCAGCTCGACCATCCGCATTTCCGCCCCCGAGGGCCAGAGCATCGCTCAAACCGAGGCGGCCTTGCGCATGCTGGAGACCACCCCCGGCGTGGCCTCGGCCCGCGCCCTGACCAAAGCCGAGCAGCAGGCCCTTCTGGAGCCGTGGTTCGGTCCCGATCTGCCGGTGGACACGCTACCCATTCCACAGCTGATCGAGGTGATTGAGGAGGGCAGCGGCTTTGACGCGGCTGGGCTCCGCCTGCGCCTTTCGGCGGAGGTGCCGGGCGCGGTTCTGGACGATCACACGCGTTGGCGCGAGCCTTTGGTGCGCGCGGCCAATAGGCTGCGCCTCTTGGGGTGGATTTCGCTCATCCTGATCGCGGGCACGGTGGCGGCGATGATCACGCTGGCGGCCAATGCGGCCCTGTCGGCGAATGCGCAGGTGATCGGGGTTCTGCGGCTGGTGGGTGCGCGCGATGACTATATCTCGGGCGCGTTTGAGCGGCGGTTTACCCTGCGCGCCTTGACGGGCGCGGGCTGTGGTATGCTGGCGGGCGTGATTGCGATCCTCTTTTTGCCCTCGGCGGAGGTGGGCGGCGGCTTTCTCACCGGTCTCGGGTTTCAGGGCTGGCACTGGATTTGGCCGCTGATCATCCCGCCACTGACAGCACTTGTGGCGTTTCTCGCCACCCGCGCGGCTGCCCGGCGCACCCTGGGGGGCATGTCATGAGGGACGCGGTGCAATGGCTCCGCTCACTGATCTTCGTGGGTCAGATCTATGTGATGATGCCGGTGATCGGGCTTCTCTATTTCCCCTACGCACTGATGAGTCGCAAGGGCGCGATCGCGGGCTGCAAGGCCTATACGCGCTGGGTCACGTGGAGTGCGGCGTGGATGGTCGGCCTGCGCACGGAGGTGCGTGGCACGCCCCCGACCGGTGAGGTGATCGTTGCGGCCAAGCATCAGTCCTTCCTCGACATCATGCTGATTTTCACGGCACTCCCGTCGGCCAAATTCATCATGAAACGCGAAATCCTGCTGACGCCGGTGATTGGTCTCTACGCCATGCGGCTGGGCTGTATCGCCGTGGATCGCGGCAAGCGCAGCCAGGCCATCAAGAAGATGGTGGCCGATGTGGCACGCGGCACGGCCCATCCCGGACAGTTGATTATCTACCCACAAGGCACGCGGATCGCGCCTGGAGTTAAGGCCGCCTACAAGGTAGGCACCGGCGTGCTCTATCAAGAGCTGGGGCAGGATTGCGTGCCCGTGGCGACCAATGTCGGCGTTTTCTGGCCGCGCAAGGGGATCATGCGGAGGCCCGGCACTGCGGTGGTGGAGTTCCTGCCGGTGATCGAGGTGGGGCTGGACAAAGCGTCCTTCATGGAAAGGCTTGAGAGCGAGGTCGAGAACGCCTCCAATGATCTCATGCTTGAGGCGGGGTTTGATCTGGATGGACTACGTTGAAGACATAGCAGATTTGGAAGCGCTTTATGGCACGCCCGGTGCGGCCTCCCTGCGCAAGGTGTCGCATCGGCTGACGCCGCTCTACCGCAAATGGATCATGGCCTCGCGCTTTTGCGTGCTGAGCACCGTGGGTCCCGGCGGAACCGATGGTAGCCCGCGCGGAGAGGACGGCCCCGTGGTGACTGAACTTGATCCCCAAACCCTCGCAATGCCTGATTGGCGTGGCAACAACCGCATGGACAGCTTGCGCAATATCGTGGCCGATGGACGCGTGTCGCTGATGTTCATGGTGCCAGGATCGGACACGGTGGTCCGGGTGAACGGACAGGCCCGGGTGACGTTAGACAGCGCCCTTCTGGCGCGGTTCGAGGTGTCGGGCAAAGAGCCCCGCTCGGTCATCGTGATCCGCATCGCTGAGGTCTATACCCAATGCGCCCGCGCCCCGATGCGCGCAGGCCTCTGGAGCCGGGATGACAGTGCGGGTCTGCCCACGGTCGGCGAGATTCTCGCCGAAGCCTCAGGCGGGGATGAAGGCGGCGCGGAGTATGACGAGGCATGGCGCGTGCGGGCGGCGCAAACGATGTGGTAACCGCTCACGCCAGATGATCCACCATGAAACGGTAAAAGGACCGGCCTTTGCCGTCGCGCGTATAGGCCTCGTTCAGCGCGGATTTGGCGCGGAACATGGCGCAGGCGGCGTCAACATGACCGGGCGGGATGCGGGTTTTGCCAGCTTTTATATCAATGATGTAAGCCTCGTATGCGGCGGCAACGCGGGCTGAGAAATCGCCTGTGGCGGTCTCGCTGCCGCCCGACACATGCAGATTGTAAGCCGCATCTCCCAGAGGGGCCGTGCCACCGATCAGCGCCAGAACCTCCGCCGTATGCAGGACGTCCTGCGAGGGCATATTGACGAAAGGCCCCGCCAGATCGCGCCGCAGGACGGGGTGAAAGCTGGCTCCGGTATGGCCCAGATCATGGAGGTTGAGGTGGTCTTTGCCTGCGGGCGGCAAAAGCAGGAGGGGCGCGCCATCAGCCAAGATGCGGGTCCGCCCAAAAGTCGCACCATGGGCCTTGGCGAGCGGCAAAAGCGCTCTCAGATAGCCCGGCGCCCAGGTATCATCCGCATCGAGGAAAGCGATGAAACTGCCCCGCGCCGCCGCCAGAGCGCGGTTGCGTGCAGGGCCCGCGCCAGTGGCCATGAAACTACCAGCGCAGATCGTGAGGGTCATGCCATGGGTCTCAAGCCCGTGGTAAGCTTGCCTGTCATCGGGGGCGATCACCACCTCCAACGTGGAGGGCTGCAGCCCCGATACAGAAATCGAGGCCAGCGCAGCAGGCAGGCTGCCCGCCGCGCGATAGGCCGGAATAATGACGGAAACCAGCGGCTTGTCTGTCGCGCTCACGCGTGGATTGCGCCATCTCCGCAAGCCAGAGCGGCCTCGCGCACCGCCTCGGAATAGGTCGGGTGGGCGTGACATGTGAGCGCCAGATCCTGCGCCGAGGCGCCGAATTCCATCGCCACGCAAATCTCATGGATAAGATCGCCTGCCATGGGGCCGATAATATGCGCACCCAAGATGCGATCGCTGTCCTTGTCCGCGAGGATTTTCACGAAGCCATCGGCGGCGAAATTCGCCTTGGCGCGGCCATTGCCCATGAAGGAGAACTTGCCGACCTTATACGCGCGGCCGTCTTTCTTCAGCTCCTCTTCGGTGGCACCGACATTTGCGACCTCGGGGTGGGTGTAGATCACGCCGGGGATCACGCCGTAATTCACGTGCCCATGCTTGCCCGCCAGAACCTCGGCGCAGGCCATACCCTCATCCTCGGCCTTGTGCGCTAGCATGGGGCCCGCGATGGCGTCTCCGATGGCATAGATGCCTTTGATAGTGGTTTGCCACTGGGCGTCGGTCTTGATCTGCCCGCGCTCGGACATCTCGACCCCCAGATCGGCAAGGCCCAGCCCATCGGTGTAGGGTTTGCGCCCCGTCGCCAAGAGAACCGCGTCCGCATCGAGCACATGTTCGCTGTCGTCCTTGCGCAGTTTGTAATGCACCTTGGCCTTTGTTTTGTTGGTTTCCGTCTTCTGCACGGCGGCACCCATGATGAATTTCAGGCCCTGTTTGGTGAGGATCTTCTGGAACGACCGCTGCACCTCGGCATCCATGCCGGGGGTGATGGCGTCGAGATATTCCACGACCGTCACCTCTGTGCCGAGGCGGGCATAGACGCTGCCCATTTCCAGCCCGATCACGCCCGCGCCGATCACGACCATCTTCTTGGGTATCTTGCCCAGTTCAAGCGCGCCGGTGGAAGTCACGACGATTTTCTCGTCCACCTCGACGCCGGGCAGGGAGGCAGGCTCGGACCCACTGGCGACAATGATATTCTTGGCCTCATGGACCTCGTCACCCACCTTGACGCGGCCCGGTTCGGGGATGGAACCCCAGCCCTTGATCCAGTCGATCTTGTTCTTCTTGAAGAGAAATTCGATGCCTTTGGTATTTGCCCCGATGGTCTCGGCCTTATAGGCCTGCATCTGTTTCCAATCGACCGAAGGCGACTTGCCCTTGAGGCCCATGGCGGCAAAATTATGCTCGGCCTCGTGCAGCATATGGGTGGCGTGCAAAAGCGCCTTGGAGGGGATGCAGCCCACGTTGAGGCAGGTGCCGCCCAGCGTGTCGCGCCCCTCGACGCAGGCCGTCTTTAGGCCGAGCTGTGCGCAGCGGATGGCGGCCACATAGCCGCCGGGGCCGGAGCCGATTACGATCACGTCATAGGAGGCCATGTTTGAGAATCCCTTGGGTTTTGGACGACGGTATCACGTCGGTATCGCCTTGGTGTGGTTTGCTTTGGCCCATGCTGCCTTTGATGGCGGGCGGGGTCAACCAAACGTGGGGATGGCCGCGCATGGCGGGGCATGGATTTGAGTATTTGGACCAAGAAGAAGGGCGACTATAGCGGGGTGTCTTTGGGGAGTGCGGCCTCGATCACGGTTTGAACCTCGGCGGCGGTGAGGGGGCGCGGGTTGGTTCCGGCGGCGCTGTCTTTCAGGGCCTTTTCAGCGATGCGCGCCGCGCAATCGTCTGGAACGCCAATCTCAGACAGGGTTTTCGGGATACCGATCTGGCGGAGCATTGCTTCGATATGGGCATGGAAGCTCTCGAAATCCGTGGATGCCAGCCCCATCGCCTGGGCCATCGGAGTGACCTTGTCGTCGATATTGGGTGCGTTGAAGCGCAGCACCTCAGGCAGAAGCACCGCGTTGGTGAGCCCGTGCTGCGTGTCGTATTCCGCGCCGATCATGTGCGATATCGCATGGACCAGCCCGAGCCCTTTGAGAAACGCGATGCCCGCAAGGCAGGACCCGGCCAGCATTGCGCCGCGGGCCTCAAGGTTGCCCGGCTCGGCCACGGCGATGGGCAGCCAGTGGGCGACGAGGCGCAGACCCTCTAGCGCGGCCCCATCACACAGCGGATGGAAGCCCGGCACGCAGTAAGCCTCGATTGCGTGGACCATGGCATCGGCCCCGGTCCAGGCGGTGAGGTGCGGCGGAAGGCCTAGGGTCAGTTCCGGGTCCAGAAGGGCGCAGGCTGGTTTCAGGTCGGGATGCCAGACGCACCATTTCACGCCCTGCGCAGTGTCGGTGATCATCGCCGTGCTTTCCGTCTCGGCCCCGGTGCCGGCGGTGGTGGGGATGCAGATCAGCGGGGGAAAGTGGGTTTCGGTGGGTGGCGTTTGTTCAAACTCGAAATCCCATAGAGGCAGATCGTTAAGCGCCATAAGAGCCACGGCCTTGCCCCCGTCCATGCCGCTGCCGCCGCCAATGGCGATCACGCCGTCATGGCCGCCCTCAGCGAAGATTTTGCAGCCGGCGGCGATCTCATCATCGCGGGGGTTGGGCGAGATGCCGGAATAAAGCGCGCTCTTCAGCCCGCCCTTGGCCAGATGCGCGGCGAGCGTGTCGATAAACGGCAGGCTGGCGCTGCCCCGGTCGGTCACGATCAGGGGGTTGCGCATGCCCGCGCCCTCACAAAGCGATGCGATCTCGGCCAGCCGTCCGGGGCCATAGGCGATGGGAACGGGGAAGGTCCAGTCTTGTGGGTCGAGAAAGCTCATTGCGGTGGGTCCTTTGTGTATTGGGTCAGTTACCCGGCCATCGCGCGGTCGCGGTAGGCGCGGCTGCTGAGGATCAGTTCGGAGAGATGCTCCATCTTGGTGCGGGCGGCGGTGATCTCGGCATCGCTTACGCCTGCGGGCAAAAGCATCTGGCGGGCGGCGAAGTCCACCTCATCGACACCGCGTGTGCCGGGCATCGGGTCGGTCTGAAAGCTGGCGCGGAGCCAGAGCCCATCCATCAGCGTTCTGAGTTGAAACGCGGCGCGCGCGCACTCCTCAGGTGGCAAAATGTGCCGCAGGGCGCTGATAAGGTTGGAGCGCATGCGGGAATGAACGGCGGTCTGGATGCGTTGGCTCTGGCTGTTATGGGGCACGTCTGAGCAAAGGCTGATCCATGCGTGGCAGATTTCTTGCTGAAACACAGGAGCGGCGAAATTGCCCGCAATGATGGCGTAGAGCCGTTCCAATGGGGTGTCTGCATGGCGAAACAGCTCCACCACGCAATCGCGCAGGAGCGTGTTGGCCTGTCGCTGAACCCCTTCAAATAGGGCGTCCTTGTCGCCGAAATGATGCAGCACCACACCTTTGGAGACGTCCGCGATTTTGGCCACACGGTCCAGCGTGGTACCCCGAATCCCGTATTGCACCAGCGCGCTCCACGCAGCTTGGCTAAGCTCTGCCCGCCTGAGGTCACCGATTTTGCGCCGTGCCATAGGGCCTCCTGTTGCGGATAGCCTACAGCGCACGGGTGAGCTTCACAATATGGCCCTTTGACATAAAAACTGATCATTGGTAAGTAATTTTCAGTTTTGGTCAGGAGAGCATCCATGCAGGCGGATTATGTAATCATCGGATCAGGCTCTGCCGGGTCGGCCATGGCCTATCGGTTGAGTGAGGATGGCAAACATTCGGTGCTGGTGCTGGAATATGGCGGCACAGATGTCGGGCCGTTCATTCAGATGCCCGCCGCCCTTAGCTATCCCATGAACATGTCCTTGTATGACTGGGGCTTTTCAAGCGAGCCTGAGCCGCATTTGAACAACCGCCGCCTCGCCACACCGCGCGGCAAGGTGATAGGCGGGTCATCTTCGATCAACGGGATGGTCTATGTGCGCGGCCATGCGGGCGATTTCGACCATTGGGAAGACAGCGGCGCCGAGGGCTGGGGCTATCGCCATGTGCTCCCCTATTACAAGCGGATGGAAACCTGGGACGATGCGGGCCATGGCGGCGATCCCACATGGCGCGGCACCAATGGCCCGCTTCATGTGACACGTGGGCCGCGCAGCAACCCTCTCTTCAAGGCCTTCGTGGAGGCGGGTGCGCAGGCGGGGTTCGAGCTTACCTCCGACTATAACGGCGAGAAACAAGAGGGCTTCGGCCCGATGGAGCAGACGATCTACAAAGGTCGCCGCTGGTCCGCCGCCAATGCCTATCTGCGGCCCGCTTTGAAGCGCCCGAATTGCGATATGATCCGGTGTTATGTGCGCCGCGTGATCATCGAGGAGGGCCGTGCGACCGGGGTGGAGATCGAGCGCGGTGGCAAAATTGAGATCATCCGCGCCAATGCCGAGGTGATCGTTGCCGCCTCGTCTATCAACTCGCCCAAGATCCTGATGTTGTCAGGCGTTGGTCCCGCAGCCCATCTGGCCGAGCATGGCATTGATGTGGTGGCCGACCGGCCCGGCGTGGGTGGCAATCTGCAGGACCATCTGGAGCTTTACATCCAGCAGCAAAGCATCCAGCCCATCACGCTCTACAAATACTGGAACCTTCTGTCCAAGGGCGTCATCGGTGCGCGGTGGCTTTTCACCAAGACGGGCCTTGGGGCCTCCAACCAGTTCGAGAGTGCGGCCTTCCTGCGGTCTGCCCCCGGTGTGGATTATCCCGATATTCAGTATCACTTCCTGCCCATCGCCATGCGCTATGACGGCAAGGTGGCCGCTGAGGGGCATGGCTATCAGGCGCATGTGGGGCCAATGCGCTCGGCCTCGCGCGGGCGGATCAGCCTCGCCTCTGCCGATCCTGCCGAGGCGCCCAAGATCGTGTTCAACTACATGTCGCACGAGAGCGACTGGCGCGATTTTCGCCACTGTATCCGCCTCACCCGCGAAATTTTTGGCCAATCCGCATTCGATCCGTACCGGGGCGAGGAAATTCAGCCCGGTGCGGATGTGCAAACCGACGCAGAGCTTGATGCCTTCATCGCCGAACATGCCGAGAGCGCCTATCACCCCTGCGGGACCTGCATGATGGGCGGCGCCGATGACAAGAACGCCGTTGTGGACCCTGAATGCCGCGTGATTGGCGTCCAAGGCCTGCGCGTGGCAGACAGCTCGATCTTTCCGCGCATCACCAATGGCAACCTCAACGCGCCGTCGATCATGACCGGAGAGAAGGCCTCGGATCACATCCTCGGGCGGGGCATGCTTCCTGCGTCGAATCAAGAGCCGTGGGTCAACCCGGATTGGAAAAGCACCGACCGGGCTGCTGCCAAGCGCTGACTCTGGTCAGTTTGCGACATCAGCCGGTCGTAACAAACCGTTGCCAGATTAAGTCCTGAGGCTTCATCATGCCTTCACCCTGACGCAGCGTGGATGCCGGAAAAATTCCGGACGGGGCGCTCTAGGGCGGCTGATTGAATGCGACAGGCCCAATTCGTAAGAGGCGTGCGCAACCAACATGGAGAGACCACGTCTGACTTCAGGAAAACGACACCGACACTCTTCAAAATCAGCTATTCCGACCACCAGTTGCTGAACGAAATGCACCGGTGGGGTGTTGCCGAACAAGGCCGGACTGATAAGGCGCTCAACAAGCCCGATCACCCCTACACGCGCCTGCTGATCTTATCAGTGCCAGAGCCGCGCGTGGAATGGTGTGAAGAAGCTGCACAAGCCCGCGAGGCGAAAAGTGGCATCGCAGCCGGTGTGAAGCTCACGGAGGTGGGCTGTCCTTTCCGTGAGAGCTGCTCCGTGGCAATTGCGGGCACCTGCGAGAATGTTGATCCGCCGCGCCGCAAAGGCCAACTGATCGAATGTCACCGTGATCTGAGTGAGTTCATGCACAAAGGCATCAGCCACCTTGCAAAGTTTGAAATGTGCGCCGGTATGGGCCAAGGATAGAGTGCGCAGTCCGCGCCAACCCCGGAGCCTCGCCATGAGCCATGTCTTTCCCCGTCACTGCGCCTCTGATCTGCCTACCGCTGTGGGGGGCGATGGGTGTTTCCTCATTGATGCGGTGGGCAAGCGGTATTTTGACGGATCGGGCGGCGCTGCCGTCTCCTGCCTTGGCCATTCCAACACCCGCGTGCGCGACGCGATCAAGGCGCAAGTGGATCAATTGGCCTTCGCCCATACCGGGTTCTTCACCTCCGAGCCTGCCGAGGCGCTGGCTGATTTGCTCATCGAACATGCGCCCCAAGGGATGGAGCGCGTCTATTTCGTCTCTGGCGGGTCCGAGGCGGCAGAGGCGGCGATCAAGCTTGCCCGGCAGTATTTCACCGAGCGTGGAGAGCCGCAGCGCCGTCACCTCATCGCGCGCCAGCAAAGCTATCATGGCAACACGCTGGGCGCGCTTGCCGCAGGTGGCAACGCATGGCGGCGGCAGCAATTCGCGCCGCTTCTGATGGAGGCAAGCCACATCCCGCCCTGTTATGAATACACCCTGCGCGCCGCGGGCGAGAGCCTTGAGGATTACGGTATCCGCTCCGCAGACGCGCTGGAGGCCGAAATCCTGCGCCTTGGCCCTGATACCGTCATGGCCTTCATGGCCGAGCCTGTGGTGGGGGCCACTTTGGGCGCTGTGACCGCCGCACCGGGCTATTTCAAACGCATCCGCGAGATTTGCGACCGCTACGGCGTTCTGTTGATCCTTGACGAGGTGATGTGCGGGATGGGCCGCACCGGGCATCTTTTCGCCTGTGATGCTGAGGGGGTGACGCCCGATATCCTCTGCATCGCCAAGGGGCTGGGCGCGGGCTATCAACCCATCGGCGCGATGCTGACCACCGGGACGGTCTACGACACGATTGCCAATGGCACCGGGTTTTTCCAGCACGGGCATACCTATCTGGCGCACCCTGTCGCCTGCGCGGCGGGTCTGGCGGTGGTGAGCGAGATGCTGGAGCGGGACCTGATCGGCCAAGTCCGCGCCCGGGGTGCGTATTTCGAGGCGCAGTTGCGTGCCCGCTTTGCCCAGAACCCGCATGTGGGCGATATCCGGGGGAGGGGCCTTTTCTGGGGTCTGGAATTCGTGGCCGACCGCGAGAGCAAGACGCCGTTTGATCCCAGCCTCGGCCTTGCGGGCAAGCTCAAGAAAGCGGCCTTCGCCGAAGGCCTGATCTGCTACCCCATGCCCGGCACGCGTGATGGCAAAACAGGCGATCATGTGCTCCTCGCCCCGCCCTTTATCGCCACCGAGGCCGAACTTGACGGGGCGCTCGACGCGCTGTCGCGCGCGCTTGATGGCGTGCTCGCCGCCGCCTGACAGGGAACAAAGCTGCGCTATCTGGCGTTTATCTCAGGCAAGCGGAGCAAATCTGCCCCTCTATAGCGAAGAAAAGGAGATCATCATGGAATATGCAGGTCTGGGCGGCTTAATCGTCCTCGCACTCAACATTTGGGCCATAGTATCGATCATCGGCTCAGGCGTCCCAACGGGATCAAAAGTCCTCTGGACGCTTCTGGTGCTCGTCTTGCCCATCATTGGCTTCATCATTTGGGTTCTCGCCGGGCCCCGCTCGACCGCACGGACAGTCTGACGCATGGCATGGACCGGGCCCGCGATCAAAGGCATCCCAATTTGGGGTGCTGGCGCGGGCATCGTCCAGCGGATCAACGACAAACGGCTCAGCCTGATTGCGGCGGGGATTGCCTTTTACGGGATCCTCGCCCTTTTTCCCGCGCTGGCCGCAATTATTGCGCTTTGGGGCCTTGTAGGGGACCCAGGGTCGATTCTGCCGCAGATCGAGCATTTTCGGGGCGTCATGCCTGAAGGTGTGTTTGGACTCTTGTCACGCCAGATCAATGTGCTGACTTGGGCAGATCAAGGCTCGCTTGGCTGGGCTACGCTGGTCTCGTTGGGGCTTGCGATATGGTCCTCGCGGGCAGGGGTCGCCGCTTTGATCAACGGCTTGAATGCGGTCTATGACGCGCCCAACAGAGGCGGGATTTCGCATTATGCCACGGCGCTTGGCCTGACTGTTGCGCTGATTGCGGTGGCACTTTGTGCGGTGGCCGCAATCCTGGTGGTGCCCCTGATACTGGCCTTCGTGCCCTTGGGTCCGGCCGCGGAGATTGCGCTGGAAGTGGCGCGCTGGGCTATGGCGGTCACGGTGTTGATGGCGGGCGCGGGGCTTGTCTATCGCTACGGTCCCAACCGCAAGGGCAGGCGCTTGCCATGGGTCACGCCGGGGGCTGTGCTGGCAGTGCTGCTCTGGGCGGGCGTATCGGCAGGCTTCTCGATCTACCTATCAAATTTCGGAAACTACAATGAGGTTTACGGCTCCATCGGAGCGGTGATCGCACTTCTTATGTGGCTCTATTTTAGTGGGCTTTTGCTTTTGGTTGGGGCCGCGCTCAATGCCGAGATCGAGAGCCGTGCGGAAGAGACATCCTGATCTTTTCGGGAACCAAGACGCGGTCCGGCGTGTTGTCTTATTGAACAACGAAAGGAGATCAACATGACAGACGCACTCAAAGTCGTTCCCGAAACCAGCACGGTTAGCACCGGGGTACGCGATACATCCGACGTGACCAAAGGGCTGGCAGACGTGCTCGCAGACACCTATCGCCTTGTGTTCAAAACGCACGCCTACCACTGGAACGTGGAGGGGCCGCTCTTCTATTCGATCCACAATCTGACAGAGGGGCAATATGAGGACATGTTCGCCGCCGCTGACGATCTGGCCGAGCGTATTCGCGCCTTGGGCCACATGGCGCCCTCGTCGCTGCAAGCCATGACCGACAACTCGGTGATCAAGGACGCAAGCAGTCTGCCCTCCGCAGGCGACATGTGCGAGGATCTGGCCGCCGATCACGAGCGGGTAGCGCACCGGATGCACGCGTTGATCGAGATTTGCGATGTAGCCAAGGACCCGGTGACCGAAGATCTGGCCACCGCCCGGTCGGCATTCCACGAGCAGGCCGCATGGATGTTGAGGGCTATCAGCAAGAGCTGATCCACGACACATAACCGAAACAAAAACCCCGCATCTGCGCGATGCGGGGTTTTTTCGTTTTATGCTGTTCTAAGGGATCAGGCGCGCAGCGTTTCCGTTGATGCAAAAAACATCGCTTGGCTCACGGCGGAACGGACGCTGTCTTGCTGGTAGGGTTTGGAGATAAGAAACGCAGGCTCCGGCCGATTACCGGTCAATAGCCGCTCTGGATATGCGGTGATAAAAATCACCGGGCAGGCGCCGAATTCGCCCAAAATATCATTCACCGCGTCAATCCCGGAGGAGTTATCCGCAAGGCGGATATCAGCAAGAATGAGATCGGGCATCTGGGTCCGGGCCAGATTGACCGCCTCCGCGCGGGTGCGGGCATTGCCGGTGATACGGTGGCCAAGATCGGCGACGATCCCCTCAAGGTCCATCGCGATCAGAGGCTCATCCTCGATAATCAAGACGCGGCCCGAGATGCTATCGGCCATCTCGCGCTGGGCGGTTTCGACCAGATATTCGGCTTCGGATTGGTCAATATCCATGATTGCAGCCACCTCGCCAAAGTGGAACCCCTCGATCGTGTGCAGCAACAGCGCCTCGCGCGTGTTCTCGGTCAGATGTGCCATATGCTTTTGTGCGGCACCGAAAAGGGTGGTCTCATTGTCGAAGATCACATCCGTCTTGCCGGATTTCCAAACGCTATGGAGAACCCGAAAGAGGGCAGGCTTCACCCCGAGGTCTGGCGCCATGACCGATCTGTCGGCCAAAATCGTCTCCAGCGTGGCCGCGGCATAGCGATCACCGCGCTCTTGCGAGCCGGTCAGCGCGCGCGCATAGCGCCGCAGATAGGGAAGATTTTCCCCTATTTGCGTGCTCAGGTCCTGTTCAGACTTTGATTGCGTCATGATTTTTCCCCGAATATCTGACTTTTCTTGGAACCAAACGCAGATGCAGGCGTTTGGTTCCGACAAAACTGCGACTGATACGTAAATAACAGGCGGCGCTTTGATGACAAAACGGCAAACCCAGACGCGCGCGCAAGCGCAGATTGACGAAAACCTGCGCAGGGTGTTTCAGGAATCGCTGGAAGAGAATGTGCCGGACCGGTTCACCGACCTTCTGGCGCAGTTGCGCGCGCAGGATGAGGGCAAAGGGGGCAAAGACCCGAAATGAGTGGGCCCGATCCAAGAGATGAGCTGGTAGATCACCTGCCGGCGCTGCGTGCGTTTTCCATGAGCCTCACACGCAACAGCGCGACAGCCGATGACATGGTGCAAGACACTCTCGTAAAAGCATGGACCAATATAGACAAATTTCAGGTCGGCACCAACATGCGCGCCTGGCTCTTCACGATTTTGCGCAACACCTATTATTCCAACCGCCGCAAGGCCAAGCGCGAGGTGGCGGATGTGGATGGTATTTTCACCGAGAGCATGGCCGAAAAGCCAGCCCATGACGGGCACTTGCAAATGACGGATTTCCGCGCCGCCTTCACGCAGTTGAGCGATGAGCAGCGTGAGACGCTGATCCTGGTGGGCGCGTCGGGGTTCTCATATGAGGAGGCCGCAGAGATGTGCGGCGTGGCTGTGGGCACGATCAAGAGCCGCGCCAACCGTGGCCGACTGCGGCTGGCGGAGTTGATGCATCTGGAGGAGGATGAGGCGATGGAGTTGACCGACAAGGCCACGAGTGGCGTCCTTTCGGCCAATGGGACCGCCGCGTTCTGATGCGGCCCGAGACGGGCGCGGAGCGTGAGACCTCGCGGATAGGCGGCCTTCGGTTTCGCATCGCGGCATTTCTGGCGCTGGCGCTTTTGCCCATCGGGGTGCTGGGGATCGTGCAGACCCGCGATCTGGCCCATGAGGTTGAAAGCCGCTCGGAACTGACCCTCCTTGCCCTTACAAGCAGTGCGGCCTTCGGTGAGCGCCAGGTCTTTGAGCGTGCGTTTGGTGCTGCCGAAGGCCTTAGCGCGGTGCTCGATCTCTTGCGCGATGACCCTGACGTCTGCCGCAATTATCTGCGCGATTACATCCAAAGCACCGAACGGTATTCCTTCGTGGGGTTCATCGGGCTCGATGGCATCATGGACTGCTCCTCGGCCACCGGCGTGGTGGATATGTCGGGCAACACCCGTCTGGCCACGCGCCTTGCCGTGCAGGGGCAATGGATCGAGCGGCTGGACACGCCCATGATCAGCCGTGAGCCGATTATCTCCATTCTTCATCCCGTGCGGCGGGGGGGGAGCTTTGCGGGATATATCGCGATTTCCATCCCCACGGCGCAGGTGGTGGCGCAGCTCGATGCAGAGGCCGCGCGCCGCCCCCTCAGCCTCACGATCTTCAACAGCGCGGGCGATATCCTGACCCAAGACGGCGAAGGCCTCGCGGATATGCAAGCGGCGCTGCCCGCAGACCGCGCACTTACCTCGCTGGTGGGCGCGGGCGGGGAGACGTTTACGGCCATTGATCGCGCCGGGCACGAACGCAGCTTCGCCCTGGTGCCGATCATCCCCGATCTTACCTATGCGCTGGGCACGTGGCTTCCTGACCCGCGCCAAACCAGCTTTTGGGGTATGAAAGCGGCTTCCGCTATCTTTCCGCTGCTGATGTTTCTGGCCAGCCTTGCGGTGGCCTATTTCGCCGTGGACCGTCTTGTGGTGCAGCAGGTGGCGGACCTGCGCCGCCGGATGCGCGGCTTTGCCCGCACGCGTGAATTTGACCCAAACATGCGCGCGGTTGGCATATCGGACGAGCTGCGTGATCTCGACGAAACCTTTACCGACATGGCGCTTGATCTGATGGATGATGAGGCAAAGATGGAGGACGCGCTGCGCGAAAAGAACGTCCTGCTCAAGGAGGTGCACCACCGGGTGAAGAACAATCTGCAACTGATCTCTTCGATCATGAACATGCAGATTCGCAGGGCCGAGAGTCCCGAGACCCAAGTGGTCTTGCGCCGCCTTCAAGAGCGGATCATGGGGCTGAGCACGGTCCACCAAAACCTTTACCAAACCGAAAACCTCAGCAGAACGCAGGCTGACACGCTCTTGGCCGAGCTCTTTGATCAACTGGCAGTGACGGGGAT
>CALGEH010000190.1 GCA_937881735.1 uncultured Shimia sp.
ATGCTCTCGATGAAATCAGGGGAAACAGGTAGGAAGCGTCAGACTCAGAACACTACGTTGGTGTCGATATTGGCGTAGCCAAGCTGGCCACCTGCATAGAAGCCAGTCCAGTCAGGGCTGCTTGGCGTGGGCGCGATTGCGACGGGTGCCAGCGTGGGCTCCATCATGGGCTCGGCTTTGTTGCCTGCAAGGGCAGGACCGGCGGCAATCAGGTCGACGGCCGTAAGGGCGAATGTCGTTTTCATAAGAATGTCCTCTCATATCTGCTCAGAGCGACCTTTTGGCCGCCTCAAGGGCTTATTTCGTGTTTTGGACCCAAAGAACAAGGGGAGGCACCCACGCGATTCATCAACTCAGCGTGAGCGCGTCTGCGCGATGTTTGGCCTTGTACGCGTTTGGCAGAACATTTTTTGCCCTCGCAGCTGATTTCCTTAACAATAACAGATTACTGTGCGCGTCTTCGAGGGTCGCTCCATAGTCGGCGGTGTCTTACTCGCATTTAAGTAAATCATCGCTGATGTGCTCATTATAACACGCCAATATCAGAAAGAGCTGCCGACAGACCCGGCGGAAGGGCCTCTTCGGCCTCCCGCCCCTTGGCCAGATCAAGCGGCGCGTCTGCCCCTTTGAGATAGCGCCAGCCCTGAAACGGGCGTTTCAGGGCGGGGCTGGTGCGGATCAGCTCGGGCTCCAGCACGATGGCGCAGCGGCGGATGCCATCGGAGCCTACGACCTCGTCCAGCCGGATGATCTTCTGGCGGCATTGGATCACGCCTTGGATAACCCAATACACCGACCCACCCCCTGCGAGCAGATCTTCCTCCCTGCGCGGCCACATCCGCGTGACGTGGCGCGGGTGGCCGTCCGGCCCCTTGGCGCGCGGGTTCGCGTGCCAGATGGCCAGATCCTCGACACTTTGGGTGCCGACGCTGAGCTTGATGATGTTGAGGGGCGCTACCATGCCTGTAGCCTCGGGGGATTCGCGCCCAAGCGCAATGGGGTGTGGCGCTATGTGCAGGTCGTTCTTGGTGTGTGAGATGCCTCTGCGAAAGGCGTTTTGGCCTGTAACCTGCGGCTGGAAATTCTTGACCTCGGGGTTGGCGCGGCATAGTGTGGTCTCTCTCCAAACATGCCCCGGATGCTGTGCCATGACACGTTTTTCTGCCCCGATTGCTGAACAAATCTGGAATATGAAGTATCGCTTCACACCTGCCGAAGGGCAGGGGGATGCGACGCTGGAGGATAGCTGGCGGCGGATTGCGCGGGCTTTGGCCGTGGTGGAGGCAGAGCCCGAGGTTTGGGAAGAGCGGTTCTACGGCGCTCTGGAAGATTTCAAGTTTCTGCCTGCGGGCCGGATCACCGCCGGGGCGGGCACGGGACGCAAGGTCACGCTGTTCAACTGCTTCGTCATGGGCACTGTGCCGGATGATATGGGCGGCATCTTCGACGGGTTGCGAGAGGCCGCATTGACGATGCAGCAGGGTGGCGGGATCGGCTATGATTTCTCCACCATCCGCCCCAAGGGCGCGGATGTGAAGGGCGTGGGTGCGGATGCGTCTGGGCCACTCAGCTTTATGGATGTGTGGGATGCGATGTGCCGCACGATCATGTCCGCAGGCGCGCGCCGCGGTGCGATGATGGCCACGATGCGCTGCGATCACCCGGACGTGGAGGATTTCATTGCCGCCAAGTCCGATGCGGCGCGGCTCCGGAACTTCAACCTCAGCGTATTGATCACCGATCCGTTTATGGAGGCTGTGAAGGCCGATGATCCTTGGGAACTTGTCTTCGATGGCAAGGTCTTGCGCACCGTGCAAGCGCGCGATCTGTGGAACCGGATCATGCAGGCCACATATGATTATGCCGAGCCGGGGGTGATTTTCATCGACCGGATCAATGCGGCCAACAATCTGAATTACTGCGAGACAATTGCCGCGACCAACCCCTGCGGGGAGCAGCCTTTGCCGCCTTATGGCGCGTGTTTGCTGGGCTCCATCAACATGGCGCGGCTTGTTACGGATGCGTTTGAGGCGGATGCCGCCCTTGATGAGGCCGCGCTCAACGATCTTGTTGCAGTGGCCGTGCGGATGATGGACAATGTGGTGGACGCAAGCCAGTTTCCGCTGGAAGAGCAGGAGCGCGAGGCGCGCGCAAAGCGGCGGATCGGGCTTGGGGTCACGGGGCTCGCAGATGCACTTTTGATGGTCGGTCTGCGCTATGGCTCTGAGGAGGCGGCGGCGCAGATGGAGGCTTGGCTGCGTGCGATTGCGCGGGCGGCTTATCTGGCGTCGGTGGACTTGGCCAAGGAGAAGGGTGCGTTTCCCTTGTTCGATGCCGAAGGGTATCTGGGCAGCGGCACGATGCAGGCGATGGACGAGGATGTCCGCGCCGCTGTGGCCGAGCATGGCATCCGTAACGCTTTGCTCACGTCTATCGCGCCCACCGGCACGATCAGCCTTTATGCGGGCAATGTGAGCAGCGGGATCGAGCCGGTCTTCGCCTATTCCTACACCCGCAAAGTGCTCCAGAAAGACGGCAGCCGCACCGAGGAGGAGGTTGTGGATTACGCCGTGGCCCTCTGGCGCGAGAAGTTCGGCGACACGCCTCTGCCCGAGTATTTCGTGAACGCCCAGACCCTGCCGCCTGCCGATCATGTGCGGATGCAGGCTGCGGCGCAAAAATGGGTCGACAGCTCGATCTCCAAGACGATCAACTGCCCCGAGGATATCTCGTTCGAGGCGTTCAAAGAGGTCTATATGCAGGCGTGGGATTTGGGCTGCAAAGGCTGCACCACATACCGTCCCAATGATGTGACTGGCAGCGTGCTGAGCGTGTCCGAGAGCGCCGATGTGGCCCCCGGCGAGGCCCCGGCTCAGGTGCGCTCAGAGGCGCATGAGGGGGCCGAGGTCGTCTATATGTCCGAGCCGCTGGACCGGCCCGAGACGCTCGAGGGGCAGACCTACAAGCTGAAATGGCCCGACAGCAATCACGCGATCTACATCACCGTCAATGACGTGATCCTCGGCGGGCGGCGCAGGCCCTTCGAGGTGTTCATCAACTCCAAGAACATGGAGCATTTCGCGTGGACCGTGGCACTCACCCGGATGATATCGGCGGTGTTCCGGCGTGGTGGCGATGTGAGCTTTGTCGTGGAAGAGCTGAAGGCCGTGTTCGATCCGCGCGGCGGCGCGTGGATGAAGGGCAAATATGTGCCCTCCATTCTGGCGGCCATCGGCGGCATTCTGGAACAGCACATGGTGCGCACCGGGTTTCTGGCGGGCGAGGGCATGGGCCTCAAGGTCGATCCACAGGCCGAGGTGGTGAACCTTGGCCGCGGAGCCAGTCCTGCCTGCCCGTCGTGCGGAGATTACGGCATGAGAATGATCGAAGGCTGCATGACATGTGGAAGCTGCGGCCATTCTAAATGCGGGTGATACGCTGGGCAGTGCTGGTGCTCGCGTTGAGCGGATCGTCGGTGGCGGGGCAAATGATGGACGGGCACGGTCCGGACGCTTGGGCCGTGACAGGGGTGGCGGCTGATGATCGACTGAACCTGCGGGCTGGGCCAGGAACGCAGTATGCGCTGCTTGGCAGCTTTGAGCCTGACGCGCGCGGGATCGAGATGATGGTCTGTGTGCCGACGGTCAACTTCGAGCAGTTTCAGGCCCTTGAAGCGGAAGGCCACGCCTTTCAGCCGCGCTGGTGTCTGGTGCGCCTTGAGGGTGAGAGCGGCTGGGCGCGGGCGCGTTATCTGCGCGAGGATGGCTGAGCCGGGCCGAGCGTCAGCTCCATCAGCGGCAGGCTGCGCCCCGGGATTGATGCAGAGGGCACACGGCCCACGCATATCGCGCCCATCTTAGCGTAGAAGCCTTCGGCGAACGGGTCAGCATCGAGGCGGATAAGCGTGGCTCCGCGCCGTTTGGCCTCATCAATTGCCCAAGCCATAAGCAATTGCCCCAAACCTTGCCCCATTGCCTCGGGTGCCACGAAAAGGCTGTGCAATTCGCAACAATCGTCGCCCGCCTCGGGCTTGGTCAGCCCGCAAAGGCCGATGAGCGCGCCGCCCTGTTCGGCTACTTGATAGGTGGAGGTGCTCAGATCAGCAGCGGTCACGGTCAGTTCCGCGCGGCAGGCCTCCATGAAAGCGTCGCCGTAACCCCAATGCGCTTTTGCACGGAGCGAGATATCGGTGAGCGTGGCCAAATCCTCAAGGCGCGCGGGGCGCAAGGTGATGGCATGCTCGGTCACGGCCCGGAGACCAGCACCGCCTCGACCCTGCGGTTCGCTTCGCGGCCCTCCGCCGTCATATTCGTGGCGATTGGTGCGAGATAGGCCATGCCCCGCGCCTCGATCTGAGCGGCAGACACGCCGTAGGTGTCGCGCAGGCGGGCGGCGACAAGCTCGGCCCGGCGCAGCGACAGCGCGGCGTTGGTATCAAAGCCGCCGGTGATATCCGTGTGCCCCACAAGGGCGATGCGGCGTGTCTCATCCTCCACCAGATAGGCCGCGAGCGCGGTGAGTGACGGGAACGGCCCGTCGCCCAGGCGCGCAGCCCCGGTGCTGAAATCGAGATCGGCGAGAATGACGCGGCCCGCGCTTTGCAAGGCGGTGGGCAGATCGTCGGGCGTGGGTCGTGTGGGGTTTGCGTTGTTTGGAACGGTGGCGTCCGCCGGGCGCGCACCGGGGGCCACGACAAGCCCTGCCGCGCCGCTGGGGGCGACATGGATCAGCTGTACATAGGCGGTGTTGGTAGAGCGACTGACCAAAAGGGTGATGT
>CALGEH010000191.1 GCA_937881735.1 uncultured Shimia sp.
CAAACTCTCTCTTAGTTTAGGCCGCCATTGGTTCCATAAACCCTGACGACGGACAAGGTAACATGTCCGCGCTCGATCCGGGACTGCGCGCGCATTTCGTGGCCCAGGCGCCCCGATATCTGGATGCGATGAACGCGGCGGATATCATTTCTGTCTCTACCCCTGGCCTCGCAGATCATGCCCGCTTGCTGACGGACCGGCCTGTCTTTGTGCGGCGCAATTTCGCGGATAGTGCAACGCTGAAGCTGGGTGCAGCGGTGCGCAGTGTGGCGCGGCAGGGCGGCTTCGGAATGGTGTTTGCAAGCGGATCAAAGGGGCATGAGGCGGATTTCGCCACCATCAAAGAAGAGGTGGCCACGTTTCTGCACGCCGCCCCTGAGCGGCATCTGACAATCCTCGGACATTTTGACATGGCGACCCTGCCCAGCACGATTCGCGCACGGTGCGAGGTGCGGCCCTTCACCGGCTATGACGAGTATCTCCGGGCGCTTGCGGAGGCGGATTGCGCTCTGATGCCCTTGGCCGATGATACGTTCAACCAGTGCAAAAGCGCCGTGCGTGCCATCGATGCCGCCGCCGTCCGCTTGGCGGTGATCGCCAGCGATGTGGGCGACCTCCCCAATGTCGTCACCCACGGGCGCACCGGGCTAATTGCGGGGCAAGGCATGTGGACCGCAGCGTTGGAGCGCCTTGCCGCTGACCCAAAAGCAACGCGCGCCATGGGGCAATCTGCGCGCCTCAATCTGGAAACGCACTGGCCTGGCAGCCGCGCCCCTCGGATCATCGCGCCGGAGCTCTTGGATTGGGTGCTGGGATGATCGCGCCGCATATCCTCGTGATCAACGTGCATCACGCCCCCCAATCCTACGGCGGGGCCACCATCGTGGCCGAGCAAGTGGGCCGTGCCCTGATGCGCGATCACGGCGCACGGATCAGCGCCGTATCTCTCATTTCTCGCTCCGATCTGGCGCCTTACATGGTGATCAAATCCGAAGTGGCTGGATGCGCGTCCTACCTGATCAACATGCCCACACGGCGCGACAACATCCTGCGCTATCTCAATCCGCAAGTGGCTGAGCGGGTGGCGCAATTGATCGACAGCCTCGCCCCCGATCTTGTCCATGTGCACTGCGTGCAGGATGTCGGCGCAGGCGTCATCGAGGTGGCAAAGGCGCGCGGCATCCCCGTGGTGCTCAGCGTGCATGACTTCTGGTGGATCTGCGAACGGCAGTTCATGATCGCCACGGGTGGGCAATATTGCGGGCAAAGCCCGGTGCGGCTTGAGGCCTGCCGCGGCTGCGTGGACAGCATGAGCGCCGCGCGTACCCGGCGCGATGTGTTGTTTCGACAGGCAGCGTCCACTGATCTGGTGACCTATCCCAGCCATTTTGCGCTGAATCTTTGCGAAGGGTCGGGCCTTGCCCCCGGCGCGGGGCGTGTCTGGGAGAATGGCGTGCAGCATCCCGGCGCTGGTTTTGCGCCGGCTCAGGCGGCGCGGCGTGCGGCGAATCACAGGCTGAGCTTTGGCTTCGTCGGTGGCCCCTCACATCTCAAAGGCTGGCCTGATATCAGCCGCGCCTTTGCCGCGCTCAATCGTTCGGATTTCACCGTGGAGCTTGTAGATGGCGGGCTTCATACCCCGTGGTGGCACAAGGACGATCTGAAGGGGCTGCCCGGCGCATGGCACATCCACCCGCGCTTTGAGCAGGAGGATATGGATACATATTATGCAAAAATCGACGTGCTTCTCTTTATGTCGCAATGGAAGGAGACTTTCGGCCTCGCCATTCGCGAAGCGCTCGCGCGCGGTATCAAGGTGATCCAGACCGATAGCGGCGGCACCACAGAGCATGGCGCGGCTGAACCCGGCGCGCTCATCCCCATCGGCGCCGGGCCAGCGCCGTTGCGCGCAGCATTGGAGGCCGCTTTGGACGCAGGCGTGGCGCAAAAGGCGCCCCCACCCATCGCGTCGTTCGAGGATCAGGCCGCCGCGTTCATCCGCCTCACCCGCCCTTTGCTTGTTCCAGCGCCAAAAGCGCAGGCAGACCGTCACGGTAGCTGGGGTAGCGCAGCGTGACCCCGAGATTATCCTTGATCCGATCGTTCCGGACGCGCTTGGATTCAGCGTAGAAGCTGCGCGCCATAGGCGTCATCTCGGCGATCTCAAAGTCCTCCGCCGGGGGCAGGGGCAGGCCCAAAAGCTCCGCCGCGTGGCCGATCACATCCTCGGGCGGGGCCGGATCATCATCGCAGAGATTATAGACCACGCCCGGATCTGGCCGCGCGAGCGACGCATGCAGCACCTGCGCGATATCGTCGACATGGATGCGGCTGAACACCTGACCCGGCTTGATGATCCGCCGGGCCGTGCCCGCGCGGACCTTGGCGAAGGGGCCGCGCCCGGGGCCATAAATGCCCGCAAGCCTGAAGACATGCAGCGGCAGACCGGGGATCGCCTGCCACGCCGCCTCCGCTTCAACCCGCCACTGGCCGCGCAGTGTGGACGGGGTGAGCGGTGTGGCCTCATCAACCCATCCGCCTCGGTGATCGCCGTAGACACCGGTCGTGCTCAGATACCCAACCCAGTCGAGATGCGGGACGGCGGCGGCAATCTCGGCCCCGAGGGCCGCCAGAACCGGATCGCCGCTCTCACCGGGCCCCGCAGAGATCAAGACATGCCGCGCGGCGGCGATATCCGCGCTCAGATCCGCACCCGGCCAGATACGCGCCTCAACCCCCTCCGCTACCAACGCAGCCGCCTTTTCAGAACTGCGGGTGGTGCCGATCACGCGCCAGCCCTCAGCCAGAAGCATGGGCGTGAGCGCACGGGCGGAAAAGCCATGGCCAAAGGAAAGAAGTGTCTTGTTCATCGCCCAGATATGCGGGGCCATGTCCGGCTTGGCAAGCCTTCAAAGCGGGCGGGAGGCGACCCAGGCATAGCCATTTTCGCACAGGATATACGTCTCGCGCAGGCCGTGCGGTTTGTCCGTTGGCGGCTGGAGAACATGCGCGCCAAATGTCTCGGCGCGGGCGGCGCAGGCATCAGGATCCGTGTCATACAACCTCAGCTCCGCACCACCACCGCGCGGCGCAGATTCGGGCACGAGGCCCAGAAGCGGATTGGAGTGATAGGTCGCGTCCACATGGAGCTGCATCACCTGATCACCGTAGCGCAGGATGGCAAAATCCTCGGTCGGTTGAAACGCCTCCATCTCGAACACATCGCTCAGAAACGCGACTTGCAGGGCGACATCGCGCACAAGGATGTGGAGGCCCATACCCCGCAGACTGGCCCCGAACGCCTCGGGGATGATGGTCTCGTAATCCATGGATGCGCTCCGATTGGCTTGCGCAGAGCAGGTTGATCCCCGCGCCGCGCCGTGTCAACCATGGCGGGCATAGCAAAACAGGTGGAATCGTGGCTCAAAATTCTGAGGATATTTCCATGCCGCCGGCTCACGCACCGCAGAGCTTTACCTGCGCAGACGCGGCTGTAGACCATCTATGCACGCTCTACGCCGAGGCCACAGATTTCCTGCGGGCGGCGTTTAATGCGGCTGTGGGCGGGCCCGCGCCCGAGCGGCGGCTACGCGCCTTTTATCCGGAGCTGAGCATCACCACGAGCAGCTTCACCAAGGTCGATAGCCGGCTCTCCTTCGGCCACGTGGCCGAGCCCGGCACCTACAGCGCGACGATCACCCGGCCGGACCTTTTTCGCGCCTATCTGGTGCAGCAAATCGGGCTCCTGCTGAGCAATCACAACGTGCCCGTGGTGGTGAGCGTGTCAGAGACGCCGATGCCCGTGCATTTCGCAGTCGCACAAGATCCCAATATCACCGTGCCGCATCAAGGCGCCGCGGGCTTCACCCTGCGCGATGTGTTCGACGTGCCCGATATCAACACGACCAACGACGATATCGTCAACGGCACGCATGTGACGGCCCCGGGCGCGCCCGCCCCTCTCGCGCTTTTCACAGCACAGCGTGTGGATTATTCCCTGGCGCGGCTGGCGCATTACACCGCCACCGCGCCTGAGCATTTTCAGAACCACGTGCTCTTTACCAACTACCAGTTCTACGTGTCGGAATTTGAGGCCTATGCCCGCCTCGCCCTCGCCGACCCGGGTAGCGGCTATACCAGCTTCGTCAGCACAAATAATGCCGAGATCACACAGCCAGACGCCCCCCTGCCCATCGCAGCCAAGCTGCCCCAGATGCCTGCCTATCACCTGAAGAAGGCGGGTGGCGCCGGGATCACGCTGGTAAATATCGGCGTGGGGCCATCCAACGCCAAAACCGCAACCGATCATATTGCCGTCTTGCGCCCGCATGCGTGGATCATGGTCGGACATTGCGCAGGGTTGCGCAATTCTCAGAACCTTGGGGATTTCGTGCTGGCCCATGCCTATCTGCGCGAGGATGGCGTGTTGGACGCAGATTTGCCCACTTGGGTGCCGGTGCCCGCGCTGGCCGAGATTCAGATCGCGCTGGAACAGGCCGTGGCGACCGAGGCACAGGTAACAGGCTTTGATATCAAGCGGGTGATGCGGACCGGCACCGTGGCCAGCGTCGACAACCGCAATTGGGAACTGCGCGATCAATCCGGTCCGGTGCAACGCCTCAGCCAAAGCCGGGCCGTCGCACTCGATATGGAAAGTGCCACGATCGCGGCGAACGGGTTCCGGTTTCGCGTGCCTTATGGCACGCTCCTTTGCGTCTCAGACAAGCCTCTGCACGGTGAATTGAAGCTGCCGGGCATGGCGTCAGATTTCTACAATGATCAGGTCAGGCGCCATTTGCGGGTCGGAATTCGCGCGATGGAAACGCTTGCTGAGATGCCGCTGGAGCGCATCCACAGTCGCAAATTACGCTCATTTGAGGAAACTGCCTTCCTATGAGATCGCAAAAACCTGCTCAAACCCCTAAAAAAATGAATATCGGTGCCACTATGCGTTGTGTTACACAACAAGATAGCGTTAAATCACCGCCATGAGGCCCAATACACGGGCAGTTGAAGGAGACCATAAAATGGCAAAACCGATGACGAAGACCCAGCTTGTGGCGGCTCTGGCCGAGGAAATGGGCAGCGACAAGAAAACCGCAAGCAGCGCACTGGATGCGATGATCTCCGTGATCACGCATGAAGTCTCCGGCGGCGGTGCCGTGACCCTGCCAGGCGTTGGCAAAATCTATTGCCGCGAGCGCCCCGAGCGCATGGTGCGCAACCCAGCCACCGGCGAGCAGATCAAGAAAGAAGCTGACAAGGTCGTGAAAATGACCATCGCCAAAGCGTTGAAAGACAGCGTAAACGGCTAAGCTTGCATCTTTGACAAGTTTCCGAAAGGGTCGCCCGAGTGGCGGCCCTTTTTTCATGCCGTGCGTATGAGGGTAGGGCATGGATTTTCGCAGTATTTTGATGGGCTTGGCCTTTGTCGCAATGTGGTCCAGCGCGTTCACCTCCGCGCATATCATCGTAGCATCCGCACCCCCGATCAGCGCGCTTGCGCTCCGGTTTCTCATCTCGGGACTGCTGGGTGTTGTCATTGCGAAAATGCTTGGTCAAACGTGGCGGCTCACCCCGCAGCAATGGCGCGCAACCATCATCTTCGGCATCTGTCAAAACACACTCTATCTCGGGCTCAATTTCGTCGCGATGCAGACGATTGAGGCCTCTCTCGCCGCGATCATCGCCTCGACCATGCCACTCCTCGTGGCGCTCGCGGGCTGGGTCTTTTTTCGCGAAAAGCTGCCCCGCATGGCGACATTCGGCCTGATCGGCGGATTTGCCGGGGTGGTGATCATCATGGGCAGCAGGCTATCGAGCGGGGTGGATATCCATGCGTTGGGGCTTTGCATCATCGGCGTCTTGGCCCTCACGGTGGCCACGTTAACCATGCGCGGAGCGTCCTCCAAGGGCAATTTCCTGATGGTCGTGGGGCTTCAAATGCTGATCGGAAGCGCAATCCTAAGCGTTGTGGCCGTCTCAACCGAAACGATCGTGATCGTCTGGAGCTGGCAACTCATCGCGGCTTTCGTCTACACAATCTTGGTGCCAGGGCTCGCGGCCACTTTGGTGTGGTTTTTGCTGGTGGAGCGGATTGGCGCCACGCGCGCGGCGACCTTCCACTTTCTCAATCCATTTCTCGGCGTGGCCATAGCCGCCATCATCCTGAGCGAGCCTTTGCAGTTCTATGATGTGATCGGCGTGGCGGTCATCATGGGTGGTATCCTCGCCGTGCAGTTGTCGAAAAAGCGGGTCTAACGTAGCCCATCTTCGCCTTTTACTTCCCCCACGGTCAGCCCGCCCATCCGGTCATGGATGCGGCCACCCCGGCTCATCGCCAGCACGAAGAGAAGTTCATCCGCGCGGGGCCCGTCGGGCAAACCGACCTCCATCGCGTCGAAATGGCTCCGGACGTAAGCCGCGTTGATATGGCCCAAAGGCACGTCAATCCGGGTGCCCGGCCCGCCCTGTTTCATGGCCGAGGGAACAATCGCCTTCGCCGCACCCAGCCGCGCGCGCATGGCATAGCCGCCCGGCACATGCCAGAGCGCTGTATGCTCAAGCTCCCCCGCCTCACCACACATCGCGGCCTTGCCATAGCCATCAATCCCCTCTGCCCCGCCAAGTGCGGCAATCAACTCCTCCGTCATGCTCAGGCCGAGCGGCTTCAGATCATCCATCGCGCCCTGTAAATCCGCCGTGTAACCGCCTGCAAATGGGTTCTTCACAAGCGCCGCAATCGCCGCCCGCCGGCGTGGGACATCCACTGAAGGGCCACCATCATGGTGGATGGTCTCCACAAACATCAGGGTCTTGCGCAGGATAAAATCAGGCATGGATCGCCTCCGGTTGGGTCAGGGGGAGCAGCCCAGCGATACGGGTCTGCGGGCCAAGGGTAAGGGCGGCGCTATGGATCAGGCCAGCGGCACGGTAGCTTTCGGCGCGGATCATACCCGCGGTCAGAGCGGTGCTGATCTGCACTGCTGTCAAAGGAGCGACATGGGTCGTCACCAACCGCGCGCCCAGATCACTATCGGGGTACAGGTCGCGCGCGGGGGTGCGGGTGATCTCAGCTGCACCAGGCAGGTCCACCGCGTTGGCAATCAGGGTCGCCGCCACATCCGCCAAAGCAGCCTTTTCAGCCAGAACAGTGACTGAATCTGAAATACCAAGAGACTGGCTGCGCCCGCGCCAGCCCGATGTGGCGATGCCGCGTGCTGGGCAAGTGCTCGGTAGCTCAATCTGCCCCCCCGTGCCCGCCATAGCCGCGCGAAACACAGCGCTTTCTCTGAGGTGAAATGCAATATCGCCGCCATTGTTCACATAGGCTTTGCACACCCCCGGCCCGTCCATGAGCGCCGCAAGGACCGCATCCGCCCCCGCCCCCGCAACGGCGGCCATGGGCGTGGAGAACTCGGGGAACCGCCCCGCAGTGTGGACCATATCGCGAGCCACATCGCCCCTTGGCAGAGCGCCATTGGCCGAGCGCAAGCGCGGCAGCTCCGCGGCCAGCTCTTCCAGAAGCGTATCAAAACGGCGGATCGCGCGGGCAAATCCAGCCGCAGCGCCCGGCCCCTCAACCCCCACGATCATGTCAATCGGCCCGTGGTGCAGATGCAGCCGCCCGCCGGATATCCATGCAGCCTGCGCACCCATCACCCGCGCCCCTTGGGCGGGCTGAGACGCATATCAGCGCCGTATTCACCGCCCTTTTCGACGATATCCGCAATGCTGCGCACCGCTGCGTCATGCCCGCCAAGCGCGCTAAACGCCGCACGCGGCAGGGTAAATTCGAGGGGTGCAACCAAGGCTGGCGTCGGGACATAACCGAACGATCCCTCAGGCATATGGAGCACATCCACCATCAACGTGATCCCCCCACCGGGCCAGATATAGGCCTCAACCCCACCACAGGTGACCTGAGTCTCCCCCGATTGCACCGAGCGGGTCAGCAGAACCGGGTTCTGCGTGACGCCTGAGCGGAGCGACCCGCCAGCCCCCGCCTGAAACATCACGGTGCAAAGCGCGGGCTCACAATTCTCGGCGATGAGATCGACGGAGGGCTGCAAAGCGGCGGACATGGGCGCGGGTTGCGGCTCCAGCGCGTCATCGAGGACGTAATACGCCGCATGTTCGCCCGTGGTTGAGACCATCAGAAGCGTCAGCCCCGGCCGCGCGCCCTTTTTCTCGAGCCAGGGGTTGAGGATGCTCAGCGGGTCCTCGATATCCGTGCCGCCCCAGCCCTGCCCTGGCCCCGCCACCTGAAAATACCGTCCGGGGGTGGAGCGGCGGCCCTTGATACGAATACCCGTCTCAGGCCAATCCAGCACCTTGCCCGCCTGATGCTCGCTCACCACGCCGGTGATGTGATCGTCCACAACCACCACCTCATCGACGAGGCCCAGCCATTGGCTCGCGAACATCCCGATCGTGGCCGACCCGCAACCGACGCGCATCCGCGCCTCACGCGCGCCGTCCACAATTGGGGCCATTCCGGCCTGAACAGTGACTGTTGCACCCCCCTCGATGCTCAGATCCACCGCCTCACGATTGCACAGGCGCAAAAGCGCATCACAGGTCACGCGCCCCTCAGCCTTGGAGCCCCCCGTAAGGTGATCGACCCCCCCGAGGCTGAGCATCTGGCTGCCATATTCGCTCGTGGTGACATGGCCCACTGCCTCACTACCCGCGCGGACCACAGCACCTTCGGTGCCCAGATGGCGGTCCGTGTCGATCTTCACCTTCACGCCGCAATAGGAAAAAATCGCCTCGGTCACAACGGTTACAGTGTCAGCCCCCGCAACCTCGCGGCTGACGATAAAGGGCGCAGGTTTGTAATCGGGATAGGTCGTGCCCGCGCCCACGCCGCTGATGAAGATATCCTCATCTGAGAACGTGCCGTCCCAATCGTGGGTCAGGAATGGCCGCACCGCACCGCCCCCCTCCAGCCTGCGGTCGAGGATGGTCAGCGGATCACTGCGCACGATCTGGCCGCCCTCATTGCCATAACGGTCGCAGGCGCCCACATTGCCGGGCGCGATGAAACACATCACGGGGCAGGCGTCGCATCTGATCTTCTCGCCGCTCATTGCGCCTCACGGATCGCGGCCAGCACCCTGTGCGGCAGCGCCGGAAGCTGTCGGACGAGCCCACCCGAGGCGTGACGGATGGCATTGAGGATCGCGGGCGCTGTGGGGATGAGCACATGCTCGCCCAGCCCTTTGGCCCCCATCGGTCCTTCAGGGTCGGGTACTTCGAGCAAAATAGTCTCTATTTCGGGCATATCGCCCGTTGTGGGGATCAAATAATCGTGCAGGTTCTCCGTCCTGCCGGGGATGAATTCCTCCATCAGCGCGAGGCCAAGCCCTTGCGCGATACCCCCCTCAACCTGCCCCTCGGCCAGAAGCGGGTTGATCACTCGACCAAGGTCGTGCGCGGCAGTTATTTTGGTGACCCGCACGGTGCCTAGGATCATGTCCACGGTGACTTCCGCAATCTGCGCGCCGTAGCCATAGACGGCATAGGGGCTGCCTTGGCCATCCGCATCGAGCGGGGTCGTTGGCGGGTCATAGGTTTCTTCCGCAACAAGGGCGTAGCCATGGAAATCAGGCTCTAACATGGTCAAATCAATGCGTCTTTCGCTCGATCCATCGCTCACGATCAATTGCGCACCCTCCAGCCGCAACGCCGCGTCCGGCCCCATATTGCTCAGGCTCAGGATCCGCGCCCGGAGGCTCCGCCCAGCCAGCTCCGCCGCCTTGCCCGTCACAAATGTCTGGCGCGAGGCGGAGGTCTTACCGCAATCGGGCGTGATACCCGTATCCGGCCCGATCAGGGTGAAATCCTGCACGGCTAGCCCTAACGCGTCCGCGCAAATCTGGGTGATCACGGTATTGGAGCCTTGTCCAATATCCGTAGCACCCTGATGGAGGCAAAGCCGCCCCTCGGGCGTGATCCCGACCCGGATGGTCGATGGGTTGGGCAAGGCCGTGTTCCCGCAGCCATACCAGCAGGACGCGATCCCAACGCCGTGGCGCAAAGTGCCGCCCTTGGCATTGGCCGCCTCAGCCCGCGTCAGCGCAGCGTGCCAACAGGCGTCCAAAGCACCCAGACAGGCGCTGATCCCCACGCCCTGCACGACCTGCCCGCAAACAGTCTCCTGCCCCGATTGCAGCGCGTTGATCTGCCGAAAAGCGAGTCTATCAAGGCCCAATTTGCCCGCAAGTTCATCATAAAGTGTCTCTTGCATGATCGCCGCTTGCGGCACACCAAAGCCGCGAAACGCGCCAGAAATGGCGGAGTGCGTGTGCCGTGCATGGGCCTGTGCATCGTAATGCGGCGTGTAATAGGGGCCAGACGCATGGACCGGCACGCGGCCTGATACTGTAGGACCCCAGCTGGCATAGGCACCGGTGTTGAATTCCCCCTCAAAGGTCATCCCCGTGATGCGCCCGTCTCCATCTGCACCGATACGCGCCTGCATGACCGACGGATGCCGCTTGGTGGTGGAGGCCATCGACTCGACCCGGCTATAGATCATCCGCGCAGGCCGCCCAGTTTTGAGTGCCACGAGCCCGATGAGGGGCTGCAAGGAGAGGTCCAGTTTTGACCCGAATCCGCCGCCAGCAGTCGCCGGGATGATCCGCACACGCTCGGGCGGCAGGCCAAGCACCTTTGCCGTGTCGTCGCGGTCCATCACCGGCGCTTGGGTGCAGGCCTCGATCACGAGGGTGTCGCCGTCCATCCATGCGATCCCGGCCTCAGGCTCGATATAGGCGTGCTCGATGTAGGGTGTGCGCATTTCGCCCTCGGCCACTACGGCGGAGCGGGCCAGCGCCGCGTCCGCATCCCCGCGCCGCACCGTGCCGGTGATGAGCAGGTTATCCGGGCGATGGTCATGGACCAGATCGCGCTCAATCGCCTCCCATGTGATCGGGAACGTAGCCAAATCCAGCGCCTCGATCACATCGGGTGCGCCCGCGATAAGGGCCACGGCCTCGCCGCGCAGTCTTGCGTGACTTTCGGCCAGCGCGGGTTGATCTGCGAAGGGTGGAATGGTGCCGAAGCAATTCTCGCCGGGTATGTCGGCGGCAGTAAATACGTGGACCCCACCGGAGAGCGTGGCGCACCACGTGTCCAGATCACCAAAGGTGAACCGCGCCGGGGCCGAGGGCGCACGTATGGCGCGCACCAGAAAGGCCCCCTCGGGCGCGGTATCGGCCCCAAACCGCTCGGTTCCAGTCACTTTTGCCGCCCCATCCAGCCGCTCGACCCGCGCACCCACGGACCTGCCCGCAGGGGGCATCGCGGCGGGCGCACCAACGCCTGCGTCACAGACCGCATCGATGATCTTGGCATAGCCCGTGCAGCGGCATAGAACCCCGCCGAGCGCCTCTTCGGCCTCGGCGCGGCTTGGGGCCTTCGACGTGTCCAGAAGCGCGCGGGCGGCCATCAACATGCCCGGCGTGCAAATCCCGCATTGCGCGGCCCCATGGCGCAAGAACGCGGCGCGGAGCCGTTCGAGAAGCGCATCGCCCGCCGCTTCCACCGTGGTGACCGCGCGTCCCGCGACCTGCGCCGCCGGAGTCAGGCAAGCGCAAACCGGCGCGCCATCCAACAGCACCGTGCAGGCCCCGCAATCGCCCGCGTCACAGCCCACCTTGGTGCCGCGCAGCCCCAAATCCTCGCGCAGAACCTCCGATAGCCGCCGCCCGGGTGTGCTGGGCAGGATATGCTCCGCCCCGTTCACTGACAGGACCCATTGCGGCACTTCGCGGTTCATGCAAACCCCTCCGCCACATCGCAAAGCGCCCGGTGGACAAGCTCCGCTGCCGCCTCTAGCCGATAAGCCGCATCGGCGCGAATATCGTCAATCGGACTGAGCGCGGGCGCGATCAGGCTCGCGTCCAGAGGGGCGCTCAATTCCGCTAATGACCGCCCGATGAGAGCCTTTTCAAGGCCAAAAAGGCGCGTGGCGACAGCGCTGCAAGACCCCACGGCGATGGCGGCTTGCACCACGCGGCCCCCGATCATCTCAACACGCACAGCCACCATCGCGATGGAAATCACCAGATATCGCCGCGCGCCGAGCTTGAGAAACCGCGAACGGCCGCCGAGCGATCTCTCGGGGATGATCAGCCCCGTCACCATCTCGCCCGGTGCCAGCACGGTCTGCCGCACCCCGGTGATGAACTCAGACAAAGCCGCGCGGCGCAAGCCATGGGCGGACGCAATCTCGACCTCCGCATCAAGCGCGAGAAGGCAGGGCACCCCATCCGCCGCAGGCGATGCGTTGCAGATATTGCCCACCAGCGTGCCCGCGTTCTGGATCTGCACCGATCCCACCTCGCGCGCCGCCTCTTTCAGCATATCGAACGCGGCCGGCAGATCGGCCCGGATCACATCGCTCCATGTAGCCGCTGCGCCAATACGCACACCGCCCGCCACAGAGCCTACAGAGGCCAGATCGCCAATCCCCGTGATGTCCAGAACACGGCCCTCAAGGCCCCGCCGATCCGTCGCCGGGAACAAATCCGTGCATCCTGCCGCAATCACGGCAGGCCCCTCGGCAAGAGCGGCCAAGGCTTGCTCCACGCTGGCTGGTCGCAGATAGGCAGTCACGTCTGTGGTCTCCTTTTGCTCAAACTCACACCCCGATGTAACGGTCCACGATGCTGCGATCCGCGCGCAGGGCCTCCGCCGGAAGGGTCTCACCGTTGCGTCCGTTCTCGATGAACGCTACCCGGTCGGCCACGGACAGGACCGCGTCCACTCGCTGCTCCACCAGCAGGATCGCGACGCCCGCATCGCGCATCTGCACGATCACCTGCCGGATCGCCTCGATCATGGAGGGCTGCAACCCTTCGGTCGGCTCATCCAAGAGTAGCACCTTTGGCCGCAAACACAGAGCCCGCGCCGTGGCGAGCATCTGTTGCTCTCCGCCCGAGAGGGTCTGGGCACGCTGGTTCATCCGTTCCTTGAGGCGTGGGAAAAGCGCCAGAACCTCGTCGAGAACCTCTGGGCCACTGTTTCGCGCACGCAGGCCGATCTCAAGGTTCTGTGCCACGGTCAGCCCCGCAAAGAGCCGCCTGCCTTGCGGAATATACCCCACACCGGCGCGCGGCACCTCATGCGCGGGCAGGGTGCTGACGATCTGGCCGTCTATAAGCACCTCGCCCGACATCAGCGGCAAAAGCCCCATGATCGTCTGCATCATCGTCGTCTTGCCCGCACCATTGCGGCCCATGAGACAAAGGATTTCCCCCGGTGCGACGCTGAGCGAGACGTCCCTCAGGACCTGCGCGCGCCCATAGCCTGAGTTGATGCCCCTCAGTTCCAGCATCATCCGCTCCCCAGATAGGCGGCCTGCACAGCGGCGTTTTCGTGGATTTCCGCAGGGGTGCCCTCGGCCAGAACCTCACCGAAATTCAGGACGGTGACCTGCTCGGCCAATTCCATGACCACGCTCATGTTATGCTCGATGAGCAAAATGGTGGTGTCACCCGCAAGCTCGCGGATCAGCGTTTTGAACCCGTCGATCTCGGCCTCGGCAAGACCTTGCGTTGGCTCATCCAGGATCAGAAGGCGCGGCTCCTGCACCAGCCCCATGGCAATCTCCAGAAGCCGCTGGTGCCCGTAGCTCAGATCACCCGCCTCTTGATCCGCGCGGCCCGCAAGGCCGACGCGGGCAAGGGCTGCCTCCACCGCAGCGTCGCCCTTGCGGCCACGGCGCGCGGCCAGCGCCACGTTCTCGCGCGCATCAAGGCGCGGGAAAACGGAGGTGATCTGAAACGTATAGGCCATGCCCAGACCGATGCGTTTATGCGCGGGCAAGGTGGTGATGTCGCGCCCGTCGAAACTGATGGAGCCAGCGCTCGGCGTGATCCGGCCGCAGATCATGCTCACGAGCGTCGTCTTGCCCGCCCCGTTCGGCCCGATCAACGCGCGCACCTCCCCTTGGGGCAGGTCGAAATCGACGTCCCAAACGGCCTTCAGCCCATCAAAGCTCTTGGTCAGGCCGCGTGTCGACAGGATCATGGCAACCACCTCCACACCCGGCGACGCAATTCACCCACCAAGCCTTGCGGCGCGAAGAGGGTTAGCAGGACCAGTGCCACGCCTGCGATCAGCATATGAGCCGTGGTGATGCCCGAGCTAAGGTCGATCAGGTAGAACATGAAAAGCGTGCCGATGAAGGGGCCAAGCACCGTCCCCGCCCCACCCAAGAGCACATAGAGCAGCGGCAGGATCGAATGGGGCACGGCGGCAAAACTGGCCCCGACATAGCCAAAAAGAAGGCCGTAAGCCGCGCCCGCCGCCGCCGAAATCGTGCCCGAGATGACCACGGCGGCCAGCTTGTGCGCCCAGATGTCATAGCCGAGCATCCGCACCCGCTCCTCATTCTCGCGGATGGCGATCAGGGTTTTGCCAAACGGATGCCGGACGAGCCAGAGGCTGATCAGCAAACACGCGGCAAACAACCCATAAGCCGCAAAATACCGGTTTGTGGCGTCGCTGAGGTCGATCCCCCAGAGGATGCGCTGTGCCTGCTGGATCACGAACCCCTCGTCGCCCCGCGTCCAATCGACGAAATAGAGCGCGGTGAGGTATCCCGCCTGCGCGAACATCAGCGTGACGATCATGAACGCCACACCCACCGTGTGCAGCGCCAGAAGGCCCAGCACCACCGACACCAAAGCCCCCACCACGATCCCCGCCAACATCGCCGTGGCCGGGGAGGCGCCGAGATGCTGAATGCTCAGCCCCATGCCATACATCCCGGCGGCAAAGAAGAGCGCGTGGCCAAGGCTCAGCAAGCCGGTATAGCCAAAGAGGATGTTGTAGCCGATCGCATAGCTC
>CALGEH010000192.1 GCA_937881735.1 uncultured Shimia sp.
CCAGACAGTGCGCATCAATTACACTGCGCAAAATGGCGAGGACTATGTGATCAACCTGATCGACACGCCCGGTCACGTCGATTTCGCCTATGAGGTTTCGCGGTCCATGCGTGCGGTTGAGGGGTCTCTTCTTGTCGTGGACAGCACCCAAGGTGTGGAGGCGCAGACACTGGCCAATGTCTATCATGCCATTGATGCGGATCACGAAATTGTCCCGATCCTGAACAAGATCGACCTGCCTGCGTCTGAATGTGACCGCGTGGCAGAGCAGATTGAGGATGTCATCGGTATCGATGCCTCCGGCGCGATCCGGGTCAGCGCGAAAACTGGCGAAGGCATCACCGAGACGCTCGAGGCGATCATCACCCATCTGCCCGCGCCCAAGGGCGACCGGGAGGCGCCGCTCAAGGCGATGCTGGTCGATAGCTGGTATGACGCCTATCTGGGCGTGATCGTCCTCGTGCGGATCATGGACGGCGTTCTGAAAAAGGGCGACCGGGTGCGCATGATGCAAAACGGGTCGGTCCACCAGGTGGACCGCATCGGCGTCTTCCGCCCCGCCATGACGGTGATCGACGAGCTTGGCCCCGGCGAGATCGGTTTTATCACAGCCCAGATCAAGCAGGTGCGCGACACCAAGGTGGGCGACACGATCACCCATGACAAAGCGCCATGTGCCGCACCTTTGCCGGGGTTCAAACCCTCGGTGCCGGTCGTGTTCTGTGGGCTCTTCCCCGTGGACAGCTCGCAATTTGAAGACCTGCGTGATGCAATTGAAAAGCTGGCACTGAACGATGCGAGCTTCTCGTCCGAGATGGAAACCTCGGCAGCGCTCGGCTTCGGGTTCCGCTGTGGTTTCTTGGGCCTGTTGCACCTTGAGGTGATCCGCGACCGGATTGAGCGCGAATATGACATCGAGCTTATTACGACCGCACCCTCGGTGATCTATCACATCTACTCAAAAGACGGCACGATGGAGCCTCTCCACAACCCTGCCGACATGCCCGACATGAGCACGGTGGATCATCTGGAGGAGCCGCGCATCAAGGCGACGATCCTCGTGCCGGATGAGTATCTGGGCGATGTTCTGAAACTCTGCCAAGACCGTCGCGGCATTCAACTCGACCTGACCTATGCCGGGTCGCGCGCGATGGCGGTCTATGACCTGCCGCTCAATGAGGTCGTCTTCGATTTCTACGACCGCCTGAAATCGGTGACCAAGGGCTATGCGTCCTTTGATTATCAAATGGTAGGCTACCGCGAGGATAACCTTGTGAAGATGTCCGTGCTGGTTAATGACGAGCCTGTGGATGCCCTGAGCATGATGGTCCACCGTGACCGGGCCGAGCTTCGTGGACGCGCCATGGTCGAAAAGCTCAAAGATCTCATTCCACGCCACATGTTCAAGATCCCTATTCAGGCCGCAATCGGCGGCAAGGTGATTGCGCGCGAGACCCTGTCCGCGATGCGCAAGGACGTGACGGCGAAGTGCTACGGCGGTGATGCGACCCGAAAACGCAAGCTTCTGGATAAGCAGAAGGCGGGCAAGAAGAAGATGCGCCAGTTCGGCAAGGTGGATATCCCGCAAGAAGCGTTTATTTCAGCTCTTAAGATGGACAGCTGAGGCTGGCCATTTTTTGGGCCGGTGCGGGTAAATGATTGGGAGGCTGCGGCACCCTGTTTGGGTTCTGACGTGCTCCCGCCCCCAAATCTGACCTAAATCAAAGCCGCCACCCTGCGCCCGTGCCACTCTGCGCTGCATAACCCGCAGAGGAGAATCCCATGGGCTGGCTTGTATTCGTATTGCATCTTTTCATTGGTTCGACCCTTGCGGGCACGGCGGTCATCGCGGCGCTGGTGATGGGATATGATTCTGTGCCCAACCTTTTGATCGCGGCTGGCGCTGGATTTGTCGTGGCGGTTCCGGTGTCGGTGATGCTGGCCAAAACGCTGATGAAACTGCGCTAGATATGGGGTGAATACGCCGTGGAGGTGGGGTTTGCTCAGCTGGCAGAGGATAAGAAATTGACAGGCCCGCAGGCTCGTTTACCATACCTGCCAACGAATGGCGGCACAGTAACAATATAATGAGGGACGTAATGCGCATTTTGACGACCATTTCCACCGGGATCGCGCTGGCGATGCTGAGCACGACTCCAGCGGCGGCGGGTGATGCAAAGATTTACGCGGTGCCGTCGCATGAGAATTTCTGCCCAGCGGGGCTTCAGCCTGTGACCATCTCGGGTGTGATCTGCTGCGGCGTTCCGAACCAGCAAGCGACCTATCATCAGGTTATGCAGCACCCGACCCCTAAGAAAAAAGTGCACAAACACTATTCTGCGCGGGCCCATTGCCCTGTTGGAACCAAAGGGTGCTCATAAAGCGTAGCGCTTGAGAGATTCTGGGGCGTGCCCGGTGGCGCGCCTTTTTCGACCGCTGCATGCTCCAGAGCACGATTTCCGGAGCAGCAGCCCGCAAAGCACCCTGATCCGGTGCCGCGATGTTTTACGGCCCGGGAAACTCTTCCGCCTTTCAGGCGCGCTGCAATTGCGCACCGTCGCAGCGCCCTCAGAGCAGCGTCAGATCCGACGCCATCTCTCGCCCGTCTCGGCCTTCCTGAAGCTCGTAGCTGACCTTCTGGTTATCCGCGAGGCCGGTCAGCCCCGAGCGTTCCACGGCCGAGATATGCACAAACACATCGCTGCCGCCTTGATCGGGTGCGATAAACCCGTACCCTTTGGTCGTATTGAACCATTTCACGGTGCCACTTGGCATGCCGCTTCTCCTTCTTGTCTTCGTCCCGGTCCTATTGCCGGTCATGCAGTTTGGGGAATGCGCGCGGTAGGGCCGCGCTTGGGTTGCACACCCAGACTGCACCATTAAAGATTGCACGGAGTATGTAAAAATCAAGTGAAAGCTTATGCAGCCCTTCGCGGCGCAGGGGCGGGCAGAGGAGTTTTGTGATGGTCCTTTATGGTCTGAAAAATTGCGATACCTGCCGTAAGGCATTGAAAGCATTGCCGAGTGCCGAGCTTCGCGATGTCCGCGTCGATGGTGTGCCGGCCGATCTGCTTGCGCGGGCCTATGCTCAATTTGGCGACGATCTGCTGAATACGCGGTCAACTACGTGGCGTGGCCTTAGCGAGGCGGAACGCGCGGGCGCGCCGCTGGACCTGATCGCGGCGCATCCGGCACTGATGAAACGCCCGCTCATCGATGCAGGCGGCACGCTTTATCTCGGATGGGGCAAGGACGTGCAGGCCGTTCTGGGGTCTTAGTCTTCGGCGCTATGACGGCGGGCGAGGACACGGTCGAGCGATAGCCACCCCGCGCCCTTCATCACCAGCACGATAAGTAAAAAGATCCACAGCGCCCGTTGGTCCATGATGAGCGAACTGGGCGCCTTGTCGAACCACGCGCCGACCGTTGCCGCCTCGGATGCCACACCGTGGCCGATAAGATCTGTGAGGGTCTGCACCACTATGAAACCGATCATCCCGATCGCGGCAAGGCGTGTGAAAAGCCCGATGGTGATCAGGACCGGCAGGATGAATTCGGCCCATGTCCCCGCAAGCACGATGGCTGTGTGATATGGCGTCATCTGGCTCAAGTCATAGCCTGCTGCCTCGACCGCGCGGGGAAAGATCTGCGCGTAGGCGCCGAAGGAGGGACTGAAAATCCCAAGGATGCCATCGCCCAGCTTTGTCAGCCCGGAGACCCAGAAATAGAGCAGGAAGATCGCTGCAAACAGGAAACGAGCCAGAAGCCCGAGCGCGCCATCGGCCTGAGAAATTCGCGAAAAGACGGAATTATGAAGGGATATCAATGTATTCATGGGCTGTCTCCGGGACGTATCTGAATGATGGCCCGGCCTGCAATGAGCGCCGAGAGGGTTGGGGTGAGATCGAATTCGCCGCCGCCTTTCGTGGCTTGGGTCGCCACCTCGAAGGCTGTGCCGAAGGTTTGCCCATCTGCCAGCGCGGCGATGAACGTGCCGCCACCGGGGGCGAGCGGAGTTGCGATGGGGTCAAATTCGGGCCGTGTGACAAGCACGTTTTGCGCGTTACCTGAGGGTTTGGGCGCACCGTCTTCCATGTTGTAGGCCCAGATCTCATGCACGGGCCAGCGCGAGCGGATGAGCCGCAGGGTGGGCGCGAGAGTCAGAGTGGCTCCCATCAAGGCATCGGGCGGGAGGTTTTGCAATTCTGCGGGGTCAATCGCCACCGCATCCGCTGCGTGATAGGATTCGCGCAAAGCCTGCTCCAGCCGCGCAACGTCTGGAAGGTAGCCGAGATGGGCCAGCGGCTCAAACCCTTCGAGAAAGCCGGGCAGGGCGGCGCCATATTGGCTGATCATCGGGGCGGTTGGCGGATGCTGACGCAGGAAAATCCCCATCAGCCCACGAAAATTCTCATCTCCGATAAGTTTGCGGATGGCGGGAAAGCTCACCTCCAGCGCCTCGGTCAGGCTGACTGCGACGTTGTTGCGATAGACCGAAAAGCGCGCACCAGCCGGACGGCCATGGCCGTCACTCAAACCCTCTGGAACGGGACGTGCACTGTCGAGCAAGGCCGCGCGAAATGTATCCTGGCTGACGCTCACGCGGGGACCTGCGCCAACGCATCGGCAGCGCGCTGCGCCTCGGCGGCGAGTGTGGGCCAGTCGGGCACATCCGCGTCCCATTCGATCAGCAAGGGCCGCGGGCCGGAGCGTTGCAGCGTGTAGTGCAGCAGTGACCAGACGGGATCAGCAACCTCACGCCCGTGGCTGTCGATCAACAAGGGCGCACCGTGATCGTCTGCGTCTTCATCATGCCCACCGAGATGGATTTCCCCAACCTTATCAAGCGGGAATGCGTCAATATAGGCATGTGGATCGAGGTTAAGATTGGTCGCGGAAATAAAGACGTTGTTCACATCCAAGAGGAGGCCGCACCCGGTGCGCGCGCTCAGCTCGGAGAGAAACGCTGTCTCTTCCATCGTGCTCTTGTCAAAGGCGAGGTAGCTCGAGGGGTTCTCCAAAAGCATCCTGCGCCCGATCGCCTCCTGCAACGCGTCGATATGATCCGCCACGCGGGTGAGGGTGGCTGCTGTGTAAGGCAAAGGCAGAAGGTCGTTGAGGAAGTGGCTGTCATGAGTGGACCATGCCAGATGCTCAGAAAAGCTCGCCGGGTTCAGCCAACCGCAGAGCGTCTTCAGGCGGGCGAGGTGATCGGGATCAAGCGGTCCTTCGCCCCCGATGCTGAGGCCGACGCCGTGCACGGAAATCGCGAATCGTTCGGAGAGGTGACGCAGCTGCGCAAGAGGGCGCCCGCCATCGCCCATGTAATTCTCGGCATGGATTTCCAGCCACTCAACGGGGGCGGGGTTTTCCATAATTGACTGAAAATACTGGGCTTTATAACCCACACCGGGGCCTGGGGGCAGGGCAGAAAAGGGGTGGGCATCCAGCATGGCAGCCTCCGAAAGAGAAAAAGGGTGCGCCGAGACTTCCCAGCGCACCCCGAACATAGCTTATGCGGGCAGGTCACGATCAAGTGGCTCAAGCGAGCCTGCGCGATCGCCGTCCTTGGACATGCTCTCGCATGTGCCTGCCTCCACGAATTTCCATGCGTTGCCTTGGTAATCGACTGTGGACGAACCGGCGCATGTGGTGCCCGCGCCAGCTTTGCAATCGTTTTCGCCGGCCAGCGAGATGCCGTAGCACTTCTCTTGGTCCATGGCCTGCGCCGTGGAGGTTTGAGCGGCCAGAGCGGCTGTGACGGCACCTGCGATTGCGACTGTTTTCATGATGTTCGACATATTGGGTCTCTCCCGTTGGGTTCTTGTTTCCAGATCGCCTGCTGTTGTGACTGCGGGTCGATGGGGTGTCCCGATCAGCCCTTTGTGGCGATGGGGTAACCATAGCGGCGAATGGCCGCACAACGCCAATCACAGGAGTGTCAGACACGCGTGTGTCAACTCGGTGTTATCGTGCAAAGGGCAGCAGGCATTGAAAATATGGGGAAATTTCCCGGTCTACAGCGGCTTTGGACGCAGAGGCGCGCGACTTTCAGCTGCAAACCGGGCAAATGTTACAAGAGGTCAGGCGGCGTGGCAGCGCGTGCGAGCTCAATTGTTACATCCTCAAGGCTGGCCATTGACGTCTGTTTCTCACCAAGGCGGCGGACTGAGACGGTGCGGTCTTCTACTTCGCGCATCCCGCAGGCGAGGATCACGGGCACTTTGCCGACCGAATGCTCACGGACCTTATAGTTGATCTTTTCATTGCGCGTATCCGCCTCGGCCCGGATGCCTTGGGCGCACAAGGTGGCTACCACCTCATTCACGTAATCATCCGCGTCCGAGATGATGGAGGCAACGACAACCTGCCGTGGCGCCAGCCAGAACGGCAGTTTGCCCGCGTGTTCCTCGATCAAGATGCCAATGAACCGCTCGAAGCTGCCGAGCGTGGCGCGGTGCAGCATGACAGGGCGGTGTTTCGCGCCATCTTCGGCGATGTAATTAGCGTCCAGACGCTCGGGCAGGACGAAATCCACCTGATGTGTGCCGCATTGCCAATCGCGGCCAATCGCGTCGGTGAGCACAAATTCCAGCTTGGGGCCGTAGAACGCGCCTTCGCCGGGGTTCAACTCAGGCTCGATGCCCGCGGCACGGGTGGCCGACAGAAGCGCCGCCTCAGCCTTGTCCCAGACCTCATCCGAGCCTGAGCGCTTTTCAGGCCGATCCGAGAACTTCACGCTGAAATTCTCGAACCCGAGGTCTTTGTAAACCTCCGACAGGAAGCGGATGAACTCCGCCGTCTCCGCCTCGATCTGATCCTCGCGGCAGAAGATATGCCCGTCATCTTGGGTAAACCCGCGCACCCGCATGATACCGTGCAGCGCCCCCGAGGGCTCATAGCGGTTGCAGGAGCCAAACTCGGCCATGCGCAGCGGCAGGTCGCGGTAGGACTTGAGGCCTTGGTTGAAAATCTGCACATGGCAGGGGCAGTTCATCGGCTTGAGCGCGTTGACGGCCTTTTCGCGGGCATGTTCCTCGTCCACTTCGACGATGAACATATTCTCTTGGTATTTCTCCCAGTGCCCTGAATCGACCCAAAGCTGACGGTCGACCACTTGTGGTGTGTTCACCTCCACATAACCGCCCGCGCGTTGCTGGCGGCGCATGTAGTCCTGCAGCAGCGTGTAAATTGTCCAGCCGTTGGGGTGCCAGAAGATCTGCCCGCGCGCCTCTTCTTGCATATGAAAGAGGTCCATCTCACGACCCAGCTTGCGGTGGTCGCGTTTCGCGGCCTCCTCCAGCATGTTCATATGCGCCTTGAGCTTTTCCTTCGATGTAAACGCCACGCCATAGATGCGTTGCAGCATCTCGCGCTTGCTGTCACCGCGCCAATAGGCTCCTGCGACGCTTATCAGCTTGAACGCATCCGCGGGAAGCTGTCCGGTATGCTGAAGGTGCGGCCCACGGCAGAGGTCCTGCCACTCGCCATGCCAATACATCCGCAAAGGCTCATCGCCGGGAATCGCCCCGATCAGCTCTACCTTGAAGGGTTCGCCCGCGTCCTCGTAATGCTTCACAGCGCGGGGGCGGTCCCAAATTTCGGTGCGCACGGGATCGCGCAGGTTGATAATCTCGCGCATTTTCTTCTCGATCGTGCCGAGGTCCTCGGGCGAAAATGCCTCGGCGCGGTCGAAGTCATAATACCAGCCATCCTTGATGACGGGACCGATTGTGACCTTCACATCGGGCCAGATTTCCTGGACCGCGCGCGCCATCACATGGGCCAGATCATGGCGCACAAGCTCATTGGCCTGCTCTTCGTCGGCCATGGTGTGGATCGCGATCTGTGCGTCCGCCTCGATGGGCCATTGAAGGTCCCAGTGCTGGCCGTCCACCGTTGCGGAAATGGCCTTCTTGCTCAAGGACTTGGATATGTCGGCGGCAACCTCGAAAGGGGTCACGCCGGGCGCGAAGCTGCGCGCGGTGCCATCGGGAAAGGTGAGGGAGATTTGGGCCATGTGTGGCGCTCCTCGTCGGTCTGGCGCCTACAGGTGCGCCCGGTTGCGGGTGAGGCTTCTGTTTGGCCGCGCAGGCGGTTCAAGTCAAGCAGCCACGGCCCGCCCTATGCAGCGCGGTGTGCAATCGCATGCGAGCCATTGTGTGCATTAGTATGCGAACGAGGTTGTAACTAATTGACGCACAACGATTTTTCTCTTGGATCGCTCGAACGGGTAGGGTACTAATACCCTCCAGAGCGGTTGACTGCGGACCGGGTAAAAGGAGCGATGATATGCCTAAGTTTAATACAAATATTGAGCTTTCTATCGAAGACATGGACCTTATCGAGGCAGCCTTGCGCCAAACCAAAGCTGACCTGAGCAGCAAGCTTATCGAGGCCGAAGTTCCCACCAACGAGATCGAGCCAGAGCGCCGCGTGCGCAAGATCCACAATCTCTTGGGTCGCCTGCACAACCAAAAGGTATTCTACCGCCCCTCCAACACGTATGTGGGCGGCTGAACCGTCGGTCTTGCCAATCTGCGCGCATTACATGAGGGTGATGCGCGTAGACGTTTAAGGGCAGGGCATGAGCGAGATCAGCTTTCTGAAGACCCAAAACGGTAGGCGCATCGCTTATCACCAAACGCCGGGCACATCGCCTGGCGTTGTTTTTTTGGGCGGTTTCAAATCGGATATGGGCGGAACCAAGGCCCTGGCACTTGAGGGCTGGGCACGGCGCACCGGGCGCGGCTCTGTCCGGTTCGACTATTCTGGTCACGGTGCCTCGTCTGAGGCCTTTACAGACGGGTGTATCGGGGATTGGGCGGCGGATGCGCGCGCGGTTTTGGATATGTTGGAGGGGCCACAGGTTCTGGTCGGCTCCTCCATGGGCGGCTGGATCGCCCTTTTGCTGGCGCGCGCACAGCCCGAGCGCGTGGCGGGGCTCGTGACCATCGCCGCCGCCCCGGATTTCACCGAAGACAGCATGTGGGCGGGCTTTGACGCGGGGCAGCGCGCGGCGCTGGAGGTGGACGGCCAAATAAGCTTGCCGAGTGACTACGACGAGCCTTACATCATCACGCGACGATTGATTGAAGACGGGCGTGATCACCTTGTGCTGCGCAGTCCACTGCGATTGCCCTTCCCTGTTCGATTTCTGCAAGGGACAGCGGATGCGGATGTGGATAAGTCGGTGGCCTTGCAGCTTTTAGACCACTCTGAGGGGCCGGACATGCGGCTTACTCTGGTGGATGGGGCAGACCACCGTTTCTCAGATCCGGCCTGTTTGAAAATGATTGAAGCTGCTGTTGAGGATGTTTTAAACCTATCAGAAAGATATATAAAACAAAGCTCTAAATGCCGCTCTTGATTCATCACATGACCAAAAGGATAGCATCTTGAAGCGGCCAGCCAGCATGAGATCACTCGAAGATCTGGGGCGGGTGCGTCTATCCAAACACTTCTTCATGCGCGATTTTCTCTACTCCGAGATCGGCAATATCCACAGCCTTCAAAACATCCCGGAAAACCCTGATATCGCGATAAAAAATGGCTGGGGCCTTTGCGAAAACCTGCTTGATCCGCTGGAGGAGACCTTTGGCCGGATCGCCATCCGTTCGGACTATCGCAGCCCCGACCTCAACCGGTTTGGCAATGAGAACGGTCTGAACTGCGCGCGCAACGAGGCCAATTACGGCCACCATATCTGGGATATGGGCGGCCCTGAGGAGCAGGGCGCCTGTGCGTCCATCGCGATCCCATGGTTCGCCGATCGCTACGCCGCGGGGCGCGACTGGCGCGATCTGGCATGGTGGATACACGATCATCTGCCCTACTCCGAGATGTGGTTTTTCCCCAAACTCGCGGCGCTGAACCTGACATGGCGTGTGCATCCCCAGCGCACGATTTCCAGCTATCTTGCACCCAAGGGAAAACTGCTGGCAGCCGGAGCAGAGCCGCGCGAAAAAGAGGCGGAGCGGCGTGCAAGATATGCCGATTTTCCACCATTCCGGGGCATCGCCTATCCATGAGCGGTTGACCCGGGCGGGCGCTGTGCGAAGGTGGCGGCTGGTAGTCATGAGGGAAAAGCCGCGATGAACGAGCCGTTGGTATTTGTGCCGGGCATCATGTGTGATGCGCGGGTTTTTGGCCCGCAGCTTGCGGCACTCAGCCCGCATCACGCGGTCACTATTGCGCCGATCACCCTAGGCGAGCGGGTGGAGGAGATCGCCTCGGGCTTGCTGGACGTCTTGCCACGCCGGTTCGCGCTGGTGGGTCATGCGTTGGGCGGGATTGTTGCGATGGAGATCCTGCGCCGCGCGCCCGACCGGGTGGGGCGGATTGCCTTGATGAACACCAATGCCTTTGCCGAAACCCCGCAAAGTGCCGCTGATCTGGAGCCGCTGATCATCAAACTTCGGTCGGGCAGTGTGGAGGGGTTTGCGCAAGGAATGTTGCCAGCCGATCATCTTGCCCCCGGTCCGGTGCGTGCGGAAATCTTGGCTTTGGTTGGTGATATGGCCGACCATCTGGGGGCTGATACCCTTCTGCGGCAGGTGCGCGCGCAACAGCGCAGGCGGGATTATCAGGCGGTGCTACGCCGCTGCAAGACGCCCGCCCTGGTGCTCTGCGGCGAGCATGACGGCCCCGCACCGATCAAGCGAAATACGTTTCTGGCGGATCTGATCCCCTACGCACAGCTCAGCGTGATTGAGGCGGCAGGTCACCTGCCGATGCTGGAGCAGCCTGATGCCACGACGGCGGCGTTGCGTACGTGGCTCAAACAGCCGCTCGTGCTGCAGTAACGCAAAGCGGCCCGGAGTTATCCGGGCCGTGTGTATGCATATCTGCAAGTGCAGATCAGGCCGCGTTCTTGTTCGCGGGCTTTTTGCGGCTCGCCGTCTTGGCAGGCAGTGGGCCACTATGCGCGTCCATGAACTCCAGAACCAGCGGTCGGATATTCTCGCGCCAGCTGCGCCCGGCAAAGATTCCGTAATGGCCTGCGCCGTCCTCTAAGTGGCTCGCCTTTTTGGAATCGGGCAGCCCGGTGCACAGATCAAGCGCCGCGATACACTGACCGGGGGCGGAGATATCATCTTTGGAGCCTTCGACGGTTTTCACCGCCACGCTTGTGATCTTGCCGATATCGACCTTGTGGCCATTAACGACAAATTCGTTCTTGGCCACTTCAAGCCCTTTGAAAATCCGCTCTACCGTGGAGAGGTAGAATTCTGCGGGCATGTCCATCACGGCCAGGTATTCGTCGTAGAACCGGTTGTGGCGGTCATTGTCGCTGGCCTCGCCGCGCGCGACGCGGCCGATCTGGTCCATGAACGCGTTGCTGTGCATCTCGGAGTTCATCGAGATGAACGAGCTGAGCTGCAAGAGGCCCGGATAAACCAAGCGGCCCACGCCGGGATATTTGAAGCCGACACGCTGGATCATCGTCTCTTCAAGCTGCCCCATCGTCACGCGGCGGCCAAAATCGGTCACATCCGTGGGCGTGGCATCGGGATCGACCGGCCCACCGATCAACGTGAGCGAGCGCGGCTGTGCGTCCGGGTCCAGCTCGGCCAGATAGGCGGTTGCGGCCAGTGCCAGCGGTGCTGGCTGACACACGGCGATCACATGGGTGTCGGGACCCATTTCACGCATGAACTCCATCAGATAAAGTGTGTAATCCTCAACGTCGAACTTGCCCGCGCTAACGGGGATGTCGCGCGCATTATGCCAGTCGGTCACATAGACCTCGCAATGCACCAGCAGGCTTTTGACCGTGGAGCGCAGCAGCGTGGCGTAATGCCCCGACATGGGTGCGACCAGCAGGATGCGCCGCTTCTTGGGCTTGCGGCCCGGCACGACGAAATGGATGAGATCGCCAAAGGGGCGCTCCACCACCTTGTCGATGCTGACAAGATGGTCGCGGCCATCCTCGCAGGTGAAGGTGTGGATGCCCCAGTCGGGCTTGGCTGACATGCGCTTGAACGTGCGCTCGGTCACCTCGCCCCACGCGGCCATCATCTGAAATGCGGGGTTGGGTGTCAGGCTGAAAAGCGGGTATGATGCAAAGGAGAGGGCGGTAGCACCCATCCATTGATTGGCGTTGCGGAGGCTTTCCATCAGGTCGTAAGTGGCCATATAGCGCATTGTCGTCTCCTTGGGGCATCTGCCCGGCTTGTTCGCCGCACTGTCCCTCCCGACGACACGACTTTATGCTGCATAGCAGAAAACGTAGTGGGAAAATAATAAAATGGCAACGCAGCACGATGACGCGCCAGAAAATTTGGAAAAGATGAACGCCAATCTCGCGCGTGTCGAAGAACTGTCCCAGCGGCTGATCCAGGCCCTGTCGGCCAAGAACAATCCGGCCAATCCCACGTTGAACGGGCCGGGGCAGGATCTCTTTGCCAAGGCGGCCGTGTCCTACTGGAGCGAGGTGCTGGAAAACCCCGGCACGATCTATGAGACGCAGCTTGGATATTGGGGCAAATCGGTGCGTCACTTCATGGAAGCGCAGCAAATGCTGCTGACTGGCGCGCAGGCCTATGCGCCGGGCGAGGCGAAGAATGCGCTGCCTGACAAGCGGTTTTCCAACCCGCTTTGGGAGACCAACCCATATTTCAATTATGTCAAAGAACAGTATTTCCTGAACGCTGAAGCGATTCGCGCAGCGGCCGTTGAGGTGGACGGTCTGGACGAGAAGGACAAGCAGCGACTCGCGTTTTTCGCGCAACAGATCATCGACATGATGTCCCCCACCAATTTCCTTGGCACGAACCCGGATGCGTTGGAACGCGCGGTGGAGACCGAAGGCGAATCGCTGGTGAAGGGTCTGGAAAACCTGATCTCGGATCTGGAGGCAAATAATGGCGAGATGATCGTGCGCCTCGCCGACGAGACGGCGTTTGAGCTGGGCGGTAACATCGCCACCACGCCGGGCGAAGTCGTCTTTCGCAACGAGATGATGGAACTGATCCAATACGCCCCTGCCACCGATGAGGTCTTTGCCACCCCGATCGTGATGTTCCCACCATGGATCAACAAGTTCTACATTCTCGACCTCACGGCGCAGAACAGCATGATCAAGTGGATCACCGAGCAGGGCTACACGCTTTTCATGGTGTCCTGGGTCAACCCGGACAAATCCCACGCGGATGTCGGGATAGAGGATTACATCACCGATGGTTACCTCAAGGCGTTTGAGGTGACCAAGGCGATCACGGGCCAGAAACAGGTCAATGCCGTGGGCTATTGCATCGCGGGCACGACGCTGTGCCTGACGCTCGCGCTGATGAAGGCACGCGGCGACAAGAGCGTGAAATCCGCCACGCTCTTCACCACGCTCACGGATTTTTCCGAGCAGGGAGAGTTCACGCCCTTCCTGCAAAATGATTTCATTGACGGGATCGAGGCCGAAGTGGCCGAGCAGGGCATCCTGCGTTCCTTCATCATGGGCCGTACGATGAGCTATCTGCGCTCCAAGGATCTGATCTACTCGCCCGCCATCCGCAGCTATATGCTGGGCGAGGCGCCTCCGGCGTTTGATCTGCTCTATTGGAACGGCGACGGCGCGAACCTTCCGGGGCGCATGACGACGCAATATCTGCGTGGCCTTTGCCAGCAAAACGCCTTTGCTGAAGATGGGTTCGCGCTTTTAGACACCAATCTGAAGCTGTCAGACGTCGATGTGCCATTATTGGCCGTTACCTGTCAGACCGATCATATCGCGGCGTGGAAAGACTGCTATCGCGGGGTGCAACAGATGGGTGCGAAGGACCGGACCTTTGTTTTGTCGGAATCGGGGCACATCGCAGGCATCGTCAATCCGCCTTCTAAAAAGAAATACAGCCATTATACCAATTCCGACCTGACGGGCGCTCCGGACGCGTGGCTGGAGGGGGCCGTGCGCCATGACGGAAGCTGGTGGCCTCTCTGGGAAGCATGGCTGCGCAAACGCTCGGGCAAGAAGGTGGCGGCGCGTATTCCGGGCGATTCGGATTACAAACTCCTGGAGCCAGCCCCCGGATCCTATGTGCGGATCAAGGCAAGAATCTGATTTCATAACGTATTAGACTTATGCCGCAGTGCAGCATAAATAACTTGATTTTCGGCACCGCAGCACGCATATTGTTTGCAGTTGCAGAAACAGCGGACCAACCCGCTCAGACTTGGAAGGACAAAGAAAATGGCTAAAGCACAAGATATGAACGCGATGATGAAAGACATCATGGGCGCATTCCCCGTCGACACCAAATCCATGGAAGACGCTTTCAAGAGCCACGCCGCTCTGAACGAAAAGCTGTCCGGTGTTGCTCTCTCCGCTGCTGAGAAATCCGCCGAGATCTCCAGCGTCTGGGCAAAAACCACGCTGGCGAAAATGTCGGACATGGCAAAAGCGAAAACCGACCCTGCCGACTACGCAAAAGCGATGACCGATTTCGCATCCGCCAACGCCGAAGTCGCCGCAGAGAACATGGCAGCTTTCGCCGAAGTCGCGAAAAAAGTGCAGATGGAAACAGTCGAGCTGATGATGGCCGCTGGCAAAGACATGCAAGAAGATGCATCGAAAGCCGTCAAGAAAGCCACAGACGACCTGACCACCGCCGCGAAAAAAGCAGGCGTGAAATAAGCAGATCAGTTAGCGTCGCCTGTCCCTCCCGATAGCGTGGCGCGAGACTGCGAAAGGCGAGCCATTGCGGCTCGCCTTTTTGCGTTTTGATGCCAGCCACGGCCACGATAGCGCACCCTTTCTTTTTGCCGCACATGCAGCTAGGGTTTGCTGCACCGCTGCATTTCCGAGGAGGGACCTCCGTGGCTGACCCCATCAAACCGCTGCTGATCAAACGCTACG
>CALGEH010000193.1 GCA_937881735.1 uncultured Shimia sp.
GTCGCCCGTGGTTCTTGGTGGTGCCCGCATCCGGCCTGCCCATCGCCGTGATTCCGTCCATCGGGGCCGAGTTGATGGGGCGCAGTTGGGTTGAGGATATCCGCACATGGGCGGCACCATGCCCGGAAGATGACGGGGTGAGCCTTCTGGCCGCGACCCTGCGCGAGGTGGGCGGCCCGGTGGGTGTGCCGATGGGGTATGAGACGCATCTGCGGATGCCACTGGCGGATTACATGGCGTTGCAGGCGGCCTCTGGGTTGGAGTTTCGCAGCGAGGCCGGGATCGTGGCGGGCCTGCGCGCGATCAAATCGGAAGCGGAGATCGACAAGATCCGTGCCGCCTGCGCCATTGCCACGCGCGCCTATGGCCGGATGGGCGAGATTGCGGGCGTGGGCGTGCCTCTCAGCGCGGTGTTTCGTGGGTTTCAGCGGCTTTTGCTGGAGGAGGGGGCCGATTGGGTCCCCTATATCTCGGGGGGCGCGGCGCAGGGTGGCTATGGCGACGTCATCTCGCCTGCATCTGATGCGCCGCTGGCGCCGGGCGATGTGATGATGCTGGACACGGGTGCTGTGCGCGACGGGTATTTCTGCGATTTTGACCGGAATTTTGCGATTGGCGCGCCAAATGCGGAGGTGCGCGCCGCCCATGCGCGGCTGATCGAGGCGACTGCGGCTGGGTATGACGCGGCGCAGCCCGGCGCGCGGGCCTGCGATGTGTTCGCGGCGATGGCAGCGGTTGCGGGCGGTGGTGAGACGGCGGGGCGTCTGGGGCATGGTTTGGGCATGCAACTGACCGAAGGGTTGTCGCTCACGGCGCAGGAAACAAGCGTGTTGCAGCCCGGCATGGTGATTACGCTGGAACCGGGCACGGAAGTCAGCCCCGGCAAGAGCGCTGGCAAGATCATGGTGCATGAGGAGAATATCGTGATCCGCGAGGGCGGCGCAGAGCGGCTGACGCAGTTTAGCGGGCCGGAAATTATCGTGCTCTAGTGGGCCTTTTCCGCCGCCTTTGCCGCGTCCCAGAGCGCGTCCATCTCGGCCAGATCGCTGTCCTCGGGCCGTTTGCCCTTGGCCTTCAAAGCCGCCTCGATTGAGGCAAACCGCCGGGTGAATTTGGTATTGGCGCGGCGTAGTGCCGCCTCGGGGTCCACCTTCATGTGACGCGCGAGATTGGCCATGACAAACAGAAGATCGCCGAATTCTTCCTCGATATGATCCGGGTCCGTGGCCTCGGTCAGTTCCGCCATCTCCTCGGCCACCTTATCGAGAACCTGCGCCGTCTCGGGCCAGTCAAACCCGACCCGCGCCGCGCGCTTTTGCAGCTTCACCGCGCGCAAAAGTGCCGGAAGGCCCATGGCCACACCGTCCAAGGTGCCGGTTTGCGCCGCCTGCGCGCGTTCGGTGGCTTTGACGGTCTCCCAATCCAGTGTTTGTTGGGCCGCAGACTTATCGCGGCTCTCGTCGCCGAAAACATGCGGATGACGCGCGACCATCTTGTCCGAGATTCCATCTGCAATCGCATGGAAATCAAACAAGCCCTTGTCGGCCGCGATCTGGCCATGGAACACGACTTGCAAAAGCAGATCCCCAAGCTCGCCTTTCAACTCCCCCCAATCCGCGCGCTCGATCGCGTCGGCGACCTCATACGCCTCCTCAATGGTGTAGGGGGCGATGGTGGCGAAATCCTGCTCGATGTCCCATGGGCAGCCCGTCTCGGGATCGCGCAGCCGCGCCATGATGGCCAGAAGCCGGGGCAGGCCGCCCTTGGGGTCGTGGATCAGGGGATCATCAGCCATTGCGCAGGCTCCGTCTTTGGGGTTGAGTGCAGGGTGAATGAGGCGCGCAGAGGAGTCCAGCCACGTGGCGGTGATCAATCGCATAGCAGGGTTTGCCGAGGAGATGACCGCATGGCGGCGGCATCTGCACATGAACCCCGAGCTTGGCTTTGCGTGCCACGACACGGCGGCGTTTGTGGTCGAGCGGCTGCGCGAATTCGGGATTACCGAGATCGAAGAAGGCATCGCGACCTCGGGCGTCGTTGCCATCATCGAGGGGCGCGGGCCGGGGCCGACGATTGGCCTGCGTGCGGATATGGATGCGCTGCCTTTGGATGAGATCACGGGCGCTGAATGGGCAAGCACACGGCCCGGTGCGATGCATGCCTGCGGGCATGACGGGCATACCACGATGCTTCTGGGCGCTGCGAAATACCTGGCTGAGACGCGCAATTTTTCGGGACGGGTTGCGCTGATCTTTCAACCTGCTGAAGAAGGTCCGGGCGGTGGGCGCGTGATGGTCGAGGCAGGCGTCATGGATCGCTACGGCATTGGCGAGGTCTATGCGCTGCACACGATGCCGGGGCAGGAGGTGGGCAGTTTCTCCACCACGCCCGGGCCGATCATGGCCGCCGTGGACACGTTCGATATCCATATCAAAGGGCGCGGCGGGCACGCGGCCTATCCGCACCAGACCTGTGATCCGGTTGTGGCCACCTGCGGCATCGTGCAGGCGATACAGACGATTGTGAGCCGAAACCATTATGCGATGCAGGATCTGGTCGTCTCCGTCACGCAGATCCACACGGGCAGCGCCGAAAATATTGTGCCCGATACGGCCTATGTGAACGGCACGATCCGCACCTTTGACGCGGATGTGCGCGAGATGGTCCATCCGCGCCTGCGCGAGATCGTGGCGGGGCAAGCGGCGAGTTACGGCGTCGAGGCGGAGCTGAAAATCACCGTGGGGTATCCGCCGACGGTGAACCATCCCGAGCAGACGGCGCGCGCAGCCGAGATTGCCGCCGAGGTGGCGGGGGCTGCGGGCGTCGAGACGCAGCGGATGCGCGAGATGGGGGCCGAGGATTTCTCCTATATGCTGGAGGCACGCCCGGGGGCCTATCTTTTCCTTGGGCAGGGAGAGGCGGCAGGGCTGCACCATCCCGGATTTGATTTCAACGATGCGGCGGCCCCTTATGGGGCGTCGTTTTTCGCAAAGCTGGTCGAGCGAATGCAACCGGTGGAGTGATGCCTTTTCATGCATCACCCACCCAGCCCGATGCGCAAAAAGGCATTAAATAAGGAAGGTTTGTTATGTCACTGAAAGATGCGGAAAACGATGTGGACCACGCATTCACCCGGCCCGACCTCAAGGGTCTGACCTTTGAGAATGCCTTTGGTGGCGCGACCTCGTTCTTGCGGCGGCGCTATACCAAGGACCTTACCGGCGTGGATGTGGCGGTCACCGGCGTGCCATTCGATCAGGCGGTCACGCACCGCACCGGCACCCGGATGGGGCCGCGCGCGATCCGCGAGGCAAGCGCGCTTCAGCCAGCGGACGCGCCTTACGGTTGGGGCTATAACGCGCTGGAGGAGATGGCGATCATCGACTACGGAGATGTGGCGTTCGACTACGCCAATGTGCCCGCCTTCCCCAAAGCGCTCACCGCGCATATCGAGGGGATTTTGAACGCAGGGGCCGCGTCGGTGGTGCTCGGGGGCGATCACTATATCACCTTCCCGATCCTCAAGGCCTATGCCGCCAAATATGGCCCCATGAGCCTGTTGCAGTTCGACGCGCATACCGACACATGGCCCGATGACGATATGGACCGGATTGATCACGGAACGATGTTCTACAAGGCAATCAAGCTGGGGCTGATCGACCCCAAACGCTCGGTGCAGGTGGGGATCCGCACGCATTGCGAGGATCACATGGGCATGAACGTGATCGACGCGCGCGAAGTTCATGAGCGCGGTCCGGTGGCCACGGTGGAGAAGATCAAGGGCATCCTCGGGGATGCGCCGACCTATCTGAGCTTTGACATTGATGGCCTCGATCCGGCCTTTGCGCCCGGCACCGGCACGCCGGTCTGGGGTGGGCTTACCAGCGGTCAGGCGTCCATGATGCTGCGCGATCTGGCAGGGATCAACATCAAGGGCGGCGACGTGGTGGAGGTGGCCCCGCAATATGACACCACCGGGGCGACGGCGATTGCAGGCGCACATGTGGCGACGGAGCTGATCTGTCTCTTGGGCTGGGAAAAGCACGGCAAATAGGGCAGATGTAGCGGGGGCAGAGTAGACCCTGACCCCACAAGACGATCTTGGACAAATGAAAGGCGGCACGGTGTGAAGTGGATCTTGGCAGTGGTGGCGGTGGTGGCGCTCGTGGTCTTGGGCTTTGCGCTCTGGGTGCGGCTTGCGCCGGTGGACACCGCGCGCTGGCACGTGGGCGCAGTGCAGGAGGGCGTGGGCCACATGCCCCGCGCGAACGGGCATCTGTGGCGTGGCGAAATTGCCGGGCCGGACGCAATGGCGCGCGTCGATGCCGTGATCCAAGGCACACCGCGCACCAAGGTGATCGCGGGCTCTGTGCAGAGTGGCATGGTGACTTATCAGACCCGATCTGCCCTTTGGGGGTTTCCCGACTACACAACGCTGCGGGATGCCGAGGGTCTCATCGAGATCAACAGCCGTTTGCGGTTCGGACAATCAGATCTGGGGGTCAACCGAGCCCGTATCGAGGGTTGGCTGGAGGCTCTGGGGCAGGGCGGATGACAGGCAGCCATCCGATATCTCGCGCCACATCGGCACGTTGAGCGACATCTGGCATTGCGCCATGAACATACGACCATCCACCGCTATGCACGTCATCTCACCCAGCTCCAGCCGGGCGCCGGATTTGTTGGTGCAATAACAGTCCACGGTCTTGGCCTGTGCGGCCGCTTGGACAGGTCCAAAGACGGGCAGGGCGATGAGCAATATGGCGGCCAGCTTCTTCATGGAATCGCTTATACCACGGCGTGCTCACTTGACCAAAGCGATTAGATACCCCAAGGAAACGGCCATGGTGCCATTGGACAGACTTCGGCAGATCGTGCAGCGCTTCGAGTATATTGAGGCGCAGATGGCGCAGGGCGGCGGTGATATCGCAGCCCTTGGGCGCGAATATGCCGATCTGCGCCCCGTGGTGGAGGAAATCCGCACCTATATGGGCCTTCTGGACGATGTGGCGAGCGCCGAGGGGATGCTGGATGATCCCGAGATGCGCGGTTTGGCCGAGGAGGAGCTGGCGGGGCTTCGCGCCGCACGGCCCAAGATGGAAGCGGCGCTGCAATTGGCGCTTTTGCCCCGCGACGCCGCCGATGCACGCCCTGCGATGTTGGAAATTCGGCCCGGCACAGGGGGCGAGGAGGCCGCCCTTTTTGCGGGCGATTTGCTGCGCATGTATCAACGCTATGCCGAGGCGCGCGGCTGGCGGTTCGAGATATTGGAAGAGAGCCTGACCGAGCTTGGCGGGATCAAGGAAGTGGTGGCCCATGTGAAGGGTGCGCATGTCTTTGCCCGCCTGAAATTCGAGAGTGGCGTGCACCGGGTTCAACGTGTGCCGGAGACCGAGAGCGGCGGGCGCATTCATACCTCGGCGGCCACGGTGGCGGTGCTGCCAGAGGCCGAGGATGTGGATGTGAAGATCGACGCGAATGATTTGCGGATCGACACGATGCGCAGCTCTGGCGCGGGTGGGCAACACGTGAACACCACCGATTCGGCGGTGCGGATCACGCATATTCCAACCGGAATCGTCGTCACCAGCTCCGAGAAATCTCAACACCGCAACCGCGAGATCGCGATGCAAGTGCTCAAAGCCCGCCTTTACGATGCCGAGCGGCAGCGGATGGACAGCGAGCGCAGCGCTGACCGGGCCGCCCAAGTGGGCAGCGGCGACCGGTCCGAGCGGATACGGACCTATAATTTTCCGCAAGGGCGGATGACGGATCACAGGATCAACCTCACGCTTTATAAGCTCGATCAGGTGATGCAGGGTGATCTGGACGAGGTGATCGACGCGCTGACGGCGGATGCGCAAGCCACTCTTCTGGCCGAGATGGGGGCCGTGTGATCACGGCACAGGCGGCGCTGGCTGAGGCCCGTGCGCGGCTTGAGGCGGCAGGCGTGCCCGGTGCCATGGGCGACGCCCGCAGGCTTCTGGCCCATGTGATCGGGGTGGCGCCGGCCCGTATGACGCTGCATCTGCACGATACGCTGGAGGAGGGTGCGCTGGGCGCGTTTGAGGCGATGGTCGCGCGGCGCACGGCCCGCGTGCCTGTCTCGCATCTCATTGGGCGGCGCGGCTTTTTCGGTCGTGATTTTGAGGTCAGTGGGGATGTTCTGGACCCGCGCCCCGAGACGGAAAGCCTTGTGGCGGCGGCTTTGGAGGTGGATTGGACCCGTGTCCTTGATATGGGCACCGGCAGCGGCGCGATCCTTCTGACCCTTCTGGCCGAGCGGGTGGAGGCCACCGGCACCGGCACGGATATCAGCCCGGCAGCACTCCGCGTGGCCGCGCGCAATGCGACAGCGTTGGGCGTGGCGGACCGCGCGCAGTTGGTGCACAGCGATTGGTTCGGTGGCGTGGCCGAACGCTTTGAGCTCATCGTCTCGAATCCGCCCTATATCGCCGCCACGGAAATGCCCGACCTCACGCCGGAACTCGCGCATGAGCCGCGCCTTGCGCTGACGGATGAGGCGGATGGGCTCAGCGCTTACCGTGTGATCTGCGCAGGCGCGCAGGCGCATCTGGTGCCGGGTGGCTGGCTGATGCTTGAAATCGGCTGGCGGCAGGGCGAGGCGGTTTGCGAGATGGCTCGCGCAGCGGGGTATAGCGGTGTCGCTTGCCGCCCCGACATGGACGGGCGGGACCGGGTCGTTGTGGCGCGCGCCCCTCTGTGATGGACTAAAGCGGCAAAATACGGCGCAAATTCCGCTTTTTGCTTGTGCCGACGCGTGGGGCGTGATTATTGAGAGTGTCTCTGCGTCGGATGCAACGCTTTCGTCCCGCAGAACGCCAAGCCAACAATTGCCGCGGATCCGGTTCATTTTTCAAGCGCAAGGGGCGCTTCCCGGGTCCAGACAGGGCGATCTTTCCAAGGCTGGACAGAAAAAAATATGAGATTATCAAAGTCACGTTCGCGTAACAAGTCGAACCGTAATCGCTCAACCAATACGGTTGGCAATGTGGTGAATCGGGTTTTCGACAGCTCGGGCCCCGAGGGCAAAGTGCGCGGCACACCGCAGCAGATCATTGAGAAATACAATCAGCTGGCCCGCGATGCACAGTTGAGCAATGACCGGGTTGCAACCGAAAATTTCCAGCAACACGCCGAGCACTACCTGCGTCTTTTAAGTGCTGCGCAAAAGGAAATTGATGCCAAGCGCGACCAGCAGGAGCGCGAAAACCGCGACCGGCAGGCCGAGCGAGACAAAGAGCGCCCGCAGCATCAAGAGAATGATGGCCAAGGCGGCGGTCAGGGGGGAGGTCAGCATCACGGACGACCCGCGCGGCAGAACGATCAGCCCCAGTCCGCAGAGCAAGATGCCGAAGGTGCGTCGACACTTGTTGAGACGCCAGAGACCAAATCCGAACCCAAACCGGAGGGTGCGCCCAAAGCCCGCGCCCCGCGCAAACCGCGCCGCAAGCCAAATCCGGAAATGTCCGAGGCTAAATCGGACACGCCGCCCCCGCCAGAGGCGGCAGAGTAACTCCAGGCGCTGACTTTTCCTTGAAACTGATTAAAAGCCCCCCGTGTCTTTGGATGCGGGGGTTTCGTTTGTCCGGTCAGGATCGTGCGATTGCGGAGCAACGCACAAAAGCCGTTGGGGCCAAAAAAAAAGGCCGAGCACTAGGCTCGGCCGAAGTCCAACAGGGAGGTATGATGGGAGCGCCAGAAGCGTCCCGTCACGAGTGCAATTAGGGCCTCATTTCTGAGCGATCAAGGCCAAAAATGCCGCATGTGCAGCATTGCCGATATGCGTTTTTTGCATATCTGATCAAATTCTCAGGTAACCGCCTGTTCTTTCATCGTTTTGCGATAAGTAAATATCTCGTCTTGAACGAAGTCGCGGAAGGCTGCGATGCGTTTGGAGTGGCGCAATTCTTCGGGGTAGGCGAGGAAAACAGGCACCTCGATCGACTCAACCTCGGGTAGAACGCGCGCCAGATTGGGAAAGTCGTGCAAAAGGTAATCCGGCAGCACGCCAATTCCCAGATTATGCAGCACGCCTTGAAGCACGCCAAAATAGTTATTCACGGTCAGAATCGACGGGATGTCATTGGCGATCAACTCGCTCACAAGCATCGCCGCCGCGCCAACCTGTGCGGAGTTGGGGTTTTGCGAAATCAGCCTGTGGTCCCGTAAGTCTATGAGTTGTTGGGGCATTCCGTATTCTGCGATGTAATCGGCATTGGCGGCCAGCACCATGTGGACGCTCATCAACCGTTTGCGAATGAGATCGGCCTGGCTTGGCTCCTTCATGCGGATTGCCACGTCGGCCTCGCGCATTGGCAGGTCTAGAACGCGTTCTTCCAGCATCAGATCAATCTTGAGATCAGGATATTTCTTGTAAAGCTGGCTCAGCCGTGGGGCGAGCCAGAGCGTGCCGAAGCCTGTCGTCGTGGTCACGCGCAACTCGCCAAACACCTCTTCTTCGCTATCTCGAATGCGGGCGGTGGCAGTGTCGAGCCGTTTGAGCATGGCGCGGGTGGCGTCGAACAAAAGCTCGCCCTGCTCCGTCAGGATAAGGCCGCGCGCGTGGCGGTGAAAGAGGGTGGCGTTCAGCGATTGCTCCAGTCCACGAATCTGCCGCGAGACGGCTGATTGCGACAGTTGCAAAGCATCGCCCGCATGGGTCAAACTGCCAGCGTCGGCGACCGCATGGAAAATTCTCAGTTTGTCCCAATCCACGGCTGCTGCTTTCGATTCAGTAATGTGTAAACCCGACTTAACAGAGAAACCCACTTCTTGCACCGATCAATGCGGCGGTGCGGCGGAAATTCCGCTTGGTAGGTCAGGTGCCGTGACCTAATATCTTGGTAAACGCGCTAAATTTAATCGCCCGTCCATTGGAGATCACCATGAGCCTTGCCAAAATTGCCCTGGAGGATCGGTTTGACCTGAGTAAGGGTCAGGTGCTTTTGAATGGCACGCAGGCGCTTGTTCGGTTGATGCTGGCGCAGGCGGCGCGGGACAAGGCTGCGGGGTTGAACACGGCCGGCTATGTCACGGGGTATCGGGGGTCGCCCCTCGGCGCGGTGGATATGCTGATGCGCCGCGCCGAGAGACCGCTCACCGAGGCGGGCGTGCGCTTTGAGGAGGCGTTGAACGAAGATCTGGCCGCCACGGCGCTCTGGGGCGCGCAGCAGGCCGAACTGCGCGGGGAGGGCAAGTATGACGGGGTCTTTGGCCTTTGGTATGGCAAGGGGCCGGGGGTGGACCGCTCGGGGGATGTCATGCGCCATGCCAACATGGCCGGTACCAGCCCCCATGGCGGCGTGATCATGGCGATGGGTGACGACCACACTGGTGAGAGCAGCACGGTTTTGCACCAATCCGACTGGGCGATGGTCGATGCCTATATGCCCGTGGTCAGCCCCGCAGGCGTGCAGGAGATCATTGATTACGGGCTCTATGGCTACGCGCTGAGCCGGTTTTCCGGGCTTTGGGTCGGTCTCAAGACCATGAAGGACACGGTGGAGGTCACGTCCGTCGTCGATGGGCGGCTGGACCGGATGCAATTCGTTGAGCCCTCGTTCGATATGCCCGAAGGCGGGTTGAACATCCGGCTGATGGATTCGCCGCAGGACCAAGAGGCGCGGATGATCGCGTATAAACGCTATGCCGCGGAGGCGTTCTCGCATGCCAACAAGATGGACAAGCGGATGGTCGGCAAGCCCGGTGCCAAGATCGGCTTTGTGGCGGCGGGCAAGAATTGGCTCGACGTGGTCCATGCGATGGATTTGCTGGGGCTGGATGCGGATGAGGCCGCGCGGCTCGGAATCACGGCCTACAAGGTTGGGCAGACATTTCCGCTTGATATGAAGGGATTCATGGAGTGGGCCGAGGGGCTCGACCTGATCGTGGTGGTTGAGGAAAAACGCAAACTGATCGAAGGGCAGATCAAGGAAGTGCTCTTTGATGACCCGAAGCGCCGGGTCTATGGTTGGTTCAAGGGCGGCGTGGGCGCGCTGCACCGCGAGGAGCTTTTCCCGACGCGGGGCGCGCTCGACCCGGTCCAGATTGCCGAGGCTCTGGGCAGCATCCTGATTGAGGAGGGGCGTGGGACGGACCGCCTGCGCGCCGCAATGGGTGCGCTGGAAGAGGCGCGACGCGGCGATGATGCCGAGGAGATGGCCTCCCGACTGCCCTATTTCTGCTCGGGCTGCCCGCATAGCACATCTACCAAAATCCCCGAAGGCAGCCGTGCTTATGCTGGGATCGGCTGTCACTATCTTGTGCAATGGATGGACCGCGAGACGACCGGATTCACCCATATGGGAGGCGAGGGCGCGAATTGGATCGGAGAGGCCCCGTTCTCCAACCGCGCCCACGTTTTCCAGAATATTGGCGACGGGACCTACAACCATTCGGGTATTCAGGCGATCCGCGGTGCCGTGGCCGCAGGCACGACGATGACCTACAAAATCCTCTTCAATGACGCCGTGGCCATGACGGGGGGGCAGGGCAATGACGGCGGCCTCGACGCGCCCAGGATCGCCCGCGAATTGCTGGCCATAGGTGTAGGGCACGTGGCTGTTGTCTATGATGAAAAGGAAGATCTGGACCTTAAGGATTTCCCGCAAGGCGTGGAAATTAAAGAGCGTTCGGATTTGATCTCCGTGCAAGAGCGGTTGGCAAAAGTCAGGGGCGTCTCGGCGATTGTCTATGTCCAGACCTGTGCCGCTGAGAAGCGGCGGCGGCGCAAGCGCGGCACCTTCCCGGACCCTGATCGCCGCGTGTTTATCAATCCCGACATTTGCGAGGGCTGCGGCGATTGCGGGGTGCAATCCAACTGCGTGAGCCTTGTGCCAGTGGAGACCGAATTGGGCCGCAAGCGGGCGGTGGACCAATCAAGCTGCAACAAGGATTTTTCCTGTATAAAGGGGTTTTGCCCTTCGTTCGTGACCCTTGAGGGCGCGCATATCCGCAAGGATGCACAGACCGATCTGGAGCTGCCGGACCTGCCCCAGCCCGTGCTGCCGCAGATCAAAGGCACCTATAATGTGGTGATCACCGGTGTAGGTGGCACCGGCGTGGTGACGATTGGCGCGTTGCTCGCGCAAGCGGCGCAAATCGACGGGAAGGGTGCGGGCATGATGGAGATGGCCGGCCTCGCCCAAAAGGGCGGTGCGGTGCATATCCATTGCCGTATCGCGCAGGCACCGGGCGACATCAGCGCCATTCGCGTGGCCACGGGCGAGTGTGATGCGCTGATCGGTGGCGATTTGGTGGTCAGTTCGGGGGCCACGACGATGGGTTTGACGGCGCAGGGGCGAACGGGGGCGGTGGTCAACAGTCATGAGATCATCACTGGCGATTTCACCCGCGATACGGAATTCCGTCTTCCGTTTGAGCGTATGTCACTGGCGCTTGAGGCGCGGTTGGGGGAGGCGGCGCTGATGCTGGATGCATCAGACCTGGCCAAGGCGGCGATGGGCGATTCTATCTTTTCCAACATGATGGTGTTTGGCGCCGCGTGGCAGAGGGGGCTTATTCCCTTGAGCCTTGGGGCTATCTCCGAGGCGATCCGCCTGAACGGGGCCGCGGTAGAGAGAAACCTGCGCGCGTTTGAGATTGGCCGTTGGGCGGCGCTCTATCCGGCAGAGGCGGCGGGGTTGAGCCGCCCGAACCTGGTGGCTTTGCCGAAGACGTTGGAGGACAAGATTGCCTTCCGCGTCGATCATTTGGTGGCTTATCAGGGCCAGCGTCTGGCCAAGCGCTACCAAGCGCTTTTGGCGCGCGCGCCAAAGGAGGCGCTGCGCGAGGCCATGGCGGAAGGCTATCATAAGCTGTTGAGCTATAAGGATGAATATGAGGTCGCCCGGCTTTTGCAAACAAGCCGCGAAAAAGCGGCTGCAGAATTTGGGGGTGATTTCAAAATGACCTACCACCTCGCGCCGCCGATGCTGAGCAAGAGCGGCGCGGATGGCCGCCCACAAAAGCGCGCCCTTGGATCGTGGCTGGAGCGCGCCTTGCCAGCGCTGGCCAAGCTGAAAGTGCTGCGCGGCACGCCCTTGGATATCTTTGGCTACACCGCCGAGCGGCGGATGGAGCGGGCGCTGATCCGGCAGTATGAGGCGGATATGGCAGAGGTCCTGCCGCTCTGGACGCCCGAGACGCGCGATCTGATCATCGCACTTGCCGAATTACCGCTGGAGATACGCGGCTTTGGCCCGGTGAAGGCGGCGCATGAAGCCAAGGCATCGAAAAAACGCGAGGGTCTTCTGGCGGCGATCCGCGCGGGTGGGGCGAAGAGCGTGCAGGCCGCGCAGTAGATCAGAGCGTCGCAGTGGCCCTAAATCTGATGTGGAATTTCGGCGTTGTGAGGCGTATGAGCATGCGCATGGGGTGCGAAAGCGCGTGCCCCAAGGGTGAGGGCAAAGCAATGGCAGTGGGCATTTTCGACAGTGGTTTGGGCGGTCTGACCGTGCTGGAGGCGGTGCAAAAGCGGCTGCCGGAGGTGCCATTCGTGTATCTCGGCGACAATGCAAACGCGCCCTACGGTGTGCGCGGGGCCGATGATGTGCACGCCTTGACCGAGGCTGCGGTCAAGCGGCTTTGGAACGAGGGGTGTGATCTGGTGATCTTGGCCTGCAACACCGCGTCTGCCGCAGCGCTGCGCCGGATGCAGGAGGCGGGCGTGCCTGAGGGCAAGCGCGTGCTGGGCGTTTTCGTGCCGCTGATCGAGGCGCTGACCGAGCGGGAATGGGGCGACAATTCCCCGCCACGCGAGGTGGCTGCGAAGCATGTCGCACTTTTTGCGACGCCCGCGACGGTCAGTAGTCGGGCATTTCAGCGCGAGCTGGCGTTTCGCGCCATTGGCGTGGATGTCGAGGCGCAGGCCTGTGGCGGTGTCGTGGATGCGATCGAGGAGGGTGATATGATCCTCGCCGAGGCGCTGGTCCGCGGCCATGTGGACGCCTTGAAGCGCAAGATGCCCAAGCCGCAGGCGGCGATCCTTGGCTGCACGCATTATCCGTTGGTCGAGGATGTGTTTCGCGCCGCTCTGGGCCCCGATGTTGCGGTTTATTCGCAGGCCGATCTGGTGGCCGAGAGCCTTGCCGACTACCTCACGCGGCGCCCCGGTATGACGGGCAGCGGGACCGAGAGCCGATTTCTGACCACGGGCGACGCGCGCCGTGTCTCAGATCGCGCGACACAGTTTATGCGCCGAGAGGTGCGGTTCGAGCCGCTTTAGGCGCTTTTTCCATAAAATATTGCGCGAATGTGCCAATCCGGGGTACGCCCAAGGCCAGCAAGTGAAAGACATATCATGACCCATAACATCGCTATTCTCGGGGCCTCGGGCTATACGGGGGCCGAGCTTGTTCGGCTGATCGCGACCCATCCCAGCATGCGGATCGTGGCCCTTGGCGCGAATTCCAAGGCGGGGCAGCACATGGCCGAGGTGTTCCCGCATCTGCGCCATCTGGACCTGCCCGTTATGGTGACGATTGACGAGATTGACTTCGCGGGCGTTGATCTGTGCTTTTGCGCGTTGCCACATGCCACGAGTCAGGCGATCATCAAGGCGCTGCCGAAGGATTTGAAAATCGTCGATCTGAGCGCGGATTTCAGGCTGCGCGATCCAGAGGTTTACGCCAAATGGTATGGCGGCGCGCATGATGCCTTGGAGTGTCAGGGGGAGGCGGTTTATGGGCTGACGGAGTTCTACCGCGAGGAAATTCGCGCGGCGCGGCTTGTGGCGGGCACGGGGTGCAATGCTGCCACCGGGCAATATGCGCTGCGGCCCTTGATCGCAGGTGGGCTGATTGATCTCGACGACATTATCATCGATCTCAAAACCGGCGTGAGTGGGGCGGGTCGGAGCCTGAAGGAAAACCTTCTGCACGCAGAGCTGTCGGAGGGCGCACATGCCTACGCTGTAGGCGGCACGCATCGGCATCTCGCGGAGTTTGATCAGGAGTTTTCGGCCATTGCAGGGCGCGATGTGAAGGTGCAGTTCACACCGCATTTATTGCCTCTAAACAGGGGTATAATTGCCACAGTTTATGTAAAAGGTGAAGCGGATGCGATACATGCCGCGCTGGCATCCGCCTATGCCAAGGAGCCTTTCCTTGAGGTGTTGCCTTTTGGTGAGACGCCCAGCACGCGGCATGTGCGCGGTAGCAACTTTTGCCATATCGGCGTGACCGGTGACCGGATCGAGGGCCGCGCGATTGTAATTGCAGCACTCGATAACCTGACCAAAGGGTCCAGCGGGCAGGCCTTGCAGAACGCCAATCTGATGTTAAATGAACCTGAGACTGCGGGGTTGATGATGGCTCCGCTATTCCCGTGAATTGCGCAAGGTAGGCAGATGAAATCGCTCAAGAAGCAGCGCCGTATCCAAGTGATTTCAATGCTGGCAGTGGCGTTGGTCCTGTCCACGGCGCTGATTGGGTATGCGATGCGGGATGGCATCAACTTTTTCCGTTCGCCCAGCGAGGTGATTGCCGAACCGCCAAAGCCCACCGAAGTGTTCCGCATTGGCGGGCTGGTGGAGGAGGGCACTCTGCGCCGAGGGGAAGGCACGATGACGACCTTCAGCGTGACCGATGGCGGTGCGTCTGTCGCTGTGACGTATGTTGGTGTCCTGCCGGATCTTTTTGGCGAAGGCGAGGGTATGGTGGGCACTGGCAGTTTCAACGGAAACACCTTTGTAGCGACAGAAATCCTTGCACGTCATGACGAAGATTACATGCCTAAAGAAGTCGTCGACGCGCTGAAGGCGCAGGGCGTCTATAAAGAATATGAGCCCGACGAGGCCGGCGCGAACGATAGCTGAAGGCTGCGTTAACCAAGACGGATCACCCTGCG
>CALGEH010000194.1 GCA_937881735.1 uncultured Shimia sp.
GCGGCGTTGGGCGTCCGCGCGGCTGAGGTGCTGGTGTGCTGCGGCGGCGGGGGCCTCACGTCGGGCATCGCCATGGCGCTTGAGGCGGACGCGCCCCAGATGCGCGTGCGGCCCGTGGAGCCCGAAGGCTTCGATGATGTGGCCCGTTCGCTCAAATCCGGCCAAATTGAGAGCAACCACGGCCCCGCCAAGGGGCTTTGCGACGCGATCCTGACGCAATCGCCGGGCGAGATCACCTTCCCGATCATGCAACGTCTTTGCGCGCCGGGGGTTGTGGTCAGCGACGACGAGTGCCTGCGCACCATGGCGTTGGCGTGGGGGCGTCTCAAGCTGGTGGTGGAGCCGGGAGGGGCCGCGGCGCTGGCGGGGGCCTTGTTCCACGGCGGCCATATCGAGGGCGACACGGTGATCGCCACCATTTCCGGCGGCAACGTCGATGCGGATGTGTTCCAGACCGCGCTCAGACGGTTCGGAGACCTTGCATGACCGATTTCACCATCGCGTCCTTCAACGTCAAAAACCTCATCGGGCCGGATCGCGAATACTACCAGTTTCAGGGCTACACGCCCGAGGAATACGCGTGGAAAGAAGATTGGATGGCCGATCAGCTTTTGATGATGAACGCAGATATCATTGGGTTTCAGGAGATATTTGAGCTAGACGCGCTGCAATCGGTGCTCGATGAGACGAGCCGCCGCGCCGAGGCGCTGAGCGAGGCCACCATACCCGACCGCTCCAAACGCTATCACCGCAAGGCGATTTTCACGCGGCTCGGGGTCACGCCCTATACGGGTGCAGCAGTGGCCTTTGCGCCCAATTCGGCGGATGCGGGTGTGCCGGGCGAGCGGCGTCCGGGCCTCGCCATCGTGTCGCGCTTTGGCTTTGCCGAGCCGCCCGAGATCATTCAGGATCTGGCCGAGCCGCTGACGATCCCCTTCTCGCCGCTGCGTGGCTCGGAGGGGGCGGAGGCCGGCCATTTCACCCTGCGCCGCACGTCGCGCCCCATTCTCAAGGCGCGTATCGCGATGGGTGAGCACGTCATCACCGTCTTCAACTGTCATCTCAAATCCAAGCTGGGCGAGTATCACAGACCAGAGAGCGCGCCCTTCGCCCCTGAGGCGGACCTCACGCAATACGACCCCGTGGGTCGCGCCATGGGCAGCCTGCGCAGCGCCCTGCGCCGCATGGCCGAGGCCTGGATTTTGCGCCGCGCCATTGTCGCAGAGCTGGCCCTTGGCCGCCCCGTCATGGTGCTGGGTGATTTCAACGACAATGAGCACGCTGTCAGCTCCGAGATCATCTCGGGCGAGGCCCCGTTCAAAAACTACGAATGGATGCTGCGCCACGATGCCGAGACCGCGTCAGATCGCTACAGCGCCGAGGAGAACGCGCAAATCACCCGCGATATCAACGCCGTGCGCCTTTATGCGGCCGAAAAGATGTTTGTGCGCAAATCCCTGCGCGACATGGTCTATACGACCGCGTTTGGCGGCGTTTCCGAGAGCATCGACCAGATATATCTCTCGCGCCATTTCCACCCCGATACGCCGGATGCGTTGGGGGAAATGACCTATTTCAGCGTCTTCAACGACCACCTCACCGATGGCAGCCACCCCGAGGCGCCCTATAACAAGCTTGCTTCCGACCACGGCCAGATCATGGCCCATATGAGCCTGAAGTAACCCCGCACCCGGTTGCAAACACGCGCCCCCGCCCGCATAACCAAAGAAGCGCAGCAGCGCGCCGTTCGGAGCCTCGATGCAATCCCGCCTGCCCCTCCTTTTCATCTTGATGACCGTCACGATCGATTCCATGGGGATCGGCCTCATCATGCCCGTGATGCCCAACCTCATCACCGAGGTGAATGGCGGCACGCTTGCCAATGCAGCGATCTGGGGCGGGATCCTGTCGGCAAGCTATGCGGTGATGCAATTCATCTTCGGGCCGATCCTGGGCAGCCTCTCGGACCGGTTCGGGCGGCGCAAGGTGCTGCTCGTATCGCTTGCAGTGATGACGCTCGATTACATCGTCATGGCGCTGGCGGGCTCGATCTGGCTTTTGCTCATTGGCCGGCTCATCGGCGGGGTCACAGCCGCGACGCAAGCCACGGCCGCCGCCTATATCGCCGACATCACCCCCGCCAAGGATCGTGGCGCGCGGTTTGGCCTTTTGAGCGCCGCGTTTGGGATGGGGTTCATACTCGGCCCGCTCATCGGCGGGCTTCTGGGCGATCTGGGCACACGCGCGCCGTTTTGGGCGGCTGCCGCTCTGGCAGGGGCAAACCTCATATTCGGGCTGATCATCCTGCCCGAAACCCTGAAACCCGAGAGCCGCCGCCCCTTCTCATGGGCCCGCGCCAACCCGCTGGGTGCGCTGCGCAGCGTGCAGCGTCTGCCGGGGCTCGCGCCGCTTCTGGTGGTGCTTTTGCTCTATCAAATCTCGTTCCACGTCTACCCGGTGATCTGGTCCTATTTCACGCAGGCACAATTCGGCTGGGACCCCGGCATGATTGGTCTCTCGCTTGCGGCCTTTGGCGTGTCCATCGCCATCGTTCAGGCGGGGGTGATCCGCCTCAGCCTGCGCCATCTGGGCGAGGCGGGCACGGTCATCGCCGGGCTTTGCTTTGCGGCGCTATCCTTCGTGCTGCTGGCCATCGTCACCAGCGGCGCGCTGGCCCTCGCCCTCACGCCCATCGCGGCACTTGCGGCCATCGCCACGCCCGCACTGCAGTCCATCATGTCGGCCAAATGCGCCGATGATGCGCAGGGCGAATTGCAGGGCGTGATCGCCTCGGTCAACGCGCTGGCGCTGATCACATCGCCGCTCCTGATGACCAGTGTCTTCGCCAAATTCACAAGCCCCGGCACAGCACTTTACCTGCCCGGCGCGCCGTTCCTCGCGTCGGCCGCACTCTGTGTTTTGGGCCTCACGCTCTTTATCCGGGCGCGGCGGCGCAGAGGCTGAGGCGCAGCACGCGCCAATTCCTTCTTGCAGCGGCATGCGAATCCGGGTCAGCCTTGGGCAACAGCGTCCGGAGACATCATGCGCACCATCAAAGCCGCCGTTTGCCACGCCTTCAACACCCCTCTGGTGATCGAGGATGTGGCACTGCGCGCGCCCCAGGCGGGCGAGGTCTGCGTCGATCTGGCCGCCGTTGCCATTTGTCATTCGGATATTTCCTTCGCGGAAGGCGCTTGGGGCGGGTCGCTCCCGGCGGTTTACGGCCATGAGGCGGCGGGACGCGTGAGCGCGGTCGGTCCCGGCGTGCAGGGCTTTGCCCCAGGTGATCCGGTGGTTGTGACGCTCATCCGCGCCTGCGGGCAATGTGCCAGCTGCGGTGGTGGCGCTCCCACGGCCTGCGAAACGCCATATGACGGCGACGAGGGCCCTTTGAAAACCGCCCAGGGCGGCACATTGCATCAGGCGATGGCCTGCGGCGCGTTTGCCGAGGCGGTCGTGGTGGATCAAAGCCAGATCGTGCGCATACCCGAGGACATGCCGATGGACGCGGCCAGCCTGCTCAGTTGCGGTGTGATCACCGGTGTGGGGGCCGTGGTCAATTCGGCGGGCCTGCGCGCGGGGCAGGACGTGGTGGTAATTGGCGCGGGCGGCGTGGGCCTGAACGCGATTCAGGGCGCACGGATCGCGGGCGCGCGGCGCATCGTGGCCGTGGATATGAGCGATGAGAAGCTGGAGACGGCGCGAGAATTCGGCGCGACCGATGGCGTTCTGGCAACGCAAGGCAAGCCTTGGCACACCGCGCGCGAGGCGATGGGGCGCGGGGCCGATGCGGTGATCGTCACCGTAGGCGCGATCCCGGCATACGACCAAGCGCCGAAATACCTCGCCTCCGGGGGCCGCGTGATCATGGTGGGGATGCCTCATTCCGGCGCGCAATCAACATATGAACCGGTCAATATGGCCGCCGCTGGCCAAGGCATGATCGGCTCCAAAATGGGCGATGCGGTGATCCGGCGCGACATTCCGTGGATGATCGACCTTTATGCGCAAGGGCGGCTGAAACTGGACGAGCTGATCTCGGGCCGCTGGAGCCTTGCGCAGATCAACCAGGCCATTGCC
>CALGEH010000195.1 GCA_937881735.1 uncultured Shimia sp.
GCCGCCGCTTGCTGCACGGCGGCTGCGGCGGCGGCCCGCTGCGCCGCCACGGCCCCCAAGGCCGAAGCGAATCCCGAGCTTGATGCCGATGGCAACCCGATTGCCGATGACGATGATGACGACGAAGACGATCAGGCCAATATGAGCCTCGCGGCGATGGAAGCCGCGCTGAAGCCCGCCGTACTTGAGACGCTGGACCGGATCGCTGACGATTACGTGCAACTGAGCGAAATGCAGGACAGCCGCATCTCCGCCACGCTGAACGAGGACGGCTCGTTTTCCGCCAAGGCGGAGGAGACGTATCAGACGTTGCGCTCGGAGATTGTGTTGCTGGTCAACTCGCTGCACCTTCACAACAACCGGATCGAGGCTTTGATCGATCAGCTTTATGGCATCAACCAGCGTATCATGATGATCGACAGCGCGATGGTGAAGCTGGCAGATCAGGCGCGCATCAACCGGCGCGAGTTTATCGACGCCTATCGTGGACGCGAGCTTGATCCCAACTGGACCGAGGACATGGCCGCCAAATCCGGTCGCGGCTGGCAGATGTTCATGGCGCGCTCGCCCGAGAAGGTAACCGAATTGCGCGCCGACATGGCGCAGGTCGGGCAGTATGTGGGCCTCGACATCTCAGAATTCCGCCGCATCGTGCAACAGGTGCAAAAAGGCGAGCTCGAATCACGCACAGCGAAGAAGGAAATGGTCGAGGCGAACCTGCGGCTCGTGATTTCCATCGCCAAGAAATATACCAATCGCGGCCTGCAATTCCTTGATCTCATTCAGGAAGGCAATATCGGCCTGATGAAGGCCGTGGACAAGTTCGAGTATCGCCGCGGCTACAAGTTCTCGACCTATGCGACGTGGTGGATCCGGCAGGCGATCACACGCAGCATCGCGGATCAGGCGCGCACAATCCGCATTCCGGTCCATATGATCGAGACGATCAACAAGCTGGTCCGGACGGGCCGGCAGATGTTGCACGAGATCGGCCGCGAGCCGACGCCGGAGGAGCTTGCCGAGAAGCTGCAAATGCCGCTTGAGAAGGTCCGTAAGGTGATGAAGATCGCTAAGGAGCCAATTTCTCTGGAGACGCCCATCGGCGACGAGGAAGACAGCCAGCTTGGTGATTTCATAGAGGACAAGAACGCGGTTCTGCCGCTGGACAGCGCCATTCAAGACAACCTCAAGGAAACCACGACGCGCGTGCTCAGTTCGCTGACACCGCGCGAGGAGCGTGTCTTGCGGATGCGTTTTGGCATCGGGATGAACACGGACCATACGCTCGAAGAGGTTGGTCAGCAGTTCAGCGTGACGCGTGAGCGTATCCGCCAGATCGAGGCGAAGGCCCTGCGCAAACTCAAGCACCCCAGCCGCTCACGCAAGCTTCGGTCCTTCTTGGACCAGTAACGAGGCGGTCCGGGCTTTGTTCGCGCGCATCTTTAACGGTGTGCGGAAGCTCGAAATCCTCGTGCTGTGAGCGCTGTTTTATGGTCAAAAACCTTCGCTGAGTGTGTCTCGCACGCCGCATCTAGGGGGCTGAAATAGCATCTACCCAAAACCTTGCGGCTGGCCTATAGTGCCTGTGGATAACTGGGCGTTAGACCCAATCCTCAGAGGCTAGGACAGAGAAGGGGACAGGCCTATGCGCTGCCCGTTTTGCGGAAGTATTGAAACACAGGTAAAAGATTCTCGCCCGGCGGAAGAGCATGTCTCGATCCGCCGACGGCGTTTTTGCCCGGCTTGTGGCGGGCGGTTCACCACCTATGAGCGGGTGCAGCTGCGCGATTTGGTCGTGGTGAAATCCAACGGGCGTCGCGAAGATTTTGACCGCGATAAGCTGGAACGCTCAATCCGGATCGCCTTGCAAAAACGCCCGGTTGAGCCGGAACGGGTGGAGCAAATGATCTCGGGCATCGTGCGGCGATTGGAGAGCATGGGCGAGACGGATATCCCGTCGAAGACTGTGGGCGAGATCGTGATGGAAAGCCTCGCGCGGATCGACACCGTGGCCTATGTGCGGTTTGCAAGCGTTTACAAGAACTTTCAGGCCGCAGATGATTTCGACAAATTTGTGAGCGAGCTGCGCCCGGACGGGGCGTCTGCCGACAAACCCGAGACGTGAGTGCGGATGCCCGCTTCATGCGGCTGGCCCTCGGGCTGGGCCGCAGGGGGCTGGGCGGCGTGTGGCCGAACCCGGCTGTGGGCTGTGTCATCGTACAATCGGGACGTATTGTCGGGCGGGGCCGGACCCAACCCGGCGGGCGACCCCACGCCGAGGCCGTGGCGCTGACGCAAGCGGGTGCGGCGGCGCGCGGAGCCACCGCCTATGTCACCTTGGAGCCCTGTGCGCATCATGGGCAAACGCCACCTTGCGCTGAGGCACTGATCACGGCGGGCCTCGCGCGTGTTGTCGTGGCCGTGGGCGATCCGGACCCAAGAGTTTCGGGGCGCGGGATCGAAATGCTGCGCGCGGCGGGGATCGCAGTGGAGACTGGGCTGTGCGAGGATGGCGCGCGGGCGGATCTTGGTGGGTTTCTGAGCCGGGTGACGGCGGGGCGGCCTGAGGTCACATTGAAATTAGCCACATCGTTTGACGGCAGGATCGCTACGGCCTCGGGCCACTCGCAATGGATCACAGGGCCTGAGGCGCGGCGGGCGGTGCATGCGATGAGAGCGCGCCATGATGCGGTGATGGTGGGTGCGGGCACGGTGCGAGCGGATGATCCCACGCTGACAGTGCGGGACATGGGGGTGGCCTGTCAGCCTGTGCGGGTGGCCATCTCGCGGCGGCTTGACCTGCCCCTCATGTCGCAACTTGCGCGCACGGCGCGGGAGGTGCCGGTCTGGGTGGCGTATGGGGCGGATGCGGATCCGGCATTGATTGAGGCGTGGCAAGGACTTGGGGCGCGGCTTTTGCCCTGCGCTCTGATGGGGCGGCAGTTGGATATGGGCTCAGTCTTGCAAGCCTTGGGTGAGGCGGGGCTGACGCGTGTGTTTTGCGAAGGGGGCGGGGCGCTCGCCGCGTCGCTTTTGTCGGCTGATCTGGTGGACCGTCTTGTAGGATTCACAGCAGGGCTGAGCATTGGGGCCGAAGGGTTGCCGGGGATTGGGGCGCTTGGGATTTCGCGGCTGGACGAGGCGGCCCGTTTCGAGTTGACAGAGCTGCGCCCCGTTGGCGGTGATGCGCTTCATATCTGGCGGCGTGCACGCAGCTGAGCCAGGCGCCATTTGAGTATTTCACTAAGAAGAAGAGCTTCGGGTCAGCGCCACAGGTGGGCGTAGGACGCAAACAGGCCTTGGAGTTTTGACAGGGCGCGGTTGGCGGTGCCTGCGCGTGGGCTTGTGCCGTTTGCAAGGCGCGCGATGGCGACTTCGGGCGGGCAGGGGCGTTTGGTGACAGGATCGAAGTAGCGCGGGTAATCTATCAGCGCGGCGTGGACGAGGCCTGCGAGGCTTGGCCGGGCGGAGCGCCGCGCGGGCGTGCGCCCAATGTCGGTCGTGAGGCCCCATCCGGCGTAGAAGGGTGCGCCTGTGGTCGTGACGGGCAGGCCGCGCAAAAGTGCCTCGAACCCCAACAGGGAGGTCATGGTCCAGACCTCTTGGATATACGGGAAGAGCGCTGCGGTGTCTGTGTCGGTCAACACCGCGTCGGCGAGTGTTTTTGCGTCTGTCTCGGGAAGCGCGCCGGGGCGCAGGCCAGCTTCGACATCGGGGTGGGGTTTGTAGAGCACGACCGCGTGCGGGTTGGCCGCGCGGGCGGCTTGCAAGAGCGCAAGGTTGGTGTTGATGTCGCCAGCACCGGTGCGGATGGAGGCGTCATCCTCGACCTGCCCCGGGACGAGGATGCGGTGACCCTCGGGCGGCTCTGGAATGGTGCCGCCGAGGTTGTATTTGGTCACACCGGCCCGGATGAGGGCGGCGATGAGCGCCTCTGCCCGCTGGATCTGGTCCGGGCGCAGGGTGGCACGGCGGGTAATCCACGTCTCAAGATCGCTGGGTCTTGTGGGGTCATAGTAGATTCCGGTCCGGTCGGCGACGAGCGAGAGGGGCGGGATCAGCTCTGCGCCGAGGCCGCGCGAGCGCAGGAAGCCGTCCTCTATGCGGACGGCTCCGGGGGCCTCCTCCGCGCGGTTCGCCCAGACCATTGCCGGGCGGGCTGGGGCCTTTGAAGGGTGGAACTTCAGCGGCTTTTGCGCGCCGAAGAATTGGTTCAGCGGGCGCCGTTTCCACAGGCGCATGCCGTGGGCG
>CALGEH010000196.1 GCA_937881735.1 uncultured Shimia sp.
GCCCATAAGGTCAATGAGATGGGCCAGCACGTTGCGGGTGGCGGCGGGCAGGAGGGCGGGGTCGATGTCGGTATAGATGGCGCGCGCGATCTGGGCGGCTGTGGCGGGGCCGTGGGCGAGCTGCGCCAGGATCTGGGCTTCGCGGCCCTCGCGGTGGGCGATCAGCCATGCGAGCCGCGCTGTGGGATCGGTGATGGGGGCGCCGTGGCCGGGGTGCAGGACCACTGCGCGGCGCTCTTGCAGCTTGCGGCATGAGGCCATGAAATCCGTCAGGTCCCCATCGGGCGGCGAGACGAGCGAGCTGGCCCAGCCCATCACCAGATCACCGCAAAAGATGGCCCCGTCCATCTGAAAACACAGGTGATTGCCAAAATGGCCGGGGGTCCAGAGGGCGCGGAGTTGCCAGTCCTTGCCTGCGATGATCTCGTTATCTTTCAGGGTGATATCGGGCGCAAAACTTTCGTCCACGCCTTCGCCACCGCGCATGAGGCCCGAAGTGGCAAGCTCTGCCATCACGCTGCTGCGTCCGGCCTCAGGCCCGCCATAGGCATAGACGGGCGCGCCTGTATGCGCGCTCAGCGGGCGGGCGAGAGGGCTGTGGTCGCGATGCGCGTGGGTGGTGAGGATATGGGTGATCCGCTGCCCGAGCTCCAGCGCAGTCAGGATCGCTTGAAGGTGGCTGGACTCGTCCGGGCCGGGGTCGATCACGGCGATCTCGCTTTGGCCGAGGAGATAGGTATTCGTGCCCCTATAGGTCATTGGCGAAGGATTGGGCGCCACGATCCGGCGCAGGTCTGGGGCGAGGGAGATGGCTGTGCCTGGGGTGGGGTTGAAATCGTCGATCATGGTCCTTGGATAGGGCTGTGCTGTGCGCAGTGTAAAGGCGCATTGGGGCATTTCCCCGGCGCGGCTTTCCGATTACGCTCTGTTTATGAATTTTCGCTGGCTCAAACGTTACATGCCGCGCAGCCTGACTGGGCGCGCTACGCTGATCCTGCTCTTGCCAGTGATCTCGGTGCTGGTGGTCGTGTCTGTTGTGTCGGTGCAGCGGCTTTTCGAGGGGGTCACACGGCAGATGACGGTGACGGCGGCCCGTGAGATTTCGCTCGTGATGGCGGCGGATGGGGGCGGTGTGGCGCAGTTGCTTGATATGGAGCGCCGGGCGCTGGCACCGGGAGAGATGCCCGAGGCGGACATGCGGCGTTGGTATGATCTGACGGGGATCGTAGTGATCCGCGAGCTACGGCAACTGGTGCCCGAGATACGTGCGGTGCATCTGCCCGATGATCAGTCGGTAACACTCTATGTGGAGGGTGCGGTCGATGCATTGGAGCTACGCTTTGATCGGCGGCGTGTTTCGGCGTCAAATCCGCATCAGATTTTGGTTAATATGCTGGTCTGCGGCGCGCTGATGACGGTTGTGGCCTATCTCTATCTGCGCAATCAGCTCAGGCCAATCACACAGCTTGCAAGGGCGGCGGAGGCGTTTGGCCGGGGGCGTATGGAGGGCTATCGCCCGCGTGGTGCGGTCGAGGTGCGCGCGGCGGGGCATGCGTTTTTGGATATGCGCGCGCG
>CALGEH010000197.1 GCA_937881735.1 uncultured Shimia sp.
GTGCCCTCAAGCGGCAATATCGGCGCAGCCGAGGCCGTTGATCAGACTTTCCCTACTTGCAGCGGCTGCAAAATAATAAGTATGGCTAATGTCGCCCACCCGGCGTAAGCCATGTTTGATTAAAGGAGTAATTTGAAAATGAAAAAATCATATAAAGTCTCCGCAGCGGATCTGAACGCTATGTCGCTCTCCGAACTCAAGTCGCTTGAGAAAAAGGTTGCCAAGGCAATTGGCAAATTCGAGGAACGCGAGAAAAAGAAAGCTCTGGCGGAATTGAAAGAACATGCAAAGAAGCTTGGCTTTTCACTGAACGAACTGACAGGCGGCTCGGTGAAATCCAAAACGCCGAAAAAACCTACGCAGAAAGCTGCGCCTAAATATGCGAACCCTGCGGATGCATCGCAAACATGGACCGGCCGTGGCCGACGCCCGGCTTGGGTGATCTCCGCGCTTGAGGCCGGCAAATCGCTGGACGATATGGCGATTTGATATTGTTCGGGGGAACGGCGCAGATGTCGCCGTTCCAAACGTTACAAAGCGCTTTGTCCATGACCACGCTGTGCAGTCTATAAACGCTCGCCGTTCACGAAATGGCCGCAATTGGCGTCTATGCAGACTGGGACGTTCCTTCAGTCAGCGTGGATAAGCGATGAAAGACCTTGGCCCGGACAACGCATTTTGGATTGATGGAGAATGGCTTGGCTGGGACAGTATTATCGACCCAGCCGATGCCAAGTACAGCCTTCTTGCCGAGTTGGAACGCACGGCGACACTGCGCCTGAAATACCCAAATGCCGAAATTGAGTTGATTCCTTATTTCCAGGACCTTCTCTACTTGGCCGAAACCTACTTCTTGGACACCGGCAAACACCTCAACGTCTACGGAGATATTGGGGAGCTTTTTGGCGCGATCATGTATGGCATCACCCTGCACAAGAATTTCGCCAAAGGATCAGATGGAAGACTCGAGAATGATTTTGTTGAAATCAAAACAATTTCTCCGCTCAACTCCAAGGAGACAACACGAGTGCGTCTCGACCGGCATTTCAGAAAATTACTCATTGTAAAAGTAAGTGATTGTTTCGAGGTGTCAGCGCGCCTTTTGAAACGCAGCGAACTGCCCAAAACCACAGGCGATACCGTGAATATCTCTTGGAACGCCCTGCCCGGCACCTGAACCTCACCGCCTGCCAATCTCCCGCAAAAGCGCCTCGGCCGCCACGTTCGGGATCATCTCGCCTGCGGCCACTTTCGCACCCAGCCGTTTCATCGCGGCGCGTGCGTCCGCTGTATCCAATTGCGCCAAAAGGGCGCGGCGCACTTCCTCGCCGAACCAGTATTCGGCTTGGACCGCGCGGCGTCCGTCGAAATGGCCATGCTCCCGCCTCCAATCGGTCAGCGCGCGCATCTCGTCCCACGCGGCCCGAAGCCCCGTCTCTTCCAGAGCAGAGACCATCAGCGCCTTGGGAAAACCTTCGGGGTCCTGCGGGCGTTTGCGCAAGAGCCTGAGCGCACCTGCGTAATCCGCGCAAGTGCGCGTGGCCGCCGCTTTGAGGTCACCGTCGGCCTTGTTCACGAGGATGATATCAGCAATCTCCATGATGCCGCGCTTTACACCCTGAAGCTCATCCCCGCCAGCCGGGGCCAGAAGCAGCAAGAACAGGTCCGACATCTCCGCCACCACTGTCTCGGATTGCCCTACGCCAACCGTCTCGATCAGCACCGTATCAAACCCCGCCGCTTCACAAAGAGCCACCGCCTCGCGTGTGCGCCGCGCCACGCCGCCGAGATGGGTCTGGCTTGGCGAGGGGCGGATGAACGCCGCCGGATTGCGGCTCAAAAGCTCCATCCGCGTCTTGTCGCCTAGAATCGAGCCGCCCGAGCGGGTGGAGCTTGGGTCTACGGCCAGAACCGCCACACGCTGACCCATCCCGGTCAGCATGGTGCCGAAGCCCTCTATAAACGTGGATTTTCCGACCCCCGGCGTGCCCGAGAGACCGACGCGTAGGGCCTGCCGCCCGTTGCCCTTCAAGCGTTCCAGCAACTCAGAGGCGGCGGCGCGGTGATCGGCCCGGCTGCTTTCGACCAAGGTGATGCCCCGGCTCAGCGCACGCCGATCCCCTTTGACAATTCCCGCTTCGAGTTGTGCAATGTCCATGGGGCGCCCCGGCTGGCAAAAAGGTTGCGCGCCTTGATGCCTTTTGAGGCGGGCTAAGTCCAGCCCGGCGAGGTGGTTTTGAAAAAGGGGGCGCAGGATGCGCAGGACGATATTCATAGCAGCACTCGCGGGCCTCATGGCCCTTGCCCCGCCGGCCCGCGCCGAGGGGGACACGGCGGCGGTATTCGACGTGCGGCTTCTGGGCCTCAAGATGGGGCAGATGACATTGGCCGGGCGCATCGCAGACGGGGCCTATGTGGCGCGGTCGGAGTTTGCGACAACGGGCCTTGGCTCCATCGCGCGGGCCTCGTTCGATCTCGCGGCGCGCGGCAGGCTGGCTCAGCGCCTCTTCCGTCCCGCCAGCTATTCTGAGCGGATCGACACCGGGCGCCGCCAATCCACGGCGGAGCTCCGCTATTCGGGCGGCGTGCCCCGCGTGGTGGGTGGCACGCTTGCCGCGGAAGAAGACCGGCTCGACCCCAGCACGCAAGGTGGCACGCTTGATCCGCTGAGCGCGCTTTTCGCGGCCTTGCATGACCGGCCCGATGCAGCACTTTGCGATGTCGACGTGATCCTTTTCGATGGCGCACGCCGCTCGCGCCTCGCCATGACCAACCGCCGCGAAGACGGAACCGAGGTCACATGCTCCGGCGCCTATACCCGCCTTGATGGTTTCTCGACGCGCGAGCTTGAGCGCCAGACCGTGTACCCCTTCTCCGTCACCTTCGCGCAGAATGGCCCCCGGATGCAGGCGCAGCGTGTCACCGTTCGCTCCACCTATGGCAACGCCGAGCTTTTGCGCCGATAAGCCCCCATGGCCCCAACCCTCCCCATCCACGCCACCCTGCCCGAGCTTCTGGCCGCCCTCAGCACATCTGGCCGCGCCGTGCTGCAAGCGCCCCCCGGCGCGGGCAAGACGACCGTCATGGCCATGATCATCACGTGGCAGGTGCTGA
>CALGEH010000198.1 GCA_937881735.1 uncultured Shimia sp.
TCGCTAAACCATAACGTCAACACATACAGCGTCTGCTACAATTCTGCTACGCACATAAAAAGGGCTGCGAAATACGCAACCCTTTGTTTTATATTGTAAATTCGAATGTTCGAACTTAGCGCTTGGAGAACTGGAAGCTCTTACGCGCTTTGGCCTTGCCGTATTTCTTCCGCTCCACAACGCGGCTGTCGCGGGTGAGGAAGCCGGCCGCCTTCAGTGCGCCACGCAAGGACGGATCATAAAGCTGGAGTGCTTTGGACACGCCGTGCTTGACCGCACCCGCCTGACCCGAGAGACCGCCACCTTTGACAGTCGCCATGACGTCGAACTGGTCTTCTGTGCCGGACACTGTGAAGGGCTGACGCAGGATCATTTGCAGCACGGGGCGCGCGAAATAGTCCTTCATCTCTTTGCCGTTCACGACAACCTTGCCGGAGCCGGGCTTGATCCAGACGCGGGCGACCGCATCCTTGCGCTTGCCGGTGGCATAGGCACGGCCAAGCGCGTCGCGCACGGGCTCACGCTCAATTGCGGGTGCCTCTGCCGCGGCGATGCCTGCGACTGCTTCGAGACCTTCGAGGGAATTGATTTCTTCAGCCATCAGTAGTTCACCCGCGTATTCTTGGAGTTCATGGATTTCACGTCCAGCACTTCGGGGCTTTGCGCCTCATGCGGATGCTCGGCGCTGGCGTAGACGCGCAGGTTGGTCATGATCGTGCGGCTCAGGCGGTTGCCGGGCAGCATGCGCTTCACGGCCTGCATGACGACGCGCTCGGGGTGCTTGCCCTCAAGGATTTCGCCAGTTGTGCGCGACTTGATCCCACCCGGGTGGCCGGTGTGCCAGTAGTTGGGCTTGTCGCGCTTCTTGCCGGTAAGCTGCACCTTGTCCGCATTGATCACGATGACATTGTCACCCATATCCATGTGGGGCGTGAAGCTTGCCTTGTGCTTGCCACGCAGGCGCGTGGCGATGATCGACGCAAGACGACCCAGAACGATGCCTTCGGCGTCGATCAGGATCCATTTCTTGTCGATATCTGCCGGTGTCGCAGAGAATGTTTTCATTTTCAGGATGACCCTATCTTGTATGATGCAGGCGCACCCCTTGGGGCCACCGTCATGTGATTGGGCGGGTTATAAAGGGCGTGACGGTCGCGTCAATGCGTGAATGGTTGGAAAATACAATGTATTTCAATGGTTTAAAAAATAGGTATTATTTTACCCCAATCAAAAATCCACATTGAGCGGCGGATTGGACAGAAGCGCCCCGATCTGCTGGAGTGCAGCCTCGAACACGTCGTCATCGGCAATGGCCGACACGGTGAGGCGCACGGCGTGGGGCGCGTGCCCGTCGGGCAACGCGAATTCATCGGCAGGCTTGATGCGGATCCCTTCGGCCTCGCACGCCCGCGCAAAGGTGGAGCCGCGCCAGCCCTGCGGCAGTTTGAGCCATACGAACGGGATATCTGATCGCGAGGTCACGTCCCAATCGCTGAGGATGGCCACCACCAGCGCCACGCGTTTGGCGATAAATTCTTCCACCTCAGCGCGGATCGCCTCGGCCTTACCCGAGACGATCATGTGGGTGCAGAGGTCCAGAACCGGCTGCGGCAGGCCGTAGAACGAGCTTTGCGCCACCTGCCGCGCCGCCGCTGCCTGCTCGCGCGGACAGGCAATATAGCCAAAGCGCAGGGCCGCCGAGACCGTCTTGGTGAGTGAGCTGATATACCAGCCCCGCTCAGGGCAAAGCGATCGGAAGGTGGGCGTTTCGGGGCGGTTGATGCAGTGGCAATCATCCTCGATGATCTGGATCTGGTAGCGGCGGGCGATCTCGGCAATTTCTTCTTTGCGCGCGACGCCCATTCGGGCGGTTGTAGGGCTGTGGGAGTGTGCGGAGGTCAGAAGAACCTGCCCGCCATGGCGTTGCAGCGCCTCCTCCAGGGCCTTGGGGATGATCCCCTCGCCGTCAATCTCTACCCCAATCACTTGCGCACGCAAAAGCCGGGCGGCGTGGCGCACACCGGGATAGCAAAGTGTCTCGGTCAGGATCACGGGGCTTGGCCCATGCAGGATCGTTTGCAGCGCCACCATGACCGCGTTCTGCGCGCCAAGGCCCAGCACGATATCGTCCGCCTCCAGATCGCCCACACGGTCCGGGCCGATCCAGTCGAGCACCGCACGACGGGCGGGCAAATCACTCAGATGGGTGGGATAGTCGATATAGGGCGTCGTCTCGACGCGTGACATCTGGCCCAGAATGGCGCGAATCATGGCGCTTTGCCCCGCCTCGGGCACGCGGGCGGCGCGAAAATCGAGCTGCCCCTCGCGTGGCGCGTTCACAAGCGGCTCATCGGGCGCCGCACGAGTGACCAGCCCGCCTGTGACATAAGTCCCGCGACCAACGGTGGTCTCGACGAGCCCCTCTTCGGTGGCAAGCTTATAGGCTCGTGCGACCGTGCCCGGCGTGATGCCAAGCTGATACGCCATCTCGCGCACAGGTGGCAGACGGCTCCCGGAGGCCAGCTTGCCCGAGCGGATGGCCGTGCGCATGGATTGTATCAATACAATATACTTTGGCTCCGCCGATGCGCCGAAATCTGGCCGAATTATTGTATCAGTCACAATGTTTTCCTCGCGTATTTTTGCCTCTCGGGGTACCTATTACTCACACAATTTACACATTGTATCAATACAATTAAGGAGAGATTATCATGGCGACCCTCACGAGCCCCTATCTCGCGGCCCGCGCAGAGCTTGGCGCGCTTGGCCCCCTGCCCGTTGCGGCTCAGGTTGCACTTCGGGTCGCGTATGAAATCTCGCTCTGGTCGCACCATGCGCGCAGCCGCCGGGCGCTGCGCGCACTGGATGCCCGCCTTCTCGACGATATCGGAATGACCCGTGCGCAGGCGGAACGGCAAGCCTGCAAATGGGCCTGGTGGCCGTAACCATTCCCCGGTGCAGCCCCTCTTCCTCCTGAGGCCAGAGTCGCTCTGGCCTCTTTTTTTGTGGAACGGCAATATCTTACAGTCGGACCTTGATGCGGCAAGTGCTTGACCTTGGGTAAAACTCCGGCAAACGTGGCGCCTGAAACAAGTGCGCGGAGCTATATGGCCTCTGCGGCGAAAGGGAGGGCATCATGGGCCTATACGAGCAATTGCAACAGCGCGAATCGCAAGGGACGCCCTTGCGCGTGGGCCTGATCGGTGCGGGCAAATTCGGGACCATGTTTTTGGCTCAAGTGCTCCGGATTCCCGGCATTCACGTGGTGGGCGTCGCAGATCTGCGCGTTGATGTGGCCAAATCCAACATGATCTATGCCGGATGGGCCGCGGACCGGATCGAGGCCGCCTCACTGGATGCAGCACTCAGCAGCGGTGAGACCCATGTCGGCCCAGACGCGATTGCTCTTATTGCGCATCACGGCGTCGAGATACTGATCGAATGCACAGGCAACCCAGTGATCGCGGTGGATCATGCACTCGCCGCCTTTGCCGCTGGGAAGCACGTGATCTCCGCCACGGTGGAGGCGGACGCGGTTTGCGGCGCGGCATTGGTCAAGCGGGCGGAGGCGGCAGGCGTGATCTACAGTCAGGCCTACGGCGATCAGCCCGCCATGACGGTAGAACTTGTGGACTGGGCGCGCACCTGCGGGTTTGAGGTGGCTGCCGCCGGGCGCGGGCACAAGTGGAAGCCCGAATACCGTTTTTCCACCCCAGATACGATCTGGGATTACTGGGGCGTCACGGCGGAAAAGGCCGAGCGCGGGCGGCTTAACCCCAAGATGTTCAACAGCTTTCTCGACGGAACCAAACCCGCGATTGAAAGTGCTGCCATCTCCAATGCCACGGGGCTCAACGCGCCGACGCACGGGCTCACCTACCCGTCCGGCGCGATTGACGACATCGCGACCCTCATGCGCCCCCGCGACGCGGGTGGCGTGCTGGAGGAGGCCGGGATGGTCGAGGTGATCTCAAGCTTTGCCGAGGATGGCACGCTCATCCCCAATGACATTCGCCAAGGAGTCTGGGTGGTGGTGAAGGCCACGTCTGACTATGTGAAAAACTGCTTTGAGGAATACATGGTCTCGACCGACGAGAGCGGGCTTTACTACTGCAATTTCAAGCGCTTCCACCTGATCTGGCTGGAGCTGGGCCTGTCCGTGGGCTCGGTCGGTATTCGGGGCGAGGCGACGGGGACGAGCCGGGAGTTCCGCTCAGACGTGGTGGCGGTGTCGAAAAAGGCCATGAAGGCGGGCCAGATGCTGGACGGTGAAGGCGGCTACTGCGTGGCCGGGCAGTTGCGCCCCAGCCGGATCTCGGTGCCGATGCGCGCGCTGCCTCTGGGGCTCACGGGCGATATCAAGCTGATCCGCGATGTGGCCGTGGATACCGTGCTTACCTATGACGACGTGGAAATCGACGAGCGGCTGAACGCGGTGATCCTGCGCCGCGAGTGCGAGGCGATGGTCTGAACCGTCACGCCCGCAGGGGCGGGATTGAGTAGGTCAGGCTGGCGCGCGCCACAGGCGCGTCATGACAGTCCGACCGCAAGAGCACGTCCCCCACAGCCAGCGTGCGGCCCAGTTTCAGCAGGCGGCACGTGGCCAGCACATCCACCCCGGCGGCAGGTTTGCGCATGAAATCAATCGAGCAATTGGTCGTCACAGCCAGCGCCTGAGGCCCGATCCGCGCCAGCACCATGAGATAAACGGCCACATCCGCCAGCCCGAAAAGGGCCGGACCCGAAACCGTGCCACCGGGGCGCAGATGGCGATCGCCGACCTTGAGGCGCAAGATCAGCGCGTCCTCGCTCACCGCGTCGATGGCGAAATCATCCTTCACCTGCGGAAACTCCGCAGCGACGAAGGCGGTCAATTCAGGTAGGGTCATTTTCAGGCTCATGCTTTCCTCCGGGTGCAGCTTCTGCGAAGATGCGCGCAAGCATCAGGGAGACGCAAGATGGCAGTTTTGAAACGCACGGATATGGGCGCGATTGCCCACCTCGAAATGACCTCGCCCGAGCGGCTCAACGCGCTGAGCGATGAGATGCTTGCCGCGCTCACCGCGGAGTGCACGGCCCTGATGGAGCAGCGCCATATCCGCGTGGTGATCCTGTCGGGTGTGGGCAAGGCGTTTTGCGCGGGCCATGACCTGAAGGAAATGACGGCGGGACGGCAGGCGGAGGATGGCGGCAAGGCCTATTTTGCCGATCTCTTCTCGCGCTGTGGCGCGCTGATGATGGCCCTGCGCGCCCTGCCCCAGCCTGTGATCGCGCAGGTGCATGGCATCGCCACCGCTGCGGGCTGTCAGCTTGTTGCGTCGTGTGACATGGCTGTTGCTGCACATGACACGCGCTTTGGCGTGAACGGCGTCAATATCGGGCTTTTCTGCTCCACGCCCATGGTGGCCCTCAGCCGCAATATCCCACGCAAGCAGGCGTTCGAGATGCTGACCACCGGCAACTTCATCGACTGCGACAAGGCCGAGGCGCTTGGGCTGATCAATCGCTCTGTGCCGCAGGAAGATCTGGCGGCGGAAACGCTGGCCCTTGCCGAGACGATCGCGGCCAAGCTGGGTGCGGCGGTGGCTGTGGGCAAGGAGGCGTTTTACGCGCAGCTGGAGATGCCCTTGGAGGGCGCATATGCCTATACGGGCGCTGTGATGGTCGAGAATATGCTCTGGCGCGACACCGCCGAAGGGATCTCGGCCTTCCTCGAAAAACGCCCACCCGAGTGGCAGCAGTGATCAGGCAAGAGCCATCCTCCAAAACGAGTGAAACGTCGGTCGCAAAAATTAATCACCACCCCCGCCTGCGTCGAGTTTGTTTCCAAAGTAACGTCCGATTATTACCCAATTCGTTATTTTGTTGGCACATTGAACCAAGTATTTATTTTAATTGAGTTTATTTTGGGGTATTCGGAATGCGATCACTGCTCACCGCTGCCTACGCTCTTTGTTGCGCCGTGTCCCTCCAAGCCAGCCTCTCTCAGGCATCGGACCTGCCCACGGCGGTGACCAAATCGGACTTTCCGGCATCCTCCGCCACAAATGTCATGTTGGGACGCGATCTGTTCTTTGATCCGATCCTGTCGGGCAACAAGAACATCTCCTGCGCCACATGCCATCATCCATCGATGGGCAGCGCCGACGGGGTTTCCTTGTCGCTTGGCGAAGGCGGGATTGGCCTGGGGCTCGCACGCAGCGCAGACCCCGAGAATCACCCTCACGCGCGCATCCCGCGCAATGCACCCTCGCTGTTCAATCTTGGCGCGGCGGAGTTTACCACGCTTTTCCATGATGGCCGGGTGCAGCGTGACGACACCGTCGCCTTCAACATCCGCATGCCGCCCGGAATGGAGCTTGAGCGCGCCGTGCCCTCGCCGCTTGCGGCGCAGGCAATTCTGCCTATCACCTCGCATGACGAAATGGGTGGGCAAGCGGGCGAGAATGACGTGGCCGACGCCTTGGCAGGTGGCAAGATCAAAGGCCCCGGCGGCGCATGGGCGATCCTTGTTGCGCGCATCGAGGCCATACCGGAATATCGCGCCCGGTTTGATTGGATCATCGGGCCACAGCAACCGATACACATCACCGATATCGGCCGGGTGCTGGCCGATTACATCGCGTTTGATTTCCGTACCACCCAGAGCCCCTATGACGCGTTCTTGCGCGGTGAGGATATGGCGCTCAGCAATACACAAGTGCGGGGCATGTCGTTGTTTTACGGCAAGGCGGGCTGCGCTGATTGCCACAGTGGCGCGTTCCAGACGGATCACGATTTTCACGCCATTGGAATCCCACAATTCGGCCGCGGCAAATGGCAGGGCGATGGC
>CALGEH010000199.1 GCA_937881735.1 uncultured Shimia sp.
AACTCTCTCTTATCAAATACCGCTATTTGGACCCATAAGCGCTGACGTCAGACAGCCACACTTCGGCCTGCTACCTGCGCTCGCTTACGCCCCAACTCCCTGAAGCGGCATCACCTGCAAATCCCCTTCGCGGCGTGCCTGCATCGCTTGTGCGGCGGCGAGCGCCGCGGCGGCTGTCGTGAAATACGGGATCTTGTCATAGAGTGCGACGGAGCGGATCTCGCGGCTGTCCTCAACGGCCAGAGCACCTTCGGTCGTGTTCATCACCAGAGCGATTTCGCCGTCCTTGAGCATATCGACCACATTGGGCCGTCCCTCATAGACCTTGTTCACCACTTCGCAGGTGATATCGCTCTGCGCGAGGAAGCTGGCGGTGCCGCGCGTGGCCACGATGGAGAAGCCCAGAGCGACGAGGATCTGTGCGGTCTCGATCAACTGCGGGGTCTTGTCGCTGTCCTTGATGGAGAAGAACACCTTGCCGCCCTCGGGCAGGTCCACGCCCGCGCCCATCTGCGCCTTGAGGAACGCGCGCGCAAAGCTGGTGTCCCAGCCCATGACCTCGCCGGTAGAGCGCATCTCGGGCCCGAGGATGGTGTCCACTCCGGGGAAGCGCGCGAAGGGCAGCACGGCCTCTTTCACGGAAAACCACGGCATCCGGTAATCGGCCAGCGTCATCTGATCCGCCATGGGCAGGCTGCCCGGAACCGCGTGCTCAGGATAGCCACCGCGATGCGGGAAGGCGCTCAGCGGCTCACCCGCCATAAGGCGGGCGGCGATGGATGCGATGGCGCTGTCGGTGGCCTTGGCCACGAAGGGCACGGTGCGCGACGCGCGCGGGTTTACCTCGATGAGGTAGATATCATCGCCCTTGACCGCGAATTGCACGTTCATAAGGCCTACCACCTTCAGCGCACGGGCCAGCGCCACGGTCTGGCGCTCAATCTCTTCCAAGACAGAGGCGGGGAGGGTGTAGGGCGGGATGGAGCAGGCACTGTCGCCCGAATGCACGCCCGCCTCTTCGATATGCTGCATGATGCCCGCGACATGGACGTTCTCACCATCGCAAAGCGCATCAACATCACATTCAATCGCGCCGGAGAGGTAGCCATCCAGCAAGACGGGGCTGTCACCGGACACCACAACCGCCTCGGCAATATAGCGGTCCAATTGGGCCATATCGCGCACAATCTCCATCGCACGTCCGCCCAGCACGTAAGAGGGGCGGATCACGAGCGGAAAGCCAATCGCATCAGCAATGCTGAGCGCCTCGGCATCGGTGGAGGCGATCCCGTTATGGGGCTGCTTGAGGCCAAGCTTGGTGACCAGCGCCTGAAAACGCTCGCGGTCTTCGGCCAGATCAATCGCATCGGGCGATGTGCCGAGGATCGGGATCCCTTCGGCCTCGAGCGCATTGGCAAGCTTCAGCGGGGTCTGCCCGCCAAATTGCACGATGACGCCGTGCAGCGTCCCGTTGCGGCGCTCCACGTCGAGGATTTCCATCACGTGCTCGAACGTGAGCGGCTCGAAATAGAGCCGGTCAGACGTGTCGTAATCGGTGCTGACGGTCTCGGGGTTGCAGTTGATCATGATCGTTTCGTACCCCGCTTCACGTAA
>CALGEH010000200.1 GCA_937881735.1 uncultured Shimia sp.
CGCCTTTCGCGGCACGTTCGACTGGATTTCTGGCGTCGTGCTGCTGGCGGCGCTCGCCTATGTACTCTTTGATGCGTTTCGCGACGCGCTGCGCCACCGCGCCGATGCAGCCGCCGTTCTTGAGGCTGAAGAGGTCGAGGGCGCGGACCTCGACATGCCGTGGTGGCAGATCATATTGTTTCTCGCGCTTGGCCTTGTCGGGCTGCCTCTGGGCGCGGATCTTCTGGTCGACAACGCGTCGATAATTGCAAAGCAATATGGTGTCAGCGACAGTGTCATCGGCCTCACGCTTGTTGCGCTCGGCACGTCGCTGCCCGAACTTGCAACCACCGTCATGGCCGCGCTGCGCCGGCAGGCCGATGTGGCGCTGGGCAATGTGATCGGCTCCAACATGTTCAACCTTCTGGCGATCATCGGGATCACCACGATGGTTGGGCCGATCCCCGTGGACCCGCAATTCCTGCGGTTCGACCTCTGGGTGATGCTGGCCGCGTCTCTGCTGCTGATACCGTTCGTGTATATGGGGCGCGACATGGGCCGTATCTGGGGCGTGGGGTTGACCGTCAGTTATCTGGTCTATGTGACTGCCGTATTGTTGTAATTGGAGGGCGGTCCATGCGGGCGTTGGTAACGGGGGCTGGCAAACGGCTGGGGCGTGCAATGGCGCTGGAGCTTGGCCGCGCGGGCTATGACGTGGCCGTGCACTATGCAGGCTCCGAGGCCGCAGCACAGGCAGTGGCGGCAGAAATTCGCGCGATGGGACGGCAGGCGGTGGCCGTGCAGGCAGATTTGCTTATTGAGGCGGAAATGCAGACGCTTGTGCCCGCTGCCGTGGATGCGCTCGGCGGACCGCTGACTGTGTTGGTCAACAACGCGTCGATCTTTGAATATGACGATGTGGACACGGGCGACCGCGATAGCTGGGACCGTGCAATGGAGAGCAATCTGCGCGCGCCGGTGGTGCTTACGCAGGCCATGGCGGCGCAGGCCCCCGAGGCGGTTCTGGACGTGCAGGGAGAGCCTGTGGCGCAGGCGCTGGTCGTCAACATGATCGACCAACGCGTGCGCAAGCTGACCCCGGCCTTCATGAGCTATACGATTGCCAAGATGGGTCTGTGGGCTTTCACCCAGACCGCCGCTCAGGCGCTCGCGCCCAATGTGCGCGTCAACGCCATCGGCCCGGGCCCGACCTTGCAAGGCGCGCAGCAAACGCCCTCGCAATTCGCGCGTCAGCGCGCCACGACCATTCTCGCGCGTGGCGCGAATGAAAGCGATATCACCGGAGCGCTGCGCTACTTTCTGGGGGCGGAAGGGGTGACTGGGCAGCTCATTTGCGTGGATGGCGGACAGCATCTGGCGTGGCAAACACCCGATGTCATGGATGTGGAATAACGAGGCCACTCAGAAAAGTTTTGCACCGCTCCGCCGCGCGTTAGAAAGCCGTTAAAAAAACCTTAATGATTTCAACATATTGCAATGCGGCATTTTTTTTGTATAATAAAATCAATACCCTGCATTGGCGCCCAAAAAAGAGGCAGTCTAAAGAAGCCTGCTAAAACCAAAGGAAAATTCTGGTTAACGCGAAGTTATCGGCAGAGTTATCCACAGAAAAAGTGGACAGGATTCCTCTTGAAGCCTGTGCCATACCTATGCTGAGCCAGACAAGAATCAGAACCCCGGTGCAATGACCGACACAGACACCCCTCAAGAGCCCGTCCCGACCGGCCATAGCGTGATCCAAGCCTATCTGCGCACGCTTGATTCGTCGCCGGGGGTCTACCGGATGCTCGATGCGCAGGCGCGGGTGCTTTACGTCGGAAAGGCCCGCAACCTAAAGGCGCGCGTGAGCAATTACGCGCGCCCCAGCGGGCATACCGGCCGCATCGCTCGGATGATCGACGCGACCGCCTCGATGATGTTCCTGACCACCTCCACGGAGACCGAGGCGCTCCTCTTGGAGCAGAACCTGATCAAGCAGCTCAAGCCGAAATACAACGTGCTGCTGCGCGACGACAAAAGCTTTCCGAATATCCTCGTGACCAAGACCCACGACTTCCCGATGATCAAAAAGCACCGCGGCGCCAAGCGCGAGAAGGGGGCTTATTACGGCCCCTTTGCCAGCGCAGGTGCGGTGAACCGGACGCTGGCGCAGTTGCAGCGGGTCTTTCAGCTGCGCAATTGCACCGATGCGATGTTCGAGAGCCGCACGCGGCCTTGCCTGCAATATCAGATCAAACGCTGCACGGCGCCTTGCGTGGGCAAGATTTCCAAGGCCGAGTATGGCGCTCAGGTGGGCGATGCGGAGCGCTACCTCAGCGGCCGCTCGACCGAGATTCAAGAAAAGCTCGCGGGGCAAATGGCCGAAGCCTCCGCCGAGATGGAGTTTGAGCGCGCCGCCGCCCTGCGCGACCGGATTAAGGCTCTCACGCAGGTTCAAACCACCCAAGGGATCAACCCGCGCCATGTGGACGAGGCGGACGTGATCGCGCTCTACCTCGATAAGGGGCAGGCCTGCGTTCAGGTGTTTTTCATTCGCGCCGGGCAAAACTGGGGCAACCGGGATTTTTATCCGCGCGTCGGCCTCGATGTGGAACAGCCCGAGGCGCTGGAGGCGTTCATAGGACAGTTCTACGACACCAAGGAACCGCCCCGGCAACTGATCTTGTCGCACCCCATCGAGAACCCGGACCTCATGGCCGAGGCGCTGAGCGGCAAGCTGGGCCGGAAGGTGGAGCTTTTGGTGCCCCAGCGCGGCGAGAAGGCCGAGCTGGTCGAGGCCGCGATGCGCAATGCCCGCGAGAGCCTCGCGCGCAAATTGGCCGAAAGCGCGACGCAAGCGAAGCTTCTGAAAGGGCTCGCAGAGGCGTTTGATCTGGCAGCCCCGCCTGAGCGGATCGAAGTCTATGACAACTCCCACATCCAAGGCGCGCACGCGGTGGGCGCGATGATCGTGGCGGGACCGGACGGGTATCTCAAGAACCAATACCGCAAGTTCAACATCAAGGGCGAGGATCTGACCCCCGGCGATGATTTCGGCATGATGAAAGAGGTGCTTCAGCGGCGGTTCAAGCGCCTTTTGAAGGACGATCCGGACCGTGAGAAAGGCCTCTGGCCGGGGCTGTTGCTGATCGATGGCGGCGCGGGGCAGGTGAGTGCCGTGCAACAGATCATGGACGAGATGGGCGTCGACGGCGTGCCAATGGTGGGTGTGGCCAAGGGGCTTGACCGCGATCAGGGCAAGGAAGAATTCTACCGCACGGGGCACCGCGTTATGGCCCTGCAACGCAATGATCCGGTGCTGTATTTCATTCAGCGTCTGCGCGATGAGGCGCACCGTTTTGCCATCGGCACGCACCGTGCGAAACGCTCCAAGTCCGTGACGGCCAGCCCGCTGGATGAGGTGGCAGGCGTGGGGGCGGCGCGCAAGCGCGCGCTCCTTGCGCATTTCGGCAGCGCCAAGGCCGTGAGCCGTGCCAACCTCGCCGACCTCAAGGCGGTGGAGGGCGTGTCGGCAGCGCTTGCGCAAAAGCTCTTTGATTTCTTCCACGACAAAGGCTGAGCGCCGCTTTGGAGAGGGCTTTCGCCCGCGCGCCAAGCCGGATAGACATATCGCCATGACATGGACCGTGCCCAACATCCTCACTGTGATGCGCCTTCTGGCAGCCCCGATGATTGCCGTCATGTTCCTCTATTTCACACGGCCCTATGCGGATTGGTTCGCGCTTATCTTGTTCATCAGCGCGGCTGTCACCGACTATATCGACGGCTATCTCGCGCGCGAATGGAAGCAGGAAACAAAGCTGGGTGCGATGCTTGATCCGATTGCCGACAAGGCGATGGTGGTGATCGCGCTGATGGTAATCGTGGGTTATTCTTCGATGTCGCCATGGCTGGTTCTGCCCGCGACATTCATCCTCTTCCGCGAGGTGTTCGTCTCGGGCCTGCGGGAGTTCCTCGGCGATGTGGCGGGGACCTTGAAGGTCACGAAACTGGCCAAATGGAAGACGACTGCGCAGATGGTGGCGATCTCCGTGCTGTTTGCCCAAGGCGTGTTCGAGCATTATTTTGGGATGTCCGTCTACGGGATGGACGAGGCGATGGTGGCGGATATCCTGTCGGGGCGTGAGGAGGATGTGCTGGGCCTTTGGTGGAAGGCGGCTGGCATGGTGTGGACCGGGCATGTGGGAATGTGGCTCTTGTGGCTGGCGGCGGCGTTAACGCTCTTGTCGGGCGCGGATTATCTGTCCAAGGCGATGCCGCATTTGAAGGATGAAAAGCCATGAACATCATGTATTTCGCATGGGTGCGTGAACGGATAGGGGCCCCGTCGGAAGAGATTGAAACCCGGGCCGCGACCGTGGCCGATCTGGTGGAAGAGTTGCGCGGGCGCGGGGAGCGCCACGCGGCGGCATTCGCCGATCTGAGCGCGCTGCGTGTGGCGGTGGATCAGGAGCTCACGGATTTCGACGCGCCGCTGGCCGGCGCGCGTGAGGTTGCGTTCTTCCCGCCCATGACCGGGGGCTGAGCGTGGGGATCGTCCGGGTTCAGGAGGCACCATTCGATTTCGGCGCCGAGGCGCAGGCCTTTGCCGATGCGCAGAGCGGCATGGGGGCTGTTGTGACGTTTACCGGGATCGTGCGTGATCTGGAGGGCACTCTCAGCCATATGCAGATTGAGCATTACCCCGGCATGACGGAAAAGGCGCTTGCCAAGATCACTGACGATGCGCATGGGCGCTGGAGCCTTGGCGGCAGTCTGATCATTCACCGCTACGGCACGCTTGGCCCTGACGATATGATCATGATGGTCGCGACAGCCTCAAAGCACCGCAAAGATGCGTTTGAAGCGGCGATGTTTCTCATGGACTACCTCAAATCCCGCGCGCCTTTCTGGAAGAAGGAAGAGGCAGGTGGGGCGGCAGACTGGGTCGCGGCGCGGGACGAAGATGAGGATGCCCTCAAGGGCTGGGAATGAGCGAGTGAGCGATCTGATTGCGGAATATGTGGCGCGGCTCGCGCCCAAGGCGGTGGGCGCCCTTCGCGGCACGGCCAAGCTGGTGGTGGAGGGCGAAGGGTCGGTCATGTTGGACGCGCAGGGCGCGCACGAAGGTGACGGGCCTGCGGATGTGACGCTCACCGCGACAGACACGGTGTTTCGCGCCATTCTGTCGGGCGATCAAAGCCCGGTGACGGCTTTCATGTCGGGCAAGCTGAAGGTCGATGGCGGCACCCAGCGCGCGCTCAAGGTCAGTGCGATCCTTGCGAGCTGAGAGGCACTCCTCCCTGATTGAGCCGCGCGCGCAAGCCGCGTAAGGTCGGCGCGAAAGGGCATTTAGCCCTGAGGACCTGATGCAATGTTCAAACCGTTCTCTATCGTCGTGATGGCCGCTTTCTTGAGCTTGCCCGTGCAGGCAGGCGCGGATGCGCTGGCGCAGCTGCGCGCCCTTGGCCCCGCGCCCGAGGGGCTGAGCATTGAGCTGCGCGCGGTGGATGTGCAGAGTGCGAGCGCCGCGGCTGACGGCGTGCTGAGGCCCGGTGATCGCATCGCCTTTTCCTTAAGCGGTGTGGAGAATGCGACGCTTTTTGTTCTTAACATGGATGCGGCGGGCGCGGTGCAGATGATTTATCCCAACCGCTTTGCGCCACGGCCGGGGCCGCAACCCGATGCGCTGGCCCTGATCCCTGCCGAGCGCGCGGCTTACGTGCTGGAGGTGAGCGGGGAGCCGGGGCCTGAGGTGATCAAAGTCTTCGCTCTGGACGGGGATGCCGTTGCGTTTGACGCTCTTCTGAGCAAGCTTTTCGATCGCACCGTCGCCTTTCCGCCCGCTAAGGGCGGTTCCGAGGACGTGCTGC
>CALGEH010000201.1 GCA_937881735.1 uncultured Shimia sp.
GGCGTGTCTTCGGGGGGCGCCGCGTCTGGCTCCGGTTTCGGCTCTGGCTTTGCAGGTGCCGTTTCGGCGGCCTTATCGGTCGCGGCCTCGTTGACAGCAGGCTTGGGGATCGACGCGGGCACTGGTTTTGGCGTGTCTGCCGCCTTGGGCGTTGCCGGGGCGCTGATGATTCGGATGGGCGCGCTGTCGCGCTCTATGCTTTCGCCCGGGGTGAGGCGGCTGCGCGCGTGGGCCGTGGGGCCGAAAAATGGCTCGCCCGTGAAGGTGCCGTTTTCGGGGATGGCCACGAAGCAGATCGGCGTGAAGCCATGCTCGCCGGCAAATGCCTCAGCCTCGGCCAGTGTTTCGCGCGCGACGGCGGCGATTTGCATCTGTCCGTCCGAGACTGCGAAATCATACGAAAGATCGTCCACCTCGTAGGGCGTGGCCCCTGTGAGGGCGTCTCGGGCGGCCTCTTCGGGATCGCCGTCAGGTGCGGGCAGGGTGATGAATTTTATCTGATCGTTGGGCAGGACCAGTTTGACCTGCGCATCGGCAGGGGCCTTGGCGCGCAGGCTTGCAAGATCACCGGGAAGGTCCCCGCTCGCCAGTGACACCTCGCCCAGATTGGTCCAGCCGGGGAAGGCCCGTTGGAGCAGGCTGATGCCCTCGAACGAAAGGGTGAGCGCGAAATTTGGTTTCATCTCAAACGATCTAGCAGTGTCTGGCCGGGTTTTGGACCCTGCGCCCATCATTGCACGAGGTTATAGCAGGTTGTTGCCGAGGGAAAGCCCGCGCGCGCCATGTGAGCGGTTTGGGGCACCGTAATCGGACCGGGGCATCTTGCGCGCTCAAGATGGCAAAGATGCCGGGGCGGTGGATGATCCGCCCCGGCGGGTGTTTGGTCTAACCCGCTTTGGTCAGGGCCTGATCGAGATCGGCGATGAGATCATCGGCATCCTCTGTCCCGATGGAGATGCGCACCACGCCGGGGCCCGCACCTGCGGCGGTCTGTTGCTCGGGCGTAAGCTGGCGGTGGGTGGTGGAGGCCGAGTGGATGACGAGGCTGCGTGTATCGCCCAGATTGGCCACATGGGAGAAAAGCTCCAGCGCGTCCACGAATTTTACGCAAGCATCGTAGCCGCCCTTCAGTTCGACCGTGAAGAGGCCGCTGGCGCCGCGTGGGCAGACGGTTTTGATCCGGTCATGGTAGGGCGAGCTTTTGAGGCCCGCATAGGTCACGGCCGCCACGCGGTCATGTTTTTCCAGCCATTCGGAGATCACCGTGGCATTCTCGACATGGCGCTGCATCCTGAGGCTGAGCGTCTCGATCCCCATCAGCGTGTAATGCGCCGCTTGTGGGTTCAGCGTCATCCCGAGATCGCGCAGGCCGATGGCGATGCCGTGGAAGGTGAAGGCCAGCGGCCCGAACGTCTCGTGGAATTTGAGGCCGTGATAGGCGGGCTCAGGCGCGCTGAGCGAGGGGAACTTGTCGGAAGCCGACCAGTCGAACGTGCCGCTATCGACCACGACGCCGCCGGTGACGGTGCCATTGCCGGTGAGGTATTTGGTCATGGAATGGACCACGAGGGTCGCGCCATGCTCGATCGGGCGGCAGAGGTAGGGCGTGGCCGTGGTGTTGTCGACGATAAGCGGCAGGCCCGCCGCATCGGCCACATCGGCGACGCTGCGCAGATCGGCGATATGCCCGCCGGGATTGGCGATGGATTCGCAGAAGACCGCGCGGGTGTCGTCGTCGATGGCCGCTTTGATCGCGTCCATATCGTCAATATCGACGAACTTTGCGGACCAGCCGAAGCGCTTGATCGTCTGGCTGAACTGCGTGACCGACCCGCCATAGAGGCGTGTGGAGACGACCACATTGCGCCCCGGCTCCATGATCGGGAAAAGCGCCATGATCTGCGCGGCGTGACCCGAGGAGCAGCAGACAGCGCCCGCGCCGCCCTCAAGTGTCGCGACACGCTCCTGAAGAGCGGCGACGGTGGGATTGGTGAGGCGCGAATAGATGTAGCCCACTTCTTGCAGGTTGAAGAGGGCTGCCGCGTGCTCTGCGTCGCGGAAGACATAGGCCGTGGTCTGATAGATCGGCACCTGACGCGCGCCGGTGGCCGGATCGGGGCGTGCGCCCGCGTGGATTTGCAATGTGTCGAAACCGTAGGCCATGAGGTGCCTCCCCGTAATGAACGTTAGCGCTTTGGATAGGGCATTGCAGGCGCAACGTCTAGCGGGTGACGCTTAGAGGCTAGGGTCTTTTGGCGGGTTGTGCCGCGTGGTGCCTTGATCCTGCGGCGCGGGCCCTGTGAGCAGGTAGGTCGCGCGCAGAAGGATGCGTTTGCCCCACCCCAGTGGGCCGGGGCGTGGGCGCGGTGCCGTGCGCCGGTGCGCGGGCAGGGCGGCGAGGAAGGCGGCTGCCTCGGGCGCTTCATGGGACGGCACGTGGATGGGGATACCGCCAAGGGCGGTGCTGAAATAGGGCAGGGTGTGGACCGTGTGAAACCCCGGCGCGGAGGGGCTGAAGCCAGCGCCCTCTAGGGCCGCGATGGTCAGGCTCGCCTCCAGTGCTGATCTTGCGCGGGCGATTTGGACCAGGGGTGCCGAAGCTGCGGGCGCCATGCTCAGCGCATCCAGAAGCCGTTGCGCTTGATCTGGTTGCGGATCGCCTGCTCTCTGCGGGGCAGGTTGTCCTGGTCGAACATATCGCGGACTTTTTGGCCGCGCCCTTGATAAACCATCCGCTTGATCGGATCGTATTCCTTGACCACACGCTTCACCCGGTTGGGTGCGCAGATATGGTGGAGCACTTCAACCACATGATCGCTCTCGCGGGCAAAAAGCAGCGGAAGAAGGCGGTAATGGCAGGTCGTGGCCCCGTCGAGCCAGCCCTCGGGCAGCGTATCGCGCCCGCCGCCAAGTGTGTGGATCACCAAAGGCAGTGCCACCTGATCGAGCCACGGATCAAGCTCCTGACACACAAGCGTGTCAGGCGGATCGTTACGGATCGCCTTGGCGTATTCAAGAAAGAGTGCGCCGAACGCGTGGGGGCATTTGTAATAGAAAAAGCCTGCGTTGAAATAGAGATAGCGACGCCAAAACTCATCAGGCTCGCTTAGGTCGAGAGAGCTTTCAAAATCCAGCCCAAACATGTCGTAGAGCGATTTCCAGATGCCCGCATAGCCGGGACCATAAAGCTCGGGCTTGGGCCATGTACCCTCACGGCGCAGCGAGGCGGAAGGGCGCTCGAAATCAAACGGCACGTCGGACAATTCGCCGGTGATCAGCGTGTCTGTGTCAAAGAACACGAACGGCTCCCCCTCTGGCAGCGCGCTCAGCATCTCGATCTTGTTGCCATAGGGGTATTTCTGGCCAAAATGACGGTTTTGAAAGGGGATAATTTCGGCCCCAAGCTCCAAGAGCAGTTCGCGCGTCTCTTCGCCCCTTATGCGCGGATCGCCATCCCATTTGGGTCCGGGTTGTGGCTCGGCGATAAACAGTCGGCCTTGCCAGAGCGGGCTCATCTCGCGCAGCGAGGCGCAAAAAAGGATTGCCTCATATTGCAGCCGCCCGCTTTGGGCGACGATGACGATGTTGAAATCCGCGTTGGGTGTCATGCCTGTCTGGTCCTGCTCTGCAGTCTTGTTTTGCGTCAGTATAGAGCGCTTGGTGGCTCCGTGCGAGGTGAAAAACCCGTCAGTCATTCGCCATCGCTTGGCGTATCATGGCGAAAATACGCACCTTTGCGCGGGGCTGCCTAACAATGCAGATCGACGTTCAGGCCCATATGCCGCGTGCGCAGGTGCATGCGATTTTCGTCGTGGTGCCGCGGGTCAACATGGCCACCCTGATCACCATGATCGAGACGATGCGCGTCGCCATTTACCTCGCGCTGCGCCCGGTCTTTTCGTGGGAGGTCGTGTCGTTTGACGGGGCCAAAGTGACTGCCAGCAACGCGATGGTGGCCACGGTGACCCTTGCCAATGATGGCTTGCCGCCTGCGGATCGGGTCTTTGTTCTGGGCAGTTGGGGCGCGGAGCATTGCCGGGCGCGGGCGCTTGTTGCGTGGCTCAGGCTGCGTGCGCGGGCGGGCGCGCGGATCTGGCGGGTAGAGCTTGGCAGTTCTCCTTACCTGAATTCCGGAATGACTTCGTTGCAGAACATCCGCAGCGAGCGTTGTTGTGCGGCGTGATCGAGGCCCATTGAGGCATAATAGATGAACTCGTCGGCCCCCAGCGCCTGATAGCGTTTGAGCTTCTGGATCACCGTGTCGGGCGAGCCGAACATCAGGTTTTGCTCAAGCATGTCAGGGTCATACTGCTCGCGCCCTTCGAGCTGATCGAGTGGGATGGAGGCTGGAAAGCCGTTCACCACCTCGCCGGAATTGCGAAAGAGGTTCTCGAACTGGCTGAGCAGGGTACGGATGGCGTCGAGGGCCGCGCGCCGGTCGGCATCGTTGTCATAAAGGCAGGCGTGGCGCATCAGCGCAAAGCGCGGGGTCCAGCCGTTATCGGCCTTGGCAATCGCCTCATCAAGCTGCTGTTTATAGAGCTCGGCCTCGGCAAAGGGGCGGGTGAGGGGCCAGCAATTGACGTGGCAGCGATTGCGCATTGCGTAGTCATAGGTGATGGGCGAGCGGGCGGAGACCCAGACAGGCACGTGCGGCTGCACGGGTTTGGGCACCGAGGTGGAGGTGGGGAATTGCCAGAACTCCCCCTCGTGGGCCACATCGCCCTGCCACAGATCGCGCACCACGGGCAGCATTTCCTGCATGTAGCGCCACGCGTCCGATTGCTTCAACCCCGGCTTCATCCGGTCAAATTCGCGCTGATACGCGCCCGAGCCGATGCCGAACTCAAGCCGCCCGCCACTCAGAAGGTCCACCATCGCCGCCTCGCCCGCGAGGTTGATGGGGTGCCAATACGCGGCGGTGGCCACGGCGGTGCCAAGGCGGATGCGGCTGGTCTCGCCCGCCCACCATGTGAGCAGTTGAAACGGGTTGGGCGCGATCGTCATCTCCAGCGCGTGATGCTCGGCCGACCAGACGATATCGAAGCCACCCTCCTCGGCGATCTGCACCATCTCAAGCGTGTGGCGGGCCACATCGTTCATGTCGAGGCTATTGTCGATCCGCTCCAGATTGACCGCGAGGTGGAATTTCATGTGTTCAGCTCCTTGTTGCCGGGCCTCTGGGCTCAGCGCATCACGAAAGGGTTGGCCATTGGGGCGTCTGAGGTGTTGATCCAGACGGTCTTGGGCCGGGTGTAGTCATAGATCGCCTGAAACCCGCTTTCGCGGCCATAGCCGGACCCTTTGACCCCGCCAAACGCCGCGATGGGCGAGACGGCCCGGTAGGTGTTGACCCAGACGATGCCTGCGCGCACACGGTCGGCCATGCGCAATTGCCGCGCGCCATTGGCGGTGAATATCCCGGCGGCAAGGCCGTGCTGGCTGTCATTGGCGAGGGTCAGGGCCTCCTCTTCGCTGGTAAAGCGCTGGGTGCAGACCACGGGGCCGAAAAGCTCGGTGTCGATGATGCGCATGTCCTGACGCGGGCAGTCGATAATCGTGGGCTCATAGAAAAGCCCCGCTTGGTCCGGCTGCTTGCCGCCGGTCAGGACGGTTCCGCCCTCAGATCGGGCATGAGCAACCTCGGTCCGGATATGCTCCAGCTGCCCTTGGGTGCACAGCGGGCCCATCTGCGTGGCCTCCTCGAGCGGGTCGCCAATCACGATCTGCCGGGCCATATCGGTCATCCGTTCCAGAAACGCATCGGCAATATCCGCGTGCAGATAAAGCCGCGATCCCGCGACGCAGCTTTGCCCCGTCGCGCCAAAAATTCCGGCGATGGCGGCGTTGACCGCGCTTTCGATATCGGCGTCCTCAAAGACGATGATGGGGGATTTCCCGCCCAGCTCCAGCGAGACCTCGGCGAAGTTGGTCTTCACGTTTTCAAGCACATGGCGCGCGGCATTGGGCCCGCCGGTAAACGATACCCGCGCGACCAGAGGGTGTGATGTCAGTGCGCGCCCGCACGGCTCCCCATGGCCGGTGACGATGTTGACCACGCCCGGCGGGATGCCCGCCGCCTCGATCAGCTGGCCAAACTCCAGCATCGCGGCACTTGCATGCTCCGACGCTTTCAGCACCACGGTATTGCCCGCCGCCAAGGCCGGGCCAAGCTTTACCGCCACAAGAAACAGTTGCGAATTCCACGGCACAACAGCGGCCACCACGCCAAGCGGTTCGCGCTTGGTGAAGACGAACATGTCGGGCTTGTCGATGGGCAGCGTCTCGCCGCTGACCTTGTCGGCGCAACCCGCGAAGAAGTGGAAGAATTCGGCGATGTATTTCGCCTGCCAGCGGGTTTCCTTGAGCATTTTGCCCGTGTCGATGGATTCGGTGCGCCCCAGCGCCTCGGACCGCTCGGCCAGAAGATCGCCCAGCGTCCGCAGGCATTTCCCGCGCTCGGTGGGCGTCATGCGTCCCCATGGACCGTCGGTGAAGGCGCGATGCGCGGCTTCAACCGCGCGGTTTACATCCGCCTCGGTGGCCTCCGGCACGCGGCTCCAGACGGCACCGGTGGTGGGGTTCGTGCTCTCGAATTGGCCACCATCCGAGGCATCGACCCACGCCCCGTCGATCAACATCTGATAGGTTTTGATATCGGCCATGGCCCGCGTCCCCGTTAAAGTATGTCCCATTGATGGCGGCTTTTGCATCGCGCGGCCCCGACAATTCGACATGGTTTGGCGAAAAATCCATAATGGGGCGCATGTGATCGGGGCAATTTACGCCTGAGGGAGGGATGTGGATGAACGCGACGGAGAATAACGCCAGTGATGTGGCCCCGGACGGCACGCGATACGCGCTGCGCGGTCCTGAGGGCGCGCCGGTCGTCGTGATGATCCACGGGCTTGGGTTGAACCGGGCGTGCTGGCAATGGACGGTGCCCGCGCTGATCGGTGACTACCGGGTGCTGAGCTATGATCTCTACGGCCATGGCGGCTCCGCAGACCCTTCAGACGCGCCAAGCCTCACGCTTTTTTCTCAGCAACTCTATGGCCTTATGGATCACTGCGGCATCCCGCGCGCGGTGATCACCGGGTTCTCCCTGGGCGGCATGATCGCCCGCCGCTTCGCACAAGATAATTCCGACCGCCTGCAGGGGATGATCCTGC
>CALGEH010000202.1 GCA_937881735.1 uncultured Shimia sp.
CATCCCCCCTCACACGGGACCGGATCGTCGATAGTTTCGGCAAGCCGGAATACATATCACTCTGGGATTTGCCCGAATTCATCACACAGCTTGAGGAGGCCGGGTTTTCCGCGCGCCGTTATGCGGTATGGTTTCAGATGGAACTGGCACGGCCCCTCTTTCTCATGGCCCTCGTGCTGGTGGCGGCGGCCTTCACAATGCGCCATGGGTGCACCTCGAACACAGGGGTGTCGGTATTGACGGCGATCATGTTGGGGTTCACCCTGCATTACGTGCGTAACTTCGCACAAGTGCTCGGCGAGAACGGCCAAATCCCCGTGATCCTAGCCGCCTGGGCACCGCCGATTGCCTCCTTCCTGCTGGCGGCGGGCTTGTTGCTGCACACGGAGGAAGGATGATGCGCATGACCCGCCTTCTCCCGGTTCTGGCGCTCTGGATGGCGCTTGTGATGCCAGTGCTGGCCGTGGCGCAGGGCCTTTTGCCAGGCGCCGGCCAAGATACCGGGCCCGCCGTTCTGATCGCCGATGATGTCTATATCACCGGCAATGATACGTTGGTCGCCGAGGGCAATGTCGAAGCGCTTTATCAGGGGCGGCGGATCACGGCGCGCTCCATCACTTACGATCAGACCCGCGAGACTTTGGTTCTGGACGGACCCATAACGCTTGATGACGGGGACTATACGGTTGTTCTGGCGGATAGTGGGGAACTCGACACAGAGATGCACAACGGCATCCTGCGCGGCGCGCGCATCGTGATGGACGATCAATTGCAGTTGGCTGCACAGCAGATGAACCGTGTCGAGGGGCGCTACACCCAGCTTTACAAAACCGCCGTCACCTCGTGTCAGGTTTGCACCGATGGTCGCCCCCCCCTGTGGCAGATCCGCGCCCGGCGCGTGGTTCATGACCAAGAAACACGCCAGCTCTATCTCGACGATGCGCAGTTCCGCATCTTTGATACGCCCGTGTTCTACATGCCCCGCCTGCGCCTGCCCGATCCCACGCTGGAGCGCGCAACGGGCTTTCTTATCCCCTCACTCTACAACTCCACCCTGCTCGGTGTAGGGTTCAAGGCCCCGTATTTCATCCGTATTGGTGATCACAAAGACCTCACCATTACGCCCTATCTCTCGACCGAGACGCGAACGCTTGAGTTGCGCTACAGACAAGCCTTCGCGAATGGCGGGATCGAGTTCAACGGCGCAATTTCCGATGATGAGCTGGGACGCGGGCGGCGCGGAACACGCGGATACATCTTTGGGCGCGGCGTGTTCGATCTGCGCAATGACTACATCCTGCGCTTCGATATCGAAGCGGTGAATGATGACGCCTATCTTGTGGACTACGATTATTCCACCAAAGAGAGGCTCGACAGCGAGATTTCAATCGAGCGTGTGGACCGCGACGAGTCGATGCGCGCCGCCCTCACCTATTACGAAAACCTGCTTTTGAACCAAAGCAACTCGACCCTGCCCACCGTCACCGCCGATGCAGCCTACGAGAAGCGTTTCTTTCCTGCCGCCACGGGGGGAGAGTTGCGCTTCTCCGCTGAGATCGCGAGCGGTTACCGCACCTCTGGTCTAACCACCGATGGTCCCGACATCGATCTGTTTGCCGATGGGCGTGATGTGACACGGGTGACTACCGAAGCGGCATGGCTGCGCAGCTGGACCCTGATGGGCGGCATCCGCGCGGGTGTGCAAGCGGGTCTCGCCGTGGATCATTTTGAGATCGCGGGCGCGGGCGCCACCTCGCTCAGCTCCGAGACGGACGTGACCCCTGTCGCTGCCATCACCTTCCGCTATCCGCTGGCCAAGACAACGCCGCGCGGCGTGAGCCATGTAATAGAGCCTGCGCTGCAATTGGCTTGGGCAGGCAGCAACACGCCAAACGTGCCCAATGAGCGGGCCACGCGCACCGAATTTGACGAAGGCAATCTATTGTCGTTGTCGCGCTTTGCGGCCGATGACCGCCGCGAGCGGGGGCTGAGTGCGGCTTATGGGCTGACATGGTCCCGGTTTGCTCCTGACGGGCTCTCCAGCACGCTCAGCTTCGGGCAAATCGTACGCGACCGCACGCAGCGCGAAGCCACGGGCGGGATGACCTTCTCCAGCACCTCGGGGCTGCGCGGGGAATTCTCCGACACGCTCATCGCCGGGCAAATTGCGGCCCAGAACGGGCTGGCCTTTGCCGCACGCGGCCTCTTCGACAAGGATTTATCAACCACCAAAGCAGAAGCCCGCGCCAGCTGGCAAAATGACCTCGCCAATCTGGGCGCCACCTATATTTGGCTCCGCGCCGATCTGATGGAAGAGCGCCCCCGCAACGTCTCTGAATGGGCGTTTGACGGCTCCTACCGGTTGTCGCGCCATTGGACCGGACGCGCGGAATGGCGCTATGACGTGGTGAACGATGAAAGCGTCACTGCAGGGGTCGGCCTTCAATATACGAACGAATGCGTGGATATCGCGCTTTCGGCCTCGCGCAGGTTCGCCTCTTCCACTATCCTGAGCCCATCGACTGATATCAGCCTCACGGTGGGGCTGCGCGGGTTTTCTACCCGGACCGAAGACAAAAGCTACGTGCGAGATTGCAAATGAAATTGATGCGCCCCCTTCGCCACCTGACAGCCGCCCTAATTATGGGCACTTGCCTGAGTGCGACCGCCATAGCCCCGCCTGCCATGGCCCAAGGTCTGTTCGAACCTGTAATCAAGGTAAATGGACATGCCATCACCCGCTATGATCTGGAGCAGCGCGCCCGTCTTCTGGGCCTGCTGCGCGCGCCCGCCGAACCCAACAAACTGGCGCGTGAGCAATTGATCGAGGACCGCCTTAAGCTGGAAGCGGCCAACCGCCAAGGCATCGTGCTGAGCGATGAAGAGATCGCCACCGGGATGGAAGAATTTGCCGCCCGTGGGAACCTTACCGCCGAGCAAATGATCCAACTTTTGGAACGTGGCGGCGTTGGCAAGGAAACCTTGCGCGAGTTTGTGCGCGCGGGCCTGACATGGCGCGAGGTAACGCGGGTGCGGTTCAGCGCGCGTATATCGGTCAGCGAGGATGATCTGGAGCGTGCGCGCAACGCAATCGGCTCTGACACCGGTGTGCGCGTGCTTTTGTCGGAGATCATCATCCCGATGACGCCGCAAAACCAAGAAGAGGTGATGGCCAACGCCACCCGCATTTCCGAATTGGATAGCCAATCTGCCTTCGCGGCCGAGGCGCGGCGCTTCTCCGCGACCCCCACACGCGATCGTGGCGGGCAGATGCCGTGGACGCCGATCACCCGCCTGCCCGCTGGCCTGCGCACGATTGTTCTGGGCCTCGCGCCCGGCGAAGTGACCGATCCGCTGCCACTTGACGGGGCCGTGGCCCTCTTCCAGATGCGCGATATCGAAGAGATCGACGTGGCACAGCCCGAGTATTCCGCAATTGAATATGCCGCTTATTACATCGATGGTGGGCGCAGCGATGCGGCGCTCGCGCGCGCCGCGCAGATCGACGCGGATACGGACACCTGCGATGACCTCTATGGTGTGGCCCAAGGCCAGCCGGAAGCAGTGCTCGAACGCGGCACCAAAGCGCCATCCGAAATTCCACAAGACATCGCCATTGTGTTGTCGCGCCTCGACCCCGGCGAGGTGGATTACACCATGACGCGGGCAAACGGACAAACGCTGGTTCTGTTGATGATGTGCGGCCGGGCCGAAGTGATTGCCGAAGACCCCGCCACGCCTGCGGCACCTCAAGCTGCCGAAACGGCTGAGGGGACAGACGGCGGCGAAACTGTGGAGCTTGCGCCCGACGAGACAGCACAGCTTTCGGCTCAGATCGCCAATCAACGGATGGAGAGCTTCTCCGACGGCTATCTTGAGCAGCTGCGCTCCGAGGCGCGGATCATCGAATACTGATGTCCGGCCCCCTGCCCCCGGTCGCGCTGAGCTGCGGGGAGCCGGCGGGGATCGGCCCCGAGATCGCAGCCCGCGCGCGGGCCGCGCTTGGCCCGGCGCTGCCGTTCTTCTGGATCGGCGATCCGCGACACTTGCCCCCCGGCACAGAGATAACTGAGATCACATCACCGCAAGAAGCGCTGAGCGCGCAGGGCCTTCCGGTTTTGGTGCACGAGATACCCGGGGCCCTCACGCTCGGCACACCCAATCCAGACCATGCCGAGGGCGTGATCAGCGCCATCGCGCGCGGTGTGGAGCTTGTGCAATCGGGTGCAGCCTCGGCGCTTTGCACGGCCCCAATCCACAAAAAGGCGCTTCAGGACGGGGCGGGCTTTGCCTATCCCGGTCATACGGAATACCTCGCGGCCCTGTGTGGCGTGAAACAGGTGGTGATGATGCTGGCTTCGGATCAGCTGCGCGTCGTGCCTGCGACGATCCATATTCCCTTGAAGGACGTGCCTGCCACACTTACCGCCGCGGGTCTGCGCGAGACGCTGCAGATCACCCATGCGGGGCTGATCCGTGATTTCGGGATCGAGGCGCCCCGGATTGTGGTGGCAGGCCTCAACCCCCATGCGGGCGAAGGTGGCAAGATGGGGCTGGAGGAGACCCAGATGATTGGCCCCGTTGTAGATGAGCTGCGCCGTGAGGGCATGGACGTGCGCGGGCCAATGTCTGCCGACACGATGTTTCATGCAGCGGCGCGCGCGGGCTATGACGCCGCCGTTTGCATGTATCACGACCAGGCCCTCATCCCGATCAAGACGCTGGATTTCGACCGGGGTGTGAATGTCACGCTCGGCCTGCCCATCGTGCGGACATCGCCCGATCATGGCACAGCACTTGATATCGCGGGCCAAGCGCGGGCGAACCCGACCTCGCTGATTGAGGCCCTGCGCATGGCGGCGCGCATGGGCGCGGCGCGGCGGGCATGAGCGGGGGCGCTCTTCCTCCCTTGCGGGAGGTGATCGCGGCGCATGGCCTCACGGCGCGCAAATCCATGGGGCAGAATTTCCTGCTGGATCTGAACCTTACGGGCAAGATCGCGCGCCAGGCGGGCGATGTGAGCGCCTGTGATGTGCTCGAGATCGGCCCCGGACCGGGCGGCCTCACACGCGGGCTTCTGGAGGCCGGGGCGCGGCATGTTCTGGCCATCGAGAAGGACGCGCGCTGCCTGCCTGCGCTGGCCGACATCGCAGCGGCCTACCCCGCACGGCTCACGGTGCTGGAGGGTGACGCGCTGGCGATTGACCCGCTCAAATACCTCACACCGCCCATCCGCGTGGCCGCCAACCTGCCGTATAACATCGGCACGGAGCTTTTGATCCGCTGGCTCACCCCGGCCGACTGGCCGCCCTATTGGCAGAGCCTTACGCTGATGTTTCAGCGCGAAGTGGCCGAGCGGATCGTGGCCACGCCCGGCTCCAAGGCCTACGGACGTCTGGCACTTCTGGCGCAGTGGCGCAGCACGGCGCGCATCGCGATGAGCCTGCCGCCGGGGGCCTTCACGCCACCGCCCAAAGTCTCCTCCGCCGTGGTGCATATCGAGGCGCTGGCCGAGCCGCATTACCCCGCCAGCCAGAAGGTGCTGGAGCGGGTCGTGGCCAAGGCTTTCAACCAGCGGCGCAAGATGCTGCGCGCGGCACTCAAGGGGCTCGCCCCGGATATCGAGGACCGCCTGATTGCGGCGGGCATTGCCCCCACGGACCGGGCCGAGACGGTGACGCTGGAGCAGTTCTGCGCGCTGGCCCGCGCGGTGGAGGCGGGATGAATCTCGCCATTCTGATGCCCGCAGCCGGCGCGTCACAGCGCATGGGCGGGCGCGACAAACTCATGGAGCCGGTGGGGGGTGAAGCCCTCCTCGTCCGCCAAGTGCGCCGCGCACTGGCCACAGGGTCTGAGGTCTATGTGACCTTGCGGGCGGACAGGCCAAAACGGGCCGAGGCGCTGAACAAGGTGCCACGCGCGCGCCATGTCTGGGTGGAAAAGCCCGATGAGGGGATCGCCGCGTCGATCCGCGCAGGCATCACCGCTTTGGGCGCGCCAGTGACGGCACTGATGGTGCTCCTGCCCGACCTGCCCGAGATTGAGCAGGCCGATCTGGAGGCGGTGATCGCCTCATACAACAAGCACCCCGGGGCCGTTTTGCGCGGTGCGACGGCGCAGGGCGCGCCGGGGCATCCGGTGATCTTTCCGCGCGCGTGGTTCGGCGCGCTGGGGCGGCTCAAGGGGGATCAGGGCGCGGGGGCGCTTCTGAAGGGCGATAACATCCGCCTGCATCCCCTGCCCGACGCGCGCGCCCTGACCGACCTCGACACGCCCGAGGCGTGGGAGGCATGGCGCAAGCGCACAGGGCTTTAGCGCGCCGGGGCACCGAGCAAAGCCTGCGCCTCGCGTGATCTCAGCGACACGCGCGCAGCCCCGAACCCTGCGGCATCCCCATCCGCAAGCGCGGGGCAAAGAGAAACGATTTCATCGCGTTGGGCACCGCTCACGCTTTGCATGGCCTGCTCGCCAGGCTGAAAACTCTCGCTCCAGACACCATCGGCCAAAAGCACCTCGTGGCGGTCACACATCACGTAAACATAGGTCGTGCCAGCGTCGGGGATCATGCGGCGCACGCCGCGCAGCCCCGTAAGATGCTTGGCCGCGACCAGAACTTCACGCTCGCCGAACATCATTTCGGCCTGACTACTGGCCAGAAGCATCCGGTGATTGGGGCTGACCATCATATCCCAGTCGGGCATCTCCTCGCCCAAAGCGCCCGCCTTGATGAAGACCGGCCGCAACCCGCGTGCGGCCTTCAGAGCCGCATGGCTCAGCGCGTTTTGCCCGGTCCAGCACAGCTCGCGGATGCCCTTGTCGCGGGTGATAACCGTGTCACCGGGGCGTAGATCCTCGACCGGGCGCAGGCCGCGCGGCGTGGCCACGGCCGTGCCGGGCGTGAAGCAGATCACCCGCTCAATCTCGCTGAATTCGGCCGTAGAGGTGACGTTGCCCGCGGCATCCAGAAACTCCACCCGGCCCGATTCCAGCCCTGTGCGGATCACGTTCTTGTCCACTCCGCTCAGGTCGAGCACGTCTTGATCGCTCCCATCGGCATCCTCGCCACCGGTGATCACGTGGTTTCCGCCCGCGCGCACCGGGATAAGGTCTGATTGCTCGCCGCCCAAGATGGTATCATCGCCCGGCCCCGCGATGATCGTATCCTCGCCCGTGCCGCCCTCGACAATGTCAGAGCCCGCGCCACCATCAAGGCTGTCATCGCCGCCCTGACCGAGGATTTCATCGGGCCCCGCGCCGCCCAGAATGGTATCATCGCCCTCGACAAACGGCGTGACGACAGGATCGTCTATGAGATCGCCAGAAAAGCTGAACCCCGAGCCTGTGGTGCGGGTTTCAAGTGTAAATTCGACGAACTCACGGTTCTCGAATGCGGCCGAGAACCATCCGTCCTGATCGGACGGGCTGTTCTGTTCAGTCCCCGCAGCGGTGACGGTCCCCGCGGTTTGGGTCAGCGCGATGGAGGTGTCGGCGGCTGTGGAAAAGGCGCTGAAGCTGCCGGAATCGATGGTGACGGATTCCTGATCGCCAACGCTGTTGCGGTCCAGATCGTTGATCGTCGCGGTGGAGTTGAGTGCTACGGGCGCGCCCGTGGTCGGATCGAAAAACTCCAACCGGAAGGAAGCCGTCTCCCCACCATTCGCGGCTCCGGACCCCCTGCCATTGTTGAGGATGATCTCAAATCCGGCCCCACCGGTGAGGTCCACATTGAGGTCGGTATCGCTCCGGCCCGTAAGGACAAGACGTCCCCAGACCGATGTGCCATCCTCCAATGTCGCCACATCGCGGTAGATCGCGACATCACCCTCTTGCGCGTTATTGTTCCCAGTGGAGCTATCCGACACCACGTTGCCAAAACTCAGCGTCAGCGGAGAGGCATCTAGGCCAAGCGCCGTGCCCTCACCCGCATCACCAAAGAGCGTGTCATTACCCGCACCGCCGAGGATGCTGTCATCAGCCCCCTCGCCCGAGATCAGATCCGCACCACCAAGCCCGGTGATAAGATCATCTTCATTGGTGCCGCGCAGCGTATCACCTCCCGCGCTTCCAGGAATCGTGGCCATGTGCAGTTCCCCCGTAATCCTGTCGCCGCATCCCGGTAGCGCCAGGGGCAGAGCGGACAATTTAATCCATATTATTTATGTAGAGGGGGCGGGAAATCGTCGTGAGGGGAATTACTGACGCTTGTGCGCAAACCAGCCGAAGTGACGGCCCGCCATGCGCTGTTTACCGCTTTATTGTATCTTAAAACGAAACAATCCCGGCGCATTGCCGGGATTGTTCCCACTCGAAACCGATATAGCCCCCGCGACCGATTCCGCGGAGCGGCCCGCCTCCCAACATGGGAGCCGGGCCGACCCTGCTGCAAAGGCTTATTTCGTCAGAAGCTTCGCTTCGTGCTTTTTCAGCGAGCGGCGTGCAGCCTGATAGGCGGCAATGCCTTCCGCGTCGCGCAGTTCGGGGAAGAGCATGAAGATCTCCTCGCGCTGCTCGGTGTCCATGTCGCCCAAAGTCTGCTCGCCGGGCTGAAAGCTTTCGGTCCAGCTGCCGTTGGAGAGCACGACCTCGTGCTGATCGAACATGAAGTGGATTTAGGTCACGGCGTCTGTGTCGACCGCGTCCACCCCTTCCAGATCGGTCAGGTGCTTGGCCGCAACGAGAACCTCACGGTCCTCGAAGTAGAGCGCCGACTTCTCGTTGTTGATCAGAACCCGGTGGTTCGGGCTGACCAGCAGGTCTGTCTCGGGCAGGCTACGGCCCAAGGCGCCTGCACGGATCAGAACCGGCTTCATCTGTGGGGCCTGAAGAAGCTCGCGCCCTTCCAAGTCCCGGCGACCAACCCAGCGGATTTCCTGAAGACCATTGTCGCGGGTGATGACTTTGTCACCCACTTCGAGGTCCTCCACCAGACGTTCGCCCTGCGGGGTTGCGATCTTGGTGCCCGGCGTGAAGCAGGGGATGATCCGCACGATTTCCTGGAAGGTCATCGTGCCGGTGATCGTGCCCGCCGGATCAAGGAAGTTCAGCGTACCGGAGATCGAGTTGCCATCAGGGTCCACTGTGCGATCGGTGATCTCAAAATCACCCGCGCCAGTGAGGTCCAGCGTGTCGAAATCGTCGCCGCCCGAGCCGCCGTCGGCATTGTCGCCATTGCCATCGTCGGAAGAGCCGATGATGAACGTATCACGCCCGGTATCGCCCGACATGTCATCCGCACCGGCACCGCCGATGATGGTGTCATTGTCGGCCCGACCTTCGATCGTGTCGTCACCGTCGCCGCCTTCGATGATGTCGTCGCCATTACCACCACGCAGGCTGTCATCGCCACCGCCGCCGAGAATGCTGTCGTCACCGTCCTGCCCGCGGATGAAGTCATCGTCGATGCCGCCGTCCAGCGTGTCGTTGCCGATGCCGCCGAGGATTGTGTCGTTGTCATCCTCGCCGAAGATCAAATCGTCACCCGCGCCGCCGTCGAGGAAATCGTCGCCATTGTCGAGCTCGGGGTCAATTGCGTCAGGGATGTTCACACCCGGCCCGTTGATCCCACCGAAGATGGTGTCGTCACCGTCGCCACCGAAGACAGTATCGCTGCCCTCCCCTGCAATGATCTCGTCATTGCCGGCACCGCCTGCAATGTCGTCGTCGTCCAGACCACCATCGATCACATCATCGCCGGCACCGCCGGTGATGGTATCGGCATCATCGCCGGTGAAGATGGTGTCATTGCCGGCGCCGCCTGCCACGAGGTCACGGTCATTGTCTGGGTCCGTGTCGGCAGGCACGAAGGGCGTGCCGTCGAACCCATCATCGGGCAGAGGGAAGCCGGGCGTGCCGGGCAGACCCACGGGCGCGCTTGTGTCGATGAAATCATCACCGCCGCCGCCGAGAGCCGTGTCCTGACCATCGCCACCGATGATCGAGTCGACACCGGGGCCACCGATCAAGCTGTCATCGCCATCGCCGCCAACAAGGGTGTTGTCGCCCGCATCGCCGCGCAGCGTGTCGTCACCGTCTCCGCCATCAAGGCTGTCATCACCCGCATCGCCGCGCAGGCTGTCGTCGCCGTCTCCGCCATCGATGTCGTCGTCACCTTCACGGCCGCGTACGGTATCATCGCCGCCGCCTGCCTCTACGATGTCATCCTGCGGACCTTCACCGGGCAGGATCGCGTCATTGGCATCAATCGTGTCGCCATCAGGATCCCCGGTATAGCCAAGGTCGATGACCTCGCCTGCCGCCGTGCCGGACACGATCCCGTCAGGGCCCGTGGGTGGCACGGGATCGTCCGAAATCGTCACGAAGACTTCGGCACTATCTATGCCGCCACGACCATCAGAGATGTCGTAGAAGAAAGAATCCGTCCCGGTGAAACCTGCATTCGGTGTGTAGGTCACCGTGCCGTCACCATTGTTGACCACGGTGCCATTGTCGCCGTCGCTGGCATTGAAAACCGTCAATGTATCGCCATCCGCATCGTCGTCATTTTCCAAAACGGAGATGTCGACCGCGACACCGGGCGCTGTGGTGATGCTATCGTTCACTGCAACTGGATCTGTGTTCGCTTCAGGCAACAAGAGGTTCTCGATCTCGGAGAAATTGCTGATACCCGTCACTGCACCAGTCACCGGGTCGAGAAACTCGATCGTGCCGCTGGTGGAGTTGCCATCGGGATCGACCTCTTGATCAACGATGTTCAAGGGCCCGCTGTCGCGCAGATCGAGCGTGTCGTCGTCGTCGCCGCCCGAGCCGCCGTCGATTGTATCGCCGCCATTGGCGCCGATGATCAGGTCAGCGTCATCACCGCCCTGAATGTCGTCGGCACCCTCGCCACCGGTCAGCACGTCGTCGCCACCTTCGCCGATCAGGATGTCGTCACCCTCTTCGCCGTTCAGCGTGTCGTCGCCCACGGCCACAACAGGAGCCGCATCGAAATACACATCCGTCAGCTTGATGCCCGAATTCGCGGGACCATCTTGCGCATGCGTCACGACGATCTGGCTCACCGGGCCGGGAATATCGACCAGAACCGAGTAGTTCGGCGAGGAATCGTCTTCGTTGCCGCCATTGCTGTCGGCGGTTTCGGCACCTGGGACAGCATCATTGTCAAGCAAGGTGACATTGGCACCCGCGGTCAGGTTCACCGTGATCGGCCCATCAGGACCAATCGCTGTGACGGTGACAACGCCATCGGCATCCACATCGTTGATGCGGAACGAGACATTCTCGACCGGGTTAGAGAAATCCAACGCGAATTCGGCGGCGTTACCCTCGCCGTTTGCCACATTGTCGAGCGAGCTGTTGGCGTCAACGCCGCTGCCGTCATCTACAATGCCAGTGACCAAATGGAAGTTGTCTGCAAAAACAGTTGAGTTGTTCGCACCCGTGGAGGTGGTCGAGAAGGTCACATCCACCGAGCCAGTGTTCAGCGTGAAGCCGCCCAACGCGTCGCCATCATCGATGCCCGGGGTGCCATCGGCCCCATCGGGATCGGTTGCTTCGCTCCAGCGGAACACTTCGCGTCCGCCTTCGAGGTTGTCGGTCGTGTCACGGTCACCGGCCAGCAGGTCATCGCCCGCGCGGCCATTCAGCTCGTCATCGCCCGCGTTCACGATGTCCTGATCGCCGGACTCGCCCGGCAGGGACGCATCACCACCATCGATCACATCACCATCGGCATCCGGGCCTGCGGCCGCATCAATCAGGTTGTCGGTTTCGTCGCCATCATAGACGCCTGCGCCGGTATCTGTTCTGTCAATCGACGTGTTACTCTCCTAAATATACGACCGTTTCCGGCGCGCCGCTTGATTTCGGATCAATTCCAAACGCCGCCGAGAATGCCTAACACTCACAAAGCGACCAGCACGGGCCTCGCATATTCAATGTGGGGAGTAGGGTGAGAGCGAAACTCGCTTCACCTCACAGGTTCAACCCTGCTTTTTCGCGCGTTCATCACGTTGACAAGCAACATGGCAATCACACGTCTCCCGCATCAAACAATGCGCGTTCCATGTGGTCGCCCCCGTGACCTAAAACATCGCCCCCCAGTTGGGCTCATTCGTTCTATGACAGGTGCTGTGAGCCAGAAAGAAAAAATTGGTGGGAAAGTGTCCGATATGGTTCGAAAATGGGCCATCCTTGCCTTATTGCGGCCGCTGGAAATACACGCTGCGAGGGATCAGGCCGTGCCCTGTGGATAAGTGCAGGGCGCTCATTTGCCTTTAAAATATAGGTTTAATCGGAAT
>CALGEH010000203.1 GCA_937881735.1 uncultured Shimia sp.
GGTGTGTTTCGATATCGCAGCACCCCTTGACCTTCCCGTCACGGGAACCCTTATGTAAGGCGTGACCGACTAAAGGACACGCAATGGCCCAGACCCTCACCCTACCCATCGACAACCTTTCCTGCGCGGGATGCGCGGGGCGGGCGGAGCGTGCCATCGCCGCCGTGCCTGGGGTGCAGAGTGCTACGGTGAACTTCGCGAGCCGCATGGCGGAGATCGCCCCAGGGGACGCCACGCCTGAGGCAATCACAAGCGCCCTGCGCACCGCTGGATACCCTGCGCACCTCTCCGAGACGGTGCTGCGTGTCGACGGGATGCATTGCGCGTCCTGCATCGGGCGGGCGGAGGCGGCGCTGAGCAAACTGCCGGGGGTGAGCGCGGCCCATGTGAACCTCGCCGATCGCACGGCGCGCATCATCCATATCGCGGCGCTCAGCGATGCCAAGGCTTTGGCTGATGCTCTAACACGCGCAGGCTACCCCGCCACGCTTGAGGATGCCTCAGAGCCGAATTCAGCCATATCAGAGACTAACTCCGCCCTCCGTGCCGCGCTGATCGCAGGGGCGCTGACCCTGCCTGTCTTCGTGCTGGAGATGGGCAGTCACGTGATCCCAGACATGCATCACTGGATCGCGGGCAGCATCGGCACCGGGGTTAGCTGGTGGATCCAAGCGCTCCTGACCACCCTCGTCATGGCGTGGCCAGGCCGCGCGTTCTACCAAATCGGCCTGCCCGCCCTGATGCGCGGCGCGCCCGAGATGAACAGCCTCGTCGCCCTCGGCACGCTCGCCGCATGGCTCTATTCCGTTGCCGTGCTGATTGTGCCCACGCTGCTGCCCGAGGCCGCCCGCGCGGTCTATTTCGAGGCGGCGGCGGTGATCGTGACCCTGATCCTCATCGGCCGCTGGATGGAGGCCCGCGCACGGGGCCGCACGGGGGCGGCCATCGAGGCGCTGATCGGCCTGCGCCCTGAGACGGTTCTGGTGGAGGAAGCGGGCGAAACGGTGGAGCGGCCCACGGCGTCCATCCGCCCCGGCGCCGTCCTTCTGGCCCGCCCCGGCGCGCAGATCGCCGTGGACGGCACCGTGCTCAGCGGCGAAAGCCATGTGGATGAGGCCATGCTCACCGGGGAGCCGATGCCCGTGCTCAAATCAGCGGGTGACAAATTGATTGGCGGCACGGTGAATGGTGCGGGCTTGCTGCGCTATGAGGCCGAAGCGGTGGGCGAGGATACGGTGCTCGCGCGCATCACCAACATGGTGCGCCGCGCACAAGGCGCGAAACTGCCCATTCAGGCGCTGGCCGACCGGGTGGTGCGCGTTTTCGTGCCCGCCGTTATCGCCGTGGCGCTGGTAAGCGTGGCCGCATGGCTGATCCTCGCGCCCTCGGTGCTGGCGTTGGTGGCGGGGGTGTCGGTGCTGATTATTGCCTGCCCCTGCGCGATGGGTCTGGCCACGCCCACGTCGATCATGGTCGGCACTGGGCGCGCAGCGGAGCTTGGCGTGCTCTTTCGCAAGGGCGATGCGCTGCAACATCTGGCCGAGGCGCGGATCGTGGCGTTCGACAAGACCGGCACCCTAACGATGGGGCGCATGACGCTGGCGGAGCTGGGCCTGGTGGAAGGGGCGGAGCGGAAGGCCGTTCTCGCCGCAGTGGCAGCCGCCGAGGCGGGCTCGGAGCACCCAATTGCCCGCGCCATCGAGACCGCCGCCGAAGGGCTGGTGTGCCCCAAGGTGGCAGCAACCGAGGCTCTGCCCGGACGTGGCCTGCGCGCAACCGTTGGCGGGGTGCAGATGCTGATCGGCACCGCGCGGCTAATGCAGGAGGAGGGCGTTGACACAGCCACGCTCGACGATACCGCCAAAGCCATGTCTGCCAAGGGTCAAACCCTCGTCTACGTGGCGCAGAATGGCACCGCTCAGGCCGTTCTCGGCATCACCGACCCGGTCAAACCAACAGCCGCCGCAGCCATCCGCGCGCTGCATGATGCGGGCCTGCGCACCGCCATGATCACCGGTGACACCGAGGACGCCGCCCGCGCGGTGGCCGCCGCATTGGGCATCAGCGAGGTCATCTCAGGCGTCCTGCCGGAGGGCAAGGTCGCCGCTGCCCAGAGCCTTCGGGACGCGCATGGCCCGCTCGCCTTCGTGGGGGACGGGATCAACGACGCGCCCGTTCTGGCCGCCTCGGATGTGGGAATCGCCATGGGCGGCGGCACGGATGTGGCCATCGAGGCGGCGGATGTGGTGCTCATTTCGGGCGACCCTGCGGGTGTCGCTACGGCACGCCATATCTCCGCCCGCGTGATGCGCAATATTCGGCAAAACCTCTTCTGGGCGTTTGCCTATAATATCGCGCTGATCCCGGTGGCGGCGGGGCTGCTTTATCCGCTGATGGGTGTGATGCTCTCGCCCATGCTGGCGGCGGGGGCCATGGCGCTCAGCTCGGTCTTCGTGCTCAGCAACGCGCTGCGCCTGCGCGGGCTGAAGCGGCCTGTGGAGGGGGCGACATGAATATATCGGAGGCGGGAGAGCGCGCCGGATTGCCAGCAAAGACAATCCGCTATTACGAGGAGATCGGGCTTATCAGGCCCGGGCGCGGGCCCAATGGCTATCGCAGGTTTTCCGAAGGCGACGTGCACAGGCTGGCCTTTCTGGGCCGCGCCCGCGCGCTTGGCTTCGGGATCGAGGAATGTCGCGCGCTTCTGGCCCTTTATAGTGACGAAGACAGGGCCAGCGCGGATGTGAAACGCATCGCGGAAGAGCATCTGGAGGCGATAGAGGCGAAGATCGCCCTTCTGGCAGGGATGCGCGACACGCTGCGCGAATTGACCCGCGCCTGCGCCGGGGATGCGCGGCCAGACTGCCCCATTTTGCGCGACCTTGGCGCGGATTAGAGTCTAAAATTCCACCCCGGCACGCCATTCGCCCCAGCGCATCCGCGCATTGGCACCCACGTTGGTGATCCAGCGTGGCGGCAAGGCCCGCGGCGCATCCTGCGCCATCACTTGGGTCAGAAGGTCCGAGCCATGCCCCGAGGCAAGCTCCGCCATCAGCATCCCGTGCAGCGTGCCCTTGGCCGTGCCGAGCCCATTCTGGCAGACGGCGGAGAAAAGCCCCGGCGCCACCTCGCCCAGCGCGGGCACGTTATTGAGGCTGAGGCACAAACGCCCGCCCCAGACATGCTCCATCTCCACTCCCGCAAGCATGCGAAACCGCGCGGCAAAGGCGCGCGCATGGTCCTGCGCCACGGCCCGCAGCCGCCCGTTCGGCACCTCCATCGTCAGATCACAAGTAAAGCGGTTGCGGATGATGATCCTGTCCCCGCCGGTGCCGGAAATACGCCGCACGGTGGTTCCCATCGGATCGGCGGGGGTCAGGGCCCATTCCGCCCGCCCACCGAGGCGGGCAGTCTCCTCCGCACTCAAGGCGCGCGTCATCGACGCATAGGTAAAGACATGCAAAAGCCGGTTCTCAAACTGCCCAAAGCTCTCGGCATGACCGTTCACCGCCAGGATCACGCGCGGCGCGGTCACCGCCCCCTTCGGCGTGGTCGCCGTCCAATCGCCCGCATGGCTGAGGTCGGTCACGGGGCTGTCCTCAAACACCTGCACCCGGTTCGAGCGCAGCCCGACCGCCACGCCCCGCACGAACATCGCGGGCTGGATCATCGCCGCCCCCGGCGTAAAAAGCCCGCTGCGATAATAGGATATGCCGGTCATCTCCTGCATCGCGGCGGAATCCAGCATCTCATAGGGCTCGCCCAGCGCATCCAAGTGGTGGGCATAGTCCAGATTATGCCTGTGGCCCTTGTCGGTTGCGGCGGCGTTGGTCTTGCCGCTGCGCGCGAATGCTTCCTCGGGCAGGGCGTGGCGTTCCGCCATTTGCGCCGCGAAATCAATGCCCGCGCGGTTGGCAGTGGTCTCGGCGCGGTCACGTTCAAGCGCGCCGGAATACCCGGCCGAGGCCAGATCATGGGGCAGATCAATCATGAATCCCGAGTTCCGCCCGGCAGGCCCAGCACCCACACGGCTTGCCTCCAGCAAGACAATCCGCGCACCGGGATGAAGCTCCGCCAGACGCTGCACCGCCGCCAACCCTGCATAGCCCGCGCCAATCACCAGCCAATCGGCGGTGATACGTGCCTCCAGCACCTCCGGCGGCGCGGCGGGCGGCAAGAGCCTATCCCATCCCGCAGGGCCGGGATCGACTGGAAGACGCCGAACCTTCACCCGCTCACAGATCCTGATTGAGCGCGTCGGCCGCGGGGATCTCCCGCTCGCGTCGGGCGATATAATCCAGCAGGGCCTCATTGACACCCGCATCGAGCTTGGGCTCCACGTAAGCGTTGAGCAGGTTGCGGGTGTAGGTCAACGCGCGCTCGTTCACCTCGACAGCGCCCTCGGCCTGCCATTGCTCAATGGAGTTGTTATCAAAAAGCTCGGGCATGAAAAACGCGCGCTGGAAATTCTCCAGCGTATGCGCGTGACCAAGGTAATGTCCGCCGGGGCCAACATCCGCCACCGCCGCGAGCGCCTCGTCGAAATCATCCCAGCGGATACCCTCCGCCATGCGGTAGGCCATCGCGCATTGCTCGGCGTCCACCACGAATTTCGCCATGGAGCAATGCATCCCGGCCTCGTTCCAGCCCGCCGAGTGCCACATGTAATTGGTGCCGGCCATTTGTAACGCCATATTGGTCGTCGCACTCTCGTAACCCGCCTGCGCGTCAAATGTCTTGGCCCCACCGAGCGTGTTGGACGACCGCCACGGCACGCCGTAAAACCGCGCCATCTGCCCAATCATCAGGTTCATCAGGCTGATCTCGGGTGTACCCGCCATCGGCGCGCCAGATTTCATCGACACCGTGCTGAGGTAGTGGCCGTATATCGCGGGACAGCCTTTGCGGATCACTTGGGTATAGGCCAGCGCGCTCAGCGCCTCGGCGTTAAGCTGTGCCACCGTCGGCGCGACAGACGCGGGCGTGTTGGCACCGCCGAGCACGAAGGGTGAGCAGAGCACGGGCTGATTGCGCCTGCAAAACGCGCGCATCGCACCCAGCATCGTCTCGTCCCACACAAGAGGCGAGTTGCCGTTGCAATTGCCGGTGCAGACGGGATGCGTCTCCATGAACTCCGCGCCAAAAAGAATGGCGCACATCTCCATCACATCCTCGGCGTTTTTGGGGCTGGTGGTCATGCCCATGAACGTCTTGTCCGAATGCTTCATCGACGAATAGGTGATGCGCAGATGCCGCTGGCTGATTGGGTGGTCATAAGGCTCCACGATGTGATGCGCGGAGGAATGCATGGCAGGCAGCATATGGGCCAGCTTGTGAAAATTCACGAGATCGTCGAGCATCGGATTGCGCCGCACATCGTCGAGATCACGCATAAAGGGCGCGCCCGTCATCGGCACGAAGATCGCATGTTCACGCCCGAAAGGCAGATTATTGGCCGGATTGCGGGCGTGATAGGTGAAGGTCTCGGGGATGGTCTTGATCAGCTCGCGGACAAGGCCCCGGTCGAGGGTGACCGTCTCACCCACCACTTTGGCCCCGGTGCGCCGCCAGTCCTCAAGTGCGATATCGTCGCGGAAGACCACGCCAATATTCTCAAGGATGTCCATGCTCGCGCTGTCAATCCGCGCGATCTCCTCACCGCTCATCGGCTCGGTCAGCGGCAGGCCACGCTTGAGCGCGGGCAGCATAGTGAAATCATGTGCCTGCCGGATCGCCTTGCGCGCGCCCCGGCCCCGGCGGACGGGTTTGTCCAGCGTCTCGTTCATCCCACATTGTCCCCGTCTGCCGGGTCGCTGAGGTCCACCCAAATGGTCTTGATCTGCGTGAACTGGTCATGCGCCTCCACGCCATTGTCGCGCCCGCCAAAGCCCGATTGCTTGAAGCCGCCGAACGGTGTGGAGATATCACCTTCGCCATAGCAATTGACGGTCACCGTGCCCGCCTTGATCTCGCGCGCGGCCCGCAGCGCGGTGCGGATATGGGCGGTGAAAACACTCGCCGCGAGGCCATAGGACGTCTCGTTGGCCAACGCGATGGCCTCATCCGTGCTGGAGACCTCGATCACCGACAGGACGGGTCCGAATATTTCTTCCCGCGCGCGCGGATCGTCGGCCCGGACCTCGTAAATCGTGGGTGGCACGAAATTGCCCTCAGGCGCACCCCCGGTCAGCGCACCCTCCCCCAGATACCCCGTGACCTTCGCCGTATGCTCGGCATCTACCAGAGCGCCCAGATGGTTGGCAGGATCAAGCGGATCGCCCGTGCGCCAATCGCGCAGCCTCGCCGCGATCCGCTCCATCAATGGTGCTTTCACATCGCGGTGCACGATCAAGCGCGAGGCGGCAGAGCAATTCTCGCCCATGTTCCAGAACGCGGCATTGACCACATGCCCTGCCACATGATCGAGGTTTTCAGCATCAGCCAGCACCACGCAAGGGTTCTTTCCACCACATTCCAGAGTGACCTCTTTCATGTTGCTATCCGCCGCATAGCGCAGGAACCGCTTGCCGGTCTCGGTGGAGCCGGTGAAGCTGACCATATCCACGTCCATATGCAGCCCCAAAGGCGCGCCCACGCACGGCCCATCGCCAGGCAGAACCTGCAGCACCCCGCGCGGGACACCCGCCATATGCGCAATCTCGGCCAGCCTGAGCGCCGTGAGCGAGGTCTGTTCGGCCGGCTTCACGATTACTGAATTGCCCGCCGCAAGCGCGGGAGCGATTTTCCACGCCATCATCAGGAGCGGGAAATTCCACGGCAGGATCGCGGCCACGACACCCAAAGGCTCACGCACGATCATCGCCATGGCATCCTCACCCGACGGGGCGGTCTGGTCGTAGATTTTGTCGATAAGCTCTGCATGCCATTTGATCGTGTGGATGACCTCCGGGATGTCGATCTGGACGCAATCGCGAATGGGTTTGCCGCTATCGAGGCTCTCCATCACCGCCAGTTCATTGCTGCGCCGCGTGATCAGCTTGCACATCCGAATAAGCACATCCTTGCGCGCAGAGGGGTGCATCCGCGACCATGTGCCCGCATCAAACGTGCTGCGCGCGCGGCTCACGGCGAGGTCCACATCCTCGGCGCCTGCCGTGCTGATCTTGGCCAGCACAGCGCCTGTGGCGGGGTTTACCGTTTCCATCATAGGGCCACTGCCTGTGCGGAACTTCCCATCGATATAGGGCGCTGCGGGCAGATCAATCTCGGCGGCGATGGCGGCATATTCCGCACGGGTCAAAAGCTCGGTCATGTGGCCTCTCCTGTGATGGCGGCAATGGCAGTGTTCATGGTGCGGATCACCTCTTCTAAGCTGCGCTTTTCGTCTTTGTTCAGCGGATGGAGCGGGCGACGCGGCGGGCCTGCGTCAATGCCACGCGTGCTCAGCCCATGTTTGATGCATTGGATAAACGTGCCGCCCTGCTCCAACACGCGCATCAGCGGCAGCATCGCGGACATGATCGCGCGACCCTTGGTGAAATCACCCTCCACGGCGCAGGCCTGCCAGAGTGCGATATGCGCCTCGGGGGCAAAGTTGGACCCGGCGCAAACCCAGGACCGCGCGCCCCATGCGAAGAACTCCAGCGCCTGGTCGTCCATCCCACAGCTCAGCCCGATATGCGGGTAATCCCGCGCCAGCATATGCAGACGGTTGATGTCACCGCTACTTTCCTTGATGGCCGCAAAATTCGGCGAACGGCCCAGACGGTCGAGACACTCCTCATCCATATTCACCGCCATGCGGCCGGGATAGTTGTAGAGCATCACCGGCAGGTTGGCCGCCCGGTCCACGGCCAGACAATGCAGCGCAATCTCGCGCCCGGTGGGGCAGCTATAGGGCGGTGTGGCCACAAGGATCGCATCCGCGCCCAGGGCCTTTGCCGCTTTGGCATATCCAATGGAATTCTCGGTGCGCATATCGCCCGTGCCAATGATAGACGGCACACGGCCCGCAATCATTTCGTGCACGCGGGCCATGAGGTCCATCCGTTCCTGCATGCTCTGCGCGTAGTATTCGCCCGTGGTGCCAGCAATGATGATGCCGTGCACGCCCGCCCCCACAAGCAGCTCCACCACCTGCGCCAATGCCGTCTCGTTCACGGTAAAATCGGCATTATACGGCGTCACGATGGGGGTATAGATCCCGTCAAAGCGCATCTGCTGTCTTCTTGAGTGTGGCCATATCCAGCGGCAATGGGTCGGGTGTGACGAAGCGTTCCATACGGTCTCGGCTGAGATCCCAATGGGCTAGCGTCAGGGCCGTTGCAGCCTCCACATCATGCGCCTCGAGCGCGTCGATCATCGCGTCATGCTGATCGGCGGCGGAAGCGATTCGGGCCGTATCCTCGGGGTTTGAGGGTCGGTAGAAGGTCTGGCTCAACCGCGTGTGGTCGATCAACATCCGGCCAAGGCTCATCTGCAGGTAGGGGTTGTGCGACATCACCCCGATCTGGGCGTGAAAGCTGTGGTTGAGCAGGGCCGCAGCGCCGGCATCGCCCACCTCCGTTGCGGCGCGAAACTGCGCCTGCACGGCGCGCAAGGGGGCTATTTGATCCGCCCGACGGTTCTCGGCGGCGAGCCTTGCGATATTGGCGTAGATCAACGGAGCGGTCTGAAAGAACGTCCGCAGCGTGGGCAGGTCCATAGACGCTACTTTGGGCGCGCGGTTCTGGCCAAGCTCCAGATAGCCCTCCCCGGCCAACCGTTGAAAAACCTCACGCATCGGCGTGCGCGAGATGGCGTATTGCGCACAAAGCGCGGCCTCATCCAGATCGGCGCCGGGCGCCACCCCAAGGCTGAGGATACGCATCCGCAGATCGTCCAGCGCGCGGGTCTTTTTATCTCGTGTCATATGATTCGGCCCCCTCTTTGAATACCTAGTGTATACACACTGTATTCCCTCGCCAAGCCTTTCACAGCCAAACGCGCTTGACACCCCAGCGGCCAACGGCCAACCCTGCGGAATGTTGGACATGCGCCCGGTTGGATATGTGATTGGCCTGACGGTCATGGCGCTGGGGTTGGCGATGCTGCTGCCGCTTGCCGTGGATTTGGCCGAGGGGCGCGGCCATTGGTTCGTCTTTGCCGAAAGCGCGATCCTCACGATCCTCATCGGCGGGCTTGTCGCTCTGACCTGCAAGAACGGCGTGGGCGAGGGGCTGACCATTCAACAGACCTTCCTCGTGACAACGGGCGTCTGGGTGGTTCTGCCGCTCTTTGCCGCGCTGCCCTTCATGTTGGGCGCGGGCGAGCTTGACTTTACGGATGCGTTTTTCGAAGCCATGTCGGGCCTCACGACCACCGGCTCCACCGTAATGAGCGGGCTTGATGGCCTGCCCAAGGGGCTGCTTTTGTGGCGCGGCCTCATGCAGTGGCTGGGCGGGATCGGGATCATCGTTGTCGCGATGGTTTTCCTGCCCGAGCTGCGCGTGGGTGGGATGCAGATATTTAAGGCCGAAGGGTTTGACACATTCGGCAAAATCCTTCCGCGCGCCACCGAAATCGCCAGCCGCATCTCGGTGATCTATCTGGCCATGACCCTGTTGTGCATCACCGCCTATCTCACAGCAGGGCTCGATGTGTTCGACGCCACGGTCCACGCGCTCACCACCATCTCGACCGGGGGCATGGCCAATTACGACAGCTCTTTCGGAGCCCTGCCCGCCGCATCCCATTACGTAGCCGCCATTTTCATGGTGCTCGCCGCCCTGCCCTTCGTGCGCTTCGTGCAGCTGACCGCAGGCACCGCGAAGCCCCTCTTGCAGGACCCCCAGGTGCGCGCCTTTTTTGGCACGATCGTCGTTATCGTGGCCGCACTCACGCTCTGGCGTTTCATTCAGCTCGATAACCCATCCGAGGCCACATTCCGCGCGGCGCTTTTCAACACGATCTCGATCATCACCGGCACGGGATATGCGTCCGAGAATTACATGAACTGGGGCGCGCTGCCGGTTGCCGTGATCTTCTTCGCGGGACTGATCGGCGGCTGTGCGGGCTCCACCTCCTGCTCGATCAAGATCTTCCGCTATCAGCTTCTCTTCGCCTCCATCAAGGTGCAGCTTTTGCGCATCCGCTCGCCGCATGGGGTCTTCACTCCGCGCTATGCCGGACGGGCCGTGGATGACGACACGCTCAGCTCCGTGATGGCATTTTTCGTCTTTTTCGTGGTCACGCTGGGCGTAGTGGCCGTGGCTCTGGCGCTCACCGGCCTTGATTTCATTACATCGCTTTCGGGCGCTGTGGCGGCCCTCGCCAATGTCGGGCCGGGGCTTGGGCCTATCATCGGGCCTGCGGGCAATTTCGAGCCCTTGGGCGATATGGCCAAATGGATCCTGATCGCCGCCATGCTGATCGGACGGCTGGAGCTTCTGGCGGTCTATGCAATTTTTACAATCAACTTCTGGAGAACTTGATGTCTGCTCAAACCCGCCCCCTCGGCGCGCAAATCTCGCATATGCTCAAATCCCGCGGCGTTGATACGATCTTCGGCATCCCCGGCGTGCATAATCAGGAAATGTATCGCGGGATCGAGGAGGCGGGCATCCGCCACATCCTCGCGCGGCACGAACAGGGCGCAGGATTCATGGCCGATGGCTATGCGCGTGCATCGGGCCGCCCCGGCGTGGCTTATGTGATCACAGGCCCGGGTCTTTGCAACGCCATGACACCGATGGGGCAGGCCTATTCCGACAGCGTATCGGTGCTGGTCCTGTCGTCGTGCCTGAATGAGACGGCGGCGACACGCGGGCAACTGCACCAGATGCTGGATCAGGAAATTGCCGCGGGCACGGTCTGCGATTGGTCCGAGACGGCGCAGACGCCTGAGGCAGCCTACGCTCTCATCGACCGCGCCCTGACCGAGTTTCAGACCCAGCGCCCGCGCTCCAAACACCTTCAGGTGCCGATTCCGCTCTTGGAGGGGGAGGCCGCGCCCGCACCTGCAGCTGGCCCCATTGTCTCAATCGGGAAAAACGCCCAGCTTCCCGCGCATGTGGCACCCATGATCAGGTCGGCCAAACGCCCGCTCTTCATACTCGGCGGTGGCGCGGTGCATGCCTCGGACGAGGCCCGTGCGGCGCTGACCACACTCCAAGCTGCCAGCTTCGTGACCTATGCCGGGCGCGGCATTATCTCGGCGTCTGACCCGCTGCATTACGGCGCCTTTCTTCCGCGCCCCGATAGTGCTGATGTCGCAGCCTCCGCCGATCTCGTGGTGATCGTGGGCAGCGAACTTGCCGAGGTGGATCTCTGGCGCACGGATCTGGGCCATACCTGCCCGGTGCTGCGCGTCGATATCGACGCAGAAGTGCTCGCGCAGATGCCCGGCTCAGAGGCGCTCTTGATGGACAGCCTCGGCTTTTTTGAGCAACTCAACGCCGCGCTGGACGGCCACAGCGCCAAGACCACATGGACCCCTGCGCCCGTCAAACAGGCACGCGCCCGTTGGCGGGCCGAGGCGGATGCAGAACGGCCCGGTATCGCGCCCATTTGTGACGCACTCCGCGCGGTCATGCCCGAAGACGCGATGATCTTCTCGGACATGACGCAATTCGCCTATACCGGCAAAGAGGTGTGGGACATGGAGCGCCCGGGCCATTGGCACCACCCGTTCGGCTTTGGCACTTTGGGCTATGCCCTGCCAGCAGGCATCGGCGGGGCGGTGGCCCGGCCCGGCCTGCCTACGGCAGTGATCGCCGGGGATTACGGCTTCCAATACACGGTGCAAGAGCTTGGCACGGCGGTGGAGCTGGGCCAGCCCTTGCCGATTTTCCTGTGGGACAATGAAAAGTTGAAAGAGATCGAGGACAGCATGGTCCGTGCCCAGATCGCGCCCAACGCTGTGATTGCGCATAACCCCGATTTTGTGGCCCTCGCCAAGGCCTATGGTGCCTATGCTTGCGCACCACAAACACTGGAAGAGCTTCAGCGTGAGACGCTCAAAGCCTTCGCAGCGGACGGCCCCACGCTGATCTACATGACGCCTGCACTGTCGGCCTAGCCGATGTGACCCACGGGGCCGGACGCACCTGTTTGGCCCCGGTGCAGCATCAGATGGTCCAAGAGCACGCAGGCCATCATTGCCTCACCCACCGGCACGGCGCGGATACCCACGCAAGGATCGTGGCGGCCTTTGGTGACCACCTCGGTCGCACTGCCGTCCATGCGGATCGACGCGCGCGGGCTGAGGATTGAGGACGTGGGCTTCACCGCGAAACGCACCACGACATCCTGGCCCGTGGAGATACCCCCAAGGATACCGC
>CALGEH010000204.1 GCA_937881735.1 uncultured Shimia sp.
TCGACCCATGCCAATATGGGCGCGTATCTGAGCACGTTTGCGCCGTCGATCCCGACATGGCTGCATGGCACGTTGATGGCGGGCAACTACAAGACGCCGCTCGTCTATGTGAACGTCAAGGCGGTCTTTACCAACACGATCCCGGTGGATGCCTATCGCGGGGCCGGACGGCCCGAGGCGACGTATCAGTTGGAGCGCGTGATCGACCAAGCCGCGCGCGAGCTGAAGCTTGATCCGATCGCGCTGCGTCGTCAAAACTTCATCACGGAGTTTCCCTATCAGACGCCTGTTGCGGTCGAGTATGACAGCGGCGATTTCCACCGTCTGGTCGACAAGCTGGAATCGCGCGCCGATTTCGGCGGGTTTGAGGCGCGCCGCGCCGAGAGCAAGAAGAACGGCAAGCTGCGCGGTCTGGGCGTCAACTGCTTCATCGAGGCCTGCGGGATCGCTCCGTCGAACCTCGTGGGGCAGCTTGGGGCGCGCGCGGGGCTCTATGAGAGTGCCACGGTGCGGGTGAACGCCACGGGCGGGATCACCGTCATGACAGGCTCGCATTCTCACGGCCAGGGCCACGAGACGGTGTTTCCGCAGGTCGTGGCCGATATGTTGGGTATTGATCCGTCGATGATCGAGATCGAGCATGGCGACACGGCAAACACGCCGATGGGCATGGGCACCTATGGCTCCCGCTCCATCGCGGTGGGGGGCAGTGCCATGGTGCGCGCGACCGAGAAGATCATCGCGAAGTGCAAGAAGATCGCGGCACACCTGATGGAGGCTGCTGAGGCAGATATCGAGCTGAAAGACGGCCAATTCACAGTGGCCGGCACCGACAAGTCGGTGGCTTGGGGCGATGTGACACTGGCGGCATATGTGCCGCATAACTATCCGCTGGAAGAGGTGGAACCGGGGCTGGAGGAGACGGCGTTTTACGATCCCAACAACTTCACCTATCCGGCAGGCGCCTATGCCTGCGAGGTGGAGGTCGATCCCGATACCGGCAAGGTGACCATCGCCAAGTTCACCACGGCGGATGATTTTGGCAATATCGTCAATCCAATGATCGTGGACGGGCAGGTGCATGGGGGTCTCACCCAAGGGATCGGGCAGGCGTTGCTTGAGAACTGTGTCTATGACGAGGATGGCCAGCTTCTGAGCGCGTCTTACATGGATTATGCCATGCCGCGTGCGGATGATGTGCCGTTCTTCTCCATTGACCACTCCAACGGCACACCTTGCACGCACAATCCTCTGGGCGTGAAAGGCTGCGGGGAGGCGGGGGCTATCGGCTCCACCCCCACTGTGATCAACGCGGTCATTGATGCGCTGCAATCGGGGGGATTTGACGTGGATCACGTTGATATGCCCGTGACCCCGCTACGTGTCTGGGAGGCGATGCAGGGCTGATTATTCGGACGGTCCGGGGGCCAGCCCCCGGTCCCCCGGAGTATTTTCACAAAGAAGAAGGGCCAAGGGGCACACCCCAGCCTTCGGGAGGAATGACAATGTATGCATTCGAAATAGAACGGCCCGCCACGATCGCAGATGCGGTGCAGGCGATGGGCGCGGATGAGGCGCAGGCGCTGGGTGGGGGGCAGACCTTGATTCCGACGCTGAAGCAGCGTTTGGCGGCACCGGGTGTTTTGGTGGCGCTGAGCGGTGTGGACGAGATGCGTGGGATTTGCGTGGATGATGGTGGGCGGCTTTGTATCGGCGGCTCGACCATTCATGCGGATGTGGCCGCCGACGGGACGTATCCGGCGCTGGCCGCTTTGGCGGGGCATATTGGCGATCCGGCCGTGCGCAATCGCGGCACGATTGGTGGAAGCCTTGCGAATAACGATCCGTCGGCCTGTTATCCGGCGGCAGCGCTGGGATCGGGGGCTGTGATTAAGACGAACGCGCGCGAGATTGCTGCGGATGATTACTTTCTTGGGATGTTTGAGACGGCCCTTGATGAAGGAGAAATCATCACCGAGGTGAAATTTCCTGTGCCTGAGCGTGCGGCTTATATGAAGTTTGAGCAGCCTGCGTCGCGTTTCGCACTCGTGGGCGTGTTCGTGGCGAAATACAGCGATGGCGTTCGCGTGGCCGTAACGGGCGCGTCCGAGGCTGGTGTCTTCCGTTGGTCCGAGGCGGAGGAGGCTTTGTCGTCAGATTTTTCAGCCTCGGCGCTTGAGGGGCTGAGCCTGCCCGGTGATGGCATGATCGGGGATTTGCATGGTACGGGCGCATACCGCGCGCATCTGGTGGCTGTGATGACCAAGCGGGCCGTAGCGGCTGCTGTTTAAGCGCGTCCTTCGGAAATGCAAAACGGCGCCTCCATATGGGGCGCCGTTTTTCGTTGGGATACGCCCTTGGGCTAGCGGGGCAACGGGCCGATGATCATGATCATCTGGCGGCCTTCCATCTTCGGCATGTTCTCGATCTTGCCGGTGCCTTCGACGTCCTTGGCCACACGCTCAAGCAGATTGCGGCCCAGATCCTGGTGCGTCATCTCGCGGCCCCGAAAGCGCAGGGTGATCTTCACCTTGTCACCGTTTTGCAGAAACTTGAACACATTGCGCATTTTAACATCGTAATCGTTGGTGTCGGTGTTGGGGCGGAACTTCACCTCCTTCACCTCGATGATCTTTTGCTTTTTGCGGGCCTCGGACTCGCGCTTTTGTTGTTCGTATTTGTATTTGCCGTAGTCCATGATCTTGCACACGGGGGGCGATGCGTTTGGCGAAATCTCGACCAGATCGAGACCGGCCTCCTCGGCCATTTCCATCGCGCGGCGTGATGTGACCACCCCGACGTTTTCACCATCTGCGCCAATCAGGCGAAGCTCCTCGTCGCGAATACGTTCGTTTACGCGGGGGCCTGTGTCGCGCTGCGGGGGCGCGTTGTGCGGTCTGCGGGCTATGGCTTTGATCCTTTGATTGTTAAAGCTCTTGGTTGAGGTGGCACGGTAGCTGTGCGCGCAGGCCACTTCAAGGCGCAATATAGGCTGTTCTGCGCCGAAAGTCGTGATATTCCCCCTTGCGCCTTGCCGTTGGCATCGGCATTTGGGAGCCATGTAAAGCGGGACGGCCCTTTGAGGGCGAGTGGCCCGCTCGTGAGAGGGGATATTGATATGAAAAACCTGATATGGGTTGTTGTTGCTGCCGTTGTTTTGGTCGGTGGCTATGTTCTTATGACCGGCAAATCGCCGACTGAGATTGTCGCGGAGCCAGAGCCAGAAGTGGCCGTTGAGATTGAAGAGGCTGTTGATACAGCAGCCGAAGAAGCGGCAGCCGCCGCCGAAGCCGCCGCTGCAGAAGCCGCCGCCGCTGAGGAAGCGGCCGCAGCCGAAGCGGCCGCATTGGAAGAAGCCGCTGCAGCCGAAGCCGAGGCCGCCGCTCAGGCAGCCGAGGAAGCAGCCGCCGCAGCAGAAGCAGAAGCCGCCGCCGCAGCACAAGCCCTGGAAGAAGCGGCAGCAGAAGCGGAGGCGACTGCCACGGAAGCTGTGGAAGGTGCAGTGGATGCTGTGACCGACACCGCAGGTGAGGCGGCTGATACGGCTGTTGAGGCGCTCGAAGGTGCCGTTGACGGCGCAACAACAGATGCAGCGACAGATACCGCCACTTCCATGGGGACTGACGTCACGCCCGACGCGCTGACCGTGGCTGGGTTCGACATGAGCGCCGTGAGCGACATGATTGACGGTTCCAACCTTGGGGATGTGCAGAAGATGGGCCTCAAAGCCGCACTTCAGCAGGCCGCTGATAATCCCGAAGTTCTGTCGGGTGTTCTGGATCAGGTGAAAACGGCCCTCGGCAACTAATCTTGCCGCACGGCAAAGTTAAACCCGCGCGGGAGTGATCCGGCGCGGGTTTTTTAATGCGTGGCGTTTGGACGCCTCAGTCGAGAAACGCCTTTTCGACCACGTAATGCTGCGGCTTTGAATTCGCCCCCTCAACCAGGCCGTATTCCTCAAAGAGCGCTTTGAGTTCCAGATTGAATGCCATATTCCCGCAGATCATCGCGCGGTCCATCTCCGGGTTGAGCGGGGGCACTCCCAGATCAGCAAAGAGGTCGCCCGAGCGCATGAGATCAGTGATCCGGCCCATCTTGGGGCTCTCTTCGCGGGTGGTGGTGGGGTAGTAACGGATCTTGTCGGCAAAGCCTGTCCCGATCAGCTCAGCCAGCATCTCATCCTTGCGGATCTCGTCGATCAGCTGCGCGCCATAGGCCAGCTCACCCACTTCGCGGCAGGTATGGGTGATGATCACCTCATCGTAATCCTCGTAGGTTTGCGGATCGCGCAGCAGCGAGGCGAAGGGCGCAAACCCCGTGCCCGTGGCAAAGAACCAAATCCGTTTGCCCGGCAGAAGCGCGTCATGCACCAGCGTGCCCACGGGTTTGGGGCGCAGGATGATCTCATCACCCGGCTCGATATGTTGCAGCCGGCTGGTCAGAGGCCCATCCTGCACCTTGATGGAATAGAACTCCAGCTCATCATCCCAAGAGGGCGAGGCGATGGAATAGGCCCGCAAGAGCGGCTTTTGCTTGCCCGTCTCGGGGTGTGGATCACCCATCAGGCCAATCATCACAAACTCACCCGATCGAAAACGCATGGTCGTGGGGCGCGTCACACGAAAGGAAAAAAGCCTGTCTGTCCAGTGCGTCACCGCTGTCACAGTTGCCGCGTCGGGCAGGGTGGGGGTGGCCTTTTCGGGCACGGCTTTGGCGGCGGATTGCGTCACAGGTAATATCTCATTCATAAGGCGTTTGGGCCGATGGATATCACCGGCCCCTCCTTTTAGGCTTTGATAGAGATCAGATAAAGGGGGCAATCAGCCGCGTAGCCGTTCCTGATAGTCATGTGCCTGCCAATTGGCGCGCGCCATCCACTGATCCTCGGGCTGGCGTTCGGCGAGATCGCCCGATATCTCCACCTCGTCAAAGCCCGCGCGCCGCGCCATCGCGTATTGATCCGCAATGACATGGCCCCGCGCCCGCAAACGGCCCTTGAAGCCCATGAGGCGTAGCTGCCGAGCAATGGTGAAGCCGCGCCCATCGGCGAAGCTCGGGAAATCCACACGGATCAGCGGGATTTTCGGCAAGCGCCCGGCAAGCTCCAATGGATCGGCGGAGGAGGGCAGGTCAATCCCGATCCCGTCATGGGCATCGTTGAGCGCTGCAATCGGTGCGGTCCAGTCATCGGGCCCAAAGCCCTGATCCGTCACGAGGATGCTCATGCGGTTTCTCCTTCTTGAGTGTGTTTGGTGTTTGGGGGCCGGACGATCCGGCCGTTCTCAATATGAATGCCGCACTCGGACTGCGCCTGCCCGCGCCAGCGGCCCGCGCGCGGGTCCTCTCCGGCGGTCACGGGCGAGGTGCAGGGCGCACAGCCGATGGAGGGATAGCCCTTGGCCACCAGCGGATGCCGGGGCAGGCGGTTTTCTTCCATATAGGTGCGCACGTCCTCGGGGCGCCAATGGGCCAGGGGGTTCACCTTCATGCGGCCCGAAGGCTCTTCGACCTCGAAGAAATCGAGCGCCGCGCGTGCGCCGCCCTGAAAGCGTTTGCGCCCGGTGATCCACCCGTCATAGCCCTTGAGCGCAGCCTCAAGCGGCACGGACTTGCGCAAGGCGCAGCAGGCGGTGGGGTTGGTCTGGTGCAGCGTGCCGT
>CALGEH010000205.1 GCA_937881735.1 uncultured Shimia sp.
AGCTATTGGCGGCTGAGGCGTGGGGGCTATGGTGCCTGAGGCGCGGGGGCTATGGTGCGCCGAGCAGGCCGAGTGAGATCAGCACCCAAAGCCCGGTGAGCCAACCCAGAACGATCAGGTTCAGCCGCCGCGCGAAGGGCTGCTTGCGGGTCTTGTGCCGGAAGTGGTGCTGCGCCAGCTTCGCCGCGGGCCAGCCGCCATAGGCGGCCAAGGCCAGAAGGCGTTTTTCGGGAACGCGCTGCCCGTCGATACGCGCGCGGGCTTTGTCGAAACGATAGACAAACCACGTCAGGAGGTTGAGCGCAGCCAGAGCCGCGATCATACCAATGCCCAGCAAAGCGGTTACAGCTTGAGGTTGGGAATGATCTGTTTCTTGCGGCTCATCACGCCGGGCAGGACGACCGTATCGCCCGCAACCTGCGCGCCGAACGAGGCCACCGCCAGCTGTTTCACCAGATCATTGGGCACCAGAAGCGTCGCCTCCTCGTTGAGGATATCGACCACGAACAAAAGCACCTGATCCACGCCGTCCTCGGCGGCCACGGCTGTCATGCTCTCCATCAGGCTCGCCTTGCGGTCCAGAACCATTTTGGGCGATGTCGTCTCCAGAACCGACACGCGGAATTTCGTGCCCTCGACCGCGTATTCCTTGCTATCCATCCTGAGCAATGCGGCGTCCGAGAAGGCCGACACGTCGGATTTGGCGGCGAAAAGCTCGGCAGCGTAGGCGCTGATATCCACGCCCAGATCCTTGGCCAGATCCCACGCAATGGCCTTGTCTTCCTGGGTCGTGGTGGGGCTGCGGAATTCCAGCGTATCGCTGAGGATGCACGACAGCATCGCGCCCTTCACGCCCTCGGGCATCTGCGCCATATCCTTGCCAATCAGCTTCCACATGATGGTCGCGGTGCAGGCCACAGGCTCCATCCGGATCTCGATCGGCCCCTTGGTCTCAAGCCCGCCCACCAGCTTGTGATGGTCGATGATCCCACGAATATCCGCGCCGTTGATCCCCGCAGGCAGCTCCGCGGGGTTGTTCGTGTCCACGATCACCACAGGGGTATCCTCAGCGACGTCCGCAATGATCTCTGGCTTCTCAAGGCCCCAGCGCTCAAGCATGAAGGCGGCTTCCGTGTTCGGCTCCCCCAGCAGAACGGGTTTGGCCGCCTCGCCCTTGATCTGATTGAGATACCACGCCCAGATGATCGGGCTGCCGGTGCTGTCGGTGTCGGGGGATTTGTGGCCAAAAACAAGCGTAGTCATGAAGGGCGCGTCCTCAGGAATGGTTGTGATTTTGCGCCGCTTATAGGCGCGCTTTGCGGGCTTGTCACGCGCGGCTCCTGCGTCCAATCTGGCGTCCATGCCCAAACCCGCCGAAACCGCGCTCTATGCTCCTGTCAAAGCCTATTTCGAGGCTCTGGGCTATACCGTCAAAGGAGAGGTGGGCGCGGCGGACCTCATGGCGCTGAAGCCGGGGGAAGAGCCGCTGATCTGCGAGCTGAAGACGACCTTTTCGCTGACGCTTCTGCAACAGGCCATCGCGCGCCAGGCCATCACCGATGAGGTCTATGTTGCGGTGCCGCGCTGGTCCGGCAAGACGGGTTGGCGCGCGTTCAAAGGTAATATCGGGCTCTGCAAACGGCTGGGGCTTGGGGTGCTGTCGGTGACGCTTTCTGACGGAACGGTGCAGGCCCATGCCGCACCCGCCCCGTTTCAACCGCGCAAATCCAAGGTCAAACGCAAGGCGCTGATGAGGGAATTCACTGCCCGCGCGGGCGATCCCACCTTGGGTGGCACAAATGGAAAGATCACGACATCCTACCGACAGGACGCGCTGCGCTGTGCCGCATATCTGGCGCAAAACGGCATTGTCAAAGGGGCGGAGGTTGCGACGCAAACCGGCGTCACCCGTGCGACCCGGATCATGGCAGATAATCATCACGGTTGGTTCTGTCGCGCCGCGCGCGGGCTTTATGCGCTGAGCGAGGCTGGTGAAGCCGTGCTGCTCACCGAAATGGCGCCTCCGTCAAAGCTGGCCCAAAACCTCTAGCTCAGCGCGGCTATCACGTTCCAGTGTTCCGGTAGGATCGCAGCCAGCTTGTCATTTGCCAGCGGATCAGAAAATCGCGATCCACACTGCGAAAGTCGACGCCTGCGCGCTGCGCTGCGCGCCAGATGCGTGTCTCGTAGGCCCCCATGCGCCCGTCGCGGTCGATGATCATCACAACCGGTGCTTTGCCAGTCAACTCGGCGGCAAAGAGCGCCTGTTGCACGCTGTCGAGCGATGATCGCTTGTCGAGCCCGACCTCGATCACCTCGCCGGGCGTTTCACAATCCACGCGGATAGAGTGCAGATCATAGCCTGCGGAATAGCCATGCCGCGTCTCGGGCTCCCCGCCGACCATGAGGATGCAGTATATCGCCGCGAGGGCCAGTTCGTTCATCAAAGCGCCTTTGCATTGCGGGCCAGAAGCGTCAAAGCGGACGTATATCCGGCGCGCAGGGCCCATCCAAGCGGTTCTATTAACAAAGGTTAAGGAAAGTCTGATCAACGGCCTCGGCTGCGCCGATATTGCCGCTTGAGGGC
>CALGEH010000206.1 GCA_937881735.1 uncultured Shimia sp.
TCGAGCGCACCGCGAAAGATGAACGGAAAGCACAGCACGTTGTTGACCTGATTGGGGAAATCCGAGCGGCCGGTGGCGATGATCGCATCCGGAGCGACTGCGCGGGCGGCGTCCGGCATGATTTCGGGGTTTGGATTGGCCAGCGCGAAGACGATGGGCTTGGGCGTCATCTTGGCGACCATTTCCGGGCTCAGGACATTGGGCCCCGAGAGCCCAAGGAACATATCCGCGCCGTTGATCACATCGTCCAAGGTCCGCAGCGCGGTGTCCTGCGCGAAGGCCGCTTTTTGTGGGGTCATATCCTCGGCGCGGCCCGTGTAGACCAGCCCATGAATATCGCAGAGCCAGACATTCTCGCGCCTCACACCCAGTTTCAGCAGCATGTTGAGGCAGGCAATCCCCGCCGCCCCGCCGCCCGTCGAGACGATCTTGATATCCTCGAACCGCTTGCCCGAGACATGCAGCGCATTGGTGGCCGCAGCGCCCACGACGATGGCCGTGCCGTGCTGATCGTCGTGAAAGACGGGGATGTTCATCCGCTCGCGGCAGATTTGCTCCACGATGAAGCAATCGGGGGCTTTGATATCTTCGAGGTTGATCGCGCCGAATGTGGGTTCCAGCGCGCAGACGATATCGGCGAGACGCTCGGGGTCGGCCTCGTTCAGTTCAATATCAAAACAGTCAATGTTGGCGAATTTCTTGAAGAGAACCGCCTTGCCTTCCATCACTGGCTTGGACGCCAATGGGCCGATATTGCCAAGGCCCAGCACCGCCGTGCCGTTGGTGACCACGGCCACCAGATTACCGCGCGCGGTGTAGCGGCTTGCCGTGGTGGGGTCGGCCTTGATCTCAAGGCAGGCCTCGGCCACGCCGGGCGAATAGGCGCGGGCCAGATCGCGGCCATTGGCGAGGGGTTTGGTCGCGCGGACCTCAAGCTTTCCGGGCTTTGGAAATTCGTGATAGGCCAAAGCGGCCTGCCGCAGGGTCTCTTTTTGCGTATCGCTCATCGGGGCGCGCGTCCTTTTGATGGGGTGCCCCCTGTCGCCGGGAGCTGGGCTGCAAACTGCACCTTTGAGACGCGGGGCGCAACATGGGCGTTGTGCGGGGCGGGATCGGGGCATTGCCCTTGGCGGCGCCTTCTGGAATGAAGGAGGCGCATTATGAGGGAGAGCCGCCATGCAAGAGCATCTTACCGTCGTGAAACACCCGCTGGTCCAGCACAAGCTGACCCTGATGCGAGAGAAGGGCACGCCCACGGCCGTGTTCCGGCAGCTGCTGCGCGAGATCAGCCAGCTTTTGGCCTATGAGGTCACGCACAACCTTCCCCTCACCACGCGCGAGATTGAAACCCCGATGCAGGAGATGGAAGCGCCCGTTCTGGCGGGGCGCAAGCTCGCGCTGATTTCAATTCTGCGGGCGGGGAATGGGCTGCTGGATGGGATGCTGGAGCTGATTCCCTCGGCGCGGGTCGGGTTTGTCGGTCTTTACCGTGACGAAGAAACCCTCAAGCCCGTGCAATATTATTTCAAAGTGCCCGATCAGTTGGGCAAGCGGATGGTGATCGTGGTCGATCCGATGCTGGCCACGGGCAACAGCTCGGCCGCGGCGGTAGATCTTTTGAAAGGCGCAGGCGCCACGGATATCCGGTTTTTGTGCCTTTTGGCGGCCCCAGAGGGGGTTGCGCGCATGAAAGAGGCGCATCCCGATGTGCCGATAGTGACCGCGTCACTCGATGAGCGTCTTAACGATATCGGGTACATCCTGCCCGGTCTGGGTGATGCGGGCGACCGGATGTTCGGCACGAAATAAGACGCAAGAGCGCTTTACTCGCCTAGGGATTTGAGGCAATCTTCCCCTACATCTTGTGGGGGCAATATGAACGTATTCAAAGCAATTGCGATTGCGGCCTGTGCCGTGTCGTTTATCCCGGTATAGGCAGAGGCGCAGGCCCTGCGCAACGCCGGTGAACCAGCGGAGTTTCCGCCGTCATCCTATACAGGTCGGCAATATGTCGATAGCAATGGCTGCGCATTTATCCGCGCCGGGATTGACGGCAATGTCACATGGGTGCCGCGCGTGACGCGAAGCCGTGAGTTGTCTTGTGGGTTTCAGCCAAGCTTGGTGGCACGCGCACCCGCACCAGAGCCAAACGTAACCGTGGCGGCTGCCCCTCAAACGGCGCAGCCGACAGTGCGTGTCGCGCAGGCCCAACCTACGGCCGAGACTGTGCGTGTCGTGCGCACTACGCCCGCAGCGCAAGCCGTCGTGCCCGTGCGCCGTGTGGCCGCTCCGACCGTTACGGCCCCCCGCAGCGCGCCGGTGCTGGCGGCACCGGTTCCGGTGCAGCCCACGGTTCAGACCGCTACCCGCCGCGCGCCGGCCCAAGTTGCCAGCGCCAATTGCGGTGGTAGCGCTTTGTCGCGCCAATATATACAATCGTCGACCCATAGTGTCCGTTGCGGCCCGCAGCGCGAGGATCATGTCACACGTCTGCCGTCCGCCGCACCCTCATCATATGTGCCGCGCACAGCACCCGCGCCGAACTATGCACAGACCGCGCAAGTGGTGACGCCTGACACCCGGATCGCGCCACGCCATGTGGTGCGCGAGCAGCGGTTGAGCACCCAAGGGGTGAGCATCCCTGAAGGGTACAAACGCGTCTGGATGGATGGCCGTCTGAACCCGCAACGTGCGCATCAGACCTATGCCGGTAAGGCGCAAATGGATCTGATGTGGACCCGCACCACGCCCCGCCGCCTGATCGACCGGCAGACGGGCCAGGAGGTGACGGCGCTGCACCCCGGCCTGAAATACCCCTACACCAGCTATGCAGCGCAGCCTGAGCACGTCACGCAAAAACGTCTGGCGGCGGCCCCCGAAGTGACCATGTCGAGCCGGACATTGCCTGTGGCGGCTGTGGCGGCGGCAGAGCCCGCACGCGCGGCAAGCCACCGTTTCGTGCAGGCGGGCGTATACCGGACACGCGCGCAGGCCGAGGTCGAGGCGCGGCGTGTCGCCAGCATGGGCCTGCCTGCGCGGCTGGGCACGATGCGGCATAATGGGCAGGATCTGACAATGGTTCTGGCCGGGCCGTTCAATAGTCAGAGCGCGTTGAATTCCGCCATGACCCGTGTGCGCGGGGCCGGGTTTGGCAACGCTGTGCTGCGCAAGTAAGCAGCCTTGGGGCTGAGACATCAAAGCGCCGGGTCCTGAGAGGGGCCCGGCGTTTTGCATTTTTGGCAAGCTAACCGCCGCAGATGCCTTGCAGGCGCAGCCAATCCGCATCGAGCAAGAGCGGCTCCGGCACCTCAGCGGCAAAGGGGTCGGCTTCGATCAAGGCCAGCGTGCTTTCGCCGGAAATGTCGCGCGCATAGGCATAAGGCGTGCTGCGCAGCCCCGCCTCCTCAAACGCTTGCAAAAGAACCTCCTCAGGCACCGCTGCGGGCGGTCGGGTCAGCATCGCCTCGCCGTAGCGCTGCAAGGCGACCTCGCCGGGGTCGCCCGTGGTCAAGAGGCGCAGGGAGGCCATGATGCCACCGGTGCGCAACAGATCATCCAGAGGGTCCGCATACTGCGCGCGGAGCGATTGCGCGAGGGCGAAGCCTGCGA
>CALGEH010000207.1 GCA_937881735.1 uncultured Shimia sp.
GCTTGACGGTCGCAGCGAAGGCGGCGGCGGTGGGGGCGGATACTCCGGTGGCGGCGGCCAAGGCGGCGGCTATGGCGGCGGTGGCGGTGATTACGGCGGCGGCATGGATCAGGGCGGCGGCGCGCCCTCTGGCGGCGGGGGCGGTGGGCCCTCACGCGACTTCGACGACGAAATTCCGTTCTGATTTTAACCAAACCTTAGCGGCTCGGGCGCATGCCTGGTGGATATGGATATCCGCTGGACCACCCCTGACCTGTCTCCCGCCCTGCCCGGCACGCCAATGCAGCAGCACCCGAGCTATGCACGCGCCTTGGCCGCGTTTGGCCGCGAGAGCGTGGTGGCAGAAGTCTTTGAGGGTAGCGCGCGGATCGCGCGCGCGCAGATCGCGCTACGCCAGATCGGTCCAGTGAAGCTTGCATGGCTCGCCCGCGGGCCAGTCTGGGCAGGGAACAAGAGGCCTCATTGCCTCACATCCCTCAAACGCGCGGCCCCGTGGCGAGCGCTTTGGATCACCTCCATTGATGAGGCCATGCCGCGCGGCCTAAGGGTCAGCCGCACCCTTCAGATGGCAGAAATCGATCTGCGTCCCGATGCCGTCACCCGCCGCGCAGCGCTTCATGGGAAATGGCGCAACCGCCTTTGCCGCGCCGAAGAGGCCGGGCTCACTCTCACCGCTCGCCCCTGCCGTCTGCCACGCGATGGCGCGCTTCTGATGCGCGAGGTGGCGCAGCGCAAGGCACGCGGGTATTCCGGCCTGCCACCGGACTTTACAGCCGCATGGCTCGCCGCCCATCCGTCCGGCTCGCTCTTGGTCGAGGCACGGCAAGGGTGCCAGACACTGGCCTTCATGCTCTTCTTGCGTCACGGGGACCGCGCCACCTATCACGCGGGCTGGACCGGCGCGCTTGGCCGTGCGCTCAATGCCCATAACCTCACGCTCTGGCTCGCCTGCGAGATGCTCGCCAAATCTGGCACCACTTGCGTCGATCTGGGGCGCATAGACCGCGCAGAACCCGGCCTTGCCCGCTTCAAACGTGGTGCCGGCGCGCTTATTATAACACTACCCGCCGCACATCTCAGCGTTTGAGCCGCCCAAACCCGCGCTACATGCTGCTTTGTCTCTGGCCTTTCACGCGCGCCCCGTATAGGGCGCAGGCAAACGACCTGAGGATACCCTGAATGGACCTGCGAAATATCGCGATTATCGCCCACGTTGACCACGGCAAGACGACTTTGGTAGACGAACTTCTGAAGCAATCCGGCGCCTTCCGCTCGAACCAGGCGGTGGACGAACGCGCCATGGACAGCAACGATCTGGAGCGTGAGCGCGGCATCACCATCTTTGCCAAACCGACCTCCGTGGTCTGGAAAGGCACTCGGATCAACATCGTGGACACGCCCGGCCACGCCGATTTCGGCGGCGAGGTAGAGCGGATCCTGAGCATGGTGGACGGTGTCGTCCTGCTCGTCGATGCGGCCGAAGGCCCAATGCCCCAGACCAAGTTCGTGACCTCCAAGGCGCTTGCCCTAGGTCTGCGTCCGATCGTGGTGCTGAACAAGGTCGACAAGACCGACGCAGAGCCTGACCGCGCACTGGATGAGTGCTTTGACCTCTTCGCCTCGCTCGATGCCGATGATGATCAGCTGGATTTCCCGCACATGTATGCGTCGGGCCGTTCCGGCTGGGCCGATCATGAGTTGAATGGGCCGCGCAAGGATCTGAGCGCGCTTTTTGACCTCGTGGTCAACCACGTCCCCGCCCCGCGCCAGATCGCGCAGGCAAATGACGACTTTCGGATGCTGGCGACCACTTTGGGCGCCGATCCGTTCGTGGGCCGCCTTTTGACGGGCCGCGTCGAGAGCGGCCATATCAAAGTGGGTGCCACCGTTCAGGCGCTCAGCCGCATCGGCCAGAAGATCGAGCAATTCCGCGTGACGCGCATTCAGGCGTTCCGCGGCCTTGCCTCCCAGGATATCGAAGAAGCGCAGGCCGGCGATATCGTCAGCCTCGCGGGCATGTCGAAAGCCACTGTGGCCGACACGATCTGCGCGCTGGCCGTGGATACCCCAATTGAGGCGCAGCCCATCGATCCGCCCACGATCACCGTCACCTTTGGCATCAATGACAGCCCCCTCGCGGGCCGCGATGGCAAGAAGGTGCAGTCCCGCGTCATCCGTGACCGCCTCATGAAAGAGGCCGAATCCAACGTCGCGATCAAAGTGACCGACACGCCCGGCGGCGAGGCCTTTGAGGTCGCGGGCCGCGGCGAATTGCAGATGGGCGTTTTGATCGAGAACATGCGCCGCGAGGGCTTTGAGCTTTCGATCTCCCGCCCGCAAGTTCTGATGCGCGAAGGCGAGAATGGCGAGCGGCTCGAGCCTATCGAAGAAGTCACGATCGACGTCGATGATGAGTATTCCGGCGCCGTGATTGAAAAGATCACAGGCGTGCGCAAGGGCGAGCTGACGGAGATGAAACCGGCAGGTGCGGGCAAGACGCGCATCATCGCGCGGGTCCCCTCGCGGGGCCTCATCGGATATCACGGCGAGTTTCTGACCGACACGCGCGGCACGGGCGTTCTGAACCGCGTGTTTCATGGCTGGGCCGAGCATAAGGGGCCTATTCCGGGCCGCCGTGCGGGCGTGCTCATTTCCATGGAAAACGGCGAATCTGTCGCTTATGCGCTGTGGAATCTTGAGGATCGCGGGCGGATGTTCATCGGCGCGCAGGCCAAGATCTACACCGGTATGATCATCGGCGAGCATAGCCGCGAAAACGATCTTGAGGTGAACCCGCTCAAGGGCAAGAAGCTGACCAACGTGCGCGCCTCGGGCACGGACGAAGCTGTGCGTCTGACCACGCCGATCACGATGAGCCTCGAGCAGGCCATCGCCTATATCGATGATGATGAATTGGTCGAGGTCACGCCTAACGCGATCCGGATGCGCAAACGCTATCTGGACCCGCATGAGCGCAAGCGGCACGCCAAATCAAGCTGACTTTACGCAGGGATCACACCGCTCTGACACACCTGACCCAGCCCTTTCGGGCTGCGTGAAGCGGTTTATTGCTTGCAGTTCACTTCCCGCATAACGACATGTGCAGGCTCAACAAGCGTTTTGTCCTCATGGTAGACCGCCGGATATTCCAGCAAAAGAACAAGCCCGCTCCGACGCACATATTTGCGTTCAGCCTCTTTGACGAGAACCTTCTTCACGCTGTATTTGGCCGGCACATCGACCTCCTTGAAACAGGCGATCACGCGCGCGTTGTCGCTTGAATAGGCAGGCACCGCCCCCAGCATCACGAGGGCCATCGCAGCCATAATAGCTTTGGGCATATGCATACTGCTCTCCTTCACAGCAAAATCCTGACGATTACCGTGACGCGCGATTGCGGCATGAATACGTATTTTTGAAGGTGGTTAATGGACGTTTACCAATCTCTGGCGCCGCGTCCTACGGCTGGGGCCAAGCCCCCTCATGTGATGAAATGCGCAAGCTCCAGCCTGCGCATCTCGTGAATCACAGTGCGCTGCTTACTTGCAGACGGCTTTGCGCAGCACATAGTGACCCTCGGTCGCCACGTGACGCTTTTCCATATAGACTGGCGCGTAATACATCTCGACCATCTGGCCGTTGTGATGTTCCCACTTTGTCTTTGCCGGATATTTCATATGCTTGGTGGTTTTATAAGTTGCAGGCACATAGACCTTATCGTAGCAGGCAACCTTCTGCCCTTCCCAAGCCATCGCCGGAGCGGACGCAGTTGCGGCAACGGCGATAATCGCACCCATCAAAATTGATTTCATTTTATCTCTCCATGTTGAATGAATAATTTTGAGAATACGCAAGCAGATCGCGGAGTGGCGACCATAAAATGGGACAACAGTGAGGTCCCGCGTCCATCAGCCGCAAAAAATTTCCGGGAATCGCAAAATGTGTGACATGTCCGCAATAGTTTCCACACCACCAACCTAAGTATTTGTTTTTGAAATGTTTCTATTACTGAAACAATCATGGTTAATAGTGACGCAATCAGCCGATCACGAAACAGTGAACGCACAAAAATCGATTCGCCTAACATCTGCAAGACGCGTAACTCCGGGTGAGCGCCCCCTGCCAATCACGCCTGTACTGCGACAAAAAGCTGTGTGAGACCGTTACTCTGAGGTCTCGACGATCAGCAACTCACGCTCGGATGCGCCGCGCGCATGGGCCAGCGCCTCTTGATACTCGGGCGAATGATAGCACGCCTCTGCCGCCTCGACGCTCTCAAAGCGTGCCACCACATTGCGGGGCCTCTCCTTGCCTTCAAGCTGCACATACCGACCCGCGCGGGCAATGAAATGCCCTCCATGTTTGGTGATGGCAGGCCCGGCGAGGGCTGCGTATTCAGCATAAGATGCGTCGTCAGTGACGGTTACATGGGCGATCCAGAGGGCTGGCATGGGCTTATCCTTTCAAAAGGGTTTTTACGGCCTCGATCGCCGCTTGTGCATTCTCGGCACTGGGTCCGCCGCCTTGGGCCATATCGGGACGGCCGCCGCCGCCCTTCCCGCCCAGCTCAGCGACCGCCACCTTGACCATATCCACCGCCGACATGCGACCGGTAAGGTCCTCGGTCACACCCGCCGCCACTGCCGCTTTGCCGCCTGCATCTGCAATCAGCAGGACCGCGCCCGATCCCATACGGCCCTTATGCTCGTCAATCAGCGCCGGAAGATCCTTGCCGGATACCCCGCTCAGAACCTGCGCCATAAGCGCCGTGCCACCCACATCCTCAGCTTCCGCAGAGCCCTGCCCCGCGCCGCCTGCCATAGCCAATTCACGGCGCAGCTGCGCCACTTCATTGGCCAGCGCCTTGCGCTCGTCCATCAGGGCGCGCACCCGGTCTGGCGTGTCCTCGGGCCGCGATTTCAACGCACCCGCAATATCAGCCACACGGGCAGATTGCGTTGCCAGATGGTCAAACGCCGCCTGCCCTGTCAACGCCTCGATCCGCCGCACGCCCGAGCTGGACGCCGCATCGCCAAGTGTCACGAAAAGCCCGATATCACCCGTCTGCCCCACATGGGTGCCGCCACAAAGCTCAATCGAATAGGTGTCGCCACTGGTGCCGCGCCCCGATCCCGCCGCACGACCCATCGACACAACACGGACCTCATCGCCATATTTCTCGCCAAAGAGCGCTTGCGCGCCAAGAGCGCGGGCATCGTCGGGCGTCATGATCCGCGTCTCAACGGGCGCATTCTGGCGGATGTAGGCGTTCACGTCCCGCTCGACGCGGCTCAACTCCTCCGCGCTCAGCGCCTTGGTATGGCTGAAATCAAAGCGTAAACGGTCCGCCGCATTAAGGCTGCCGCGCTGCGCCACATGATCCCCAAGGGTTTCCCGCAACGCCTCGTGCAAAAGATGCGTCGCGGAGTGATTGGCCCGAATGGCCCCACGGCGCAGCGGATCAACCTCAAGCACGGCCGCAGCTCCCTTGGCCAATGCACCCTCCGTCACTTCGCCCACATGGATAAACACGCCAGCAACTTTGCGTGTATCGGTGATGCGCGCCGCACCGCCCTCGATACGCAAGACGCCGCTGTCACCCACCTGCCCTCCGGATTCGGCATAAAACGGTGTCTGGTTGAAAACAATCTGGACGGCCTGTCCCTTGGCGGCGCTGGTAACCTGCGCACCGTCCTGAACGAGCGCCATGATCTGACCTTCGGCCACTTCCGTGTCATAGCCCAGAAAATCCGTGACCCCCGATGCCTCGGCGATATCAAACCACACATCCGCGTCCACCGCCTCGCCCGAACCGGACCACGCCGCACGCGCCTTTGCCTTCTGCTCGGCCATTGCGGCATCAAAGCCTACCACATCCACCCCGCGCCCTTTTTCACGCAGCGCATCCTGCGTGAGGTCAAGCGGAAATCCGAACGTGTCATATAGCTTGAACGCCGTCGCCCCCGGAAGCTCCGCCCCCTCGGGCAAGTCCTCAAGCGCGGCATCCAGAAGGCAAAGGCCCCGGTCGAGCGTCTGCTTGAACCGTGTCTCCTCCTGACGCAGCGTCTCCTCGATCATGGATTGCGCGCGGCCAAGCTCGGGAAATGCCTGCCCCATCTGCGTCACAAGCGCAGGCACCAGGCGGTGCATCAACGGGTCTTTCGCGCCCAAAAGATGCGCGTGACGCATCGCGCGCCGCATGATCCGGCGCAGCACATAGCCGCGCCCTTCATTGGACGGCATGACCCCATCAGCCATCAGAAACGAGGTGGAGCGCAAGTGATCTGCAATCACCCGGTGATGGACGTTACCCGGCCCGTCTGGGTCCTGACTCGTCGCATGAGCGCTCGCCTCGATCAGAGAACGCATGAGATCTGTATCGTAATTGTCGTGCTTGCCCTGTAAAAGCGCGCCAATACGCTCCAGCCCCATGCCGGTGTCGATCGATTGCATCTCCAGATCGCGCTGGGTGCCATCCTCGAACCGTTCGTTTTGCATGAAAACGAGGTTCCAGATCTCGATGAACCTGTCACCATCCTCGTCCGCGCTGCCGGGAGGGCCACCCCATATCTCGGGCCCGTGATCGTAGAACACTTCCGTGCAGGGCCCGCATGGACCAGTCGCACCCATGGACCAGAAGTTATCATCCGTGGCGATGCGGATAATGCGATCATCCGGCAGCCCTCCGTATTTCTTCCAGATCGACGCCGCTTCTTCGTCGGTATGGTAAACGGTGACCAGAAGCTTGGACTTATCCAGCCCGAAATCCTTCGTCAAAAGGTCCCACGCAAACTGGATCGCCTCCTCCTTGAAGTAATTCCCAAAACTGAAATTTCCCAGCATCTCAAAGAAGGTGTGGTGCCGCGCAGTGTAGCCCACATTGTCCAGATCATTATGCTTGCCACCGGCGCGCACGCATTTCTGGCTGGTGGTGGCCCTACTGTAATCGCGCGTCTCGACCCCGGTGAAAAGGTTCTTGAACTGCACCATCCCCGAGTTGGTGAACATCAGCGTCGGATCATTGCGTGGCACAAGCGGTGAGCTGTCCACGATCTGGTGGTCATTGCGGTCGAAAAACTCGAGAAAAGTGGAGCGGATTTCATTCAGCGTGGGCATCAAACTGGGCCTTTTTGAAGGGTGCAAAAGCGGTTTATCCCTGCACGCGCGCCAAGTCCACCAGCAACGAAAAAGGCCCGAGCGCGATGCGTCCGGGCCTTAGATCTACCAATGGAAGATCTTACGCTTCGAGAAGGTCGTCGCCGTCCTCTTTCGCGGCCTGCTTCTCGGCGAGTTTCTCAACCTCAGGCATTTCAAAATCCAGCCCATGCGCCGCACGAATCTTGTCTTCGATCGCAAGCGCAATAGGGCTGTTTTCCTTCAGGAAAGTTTTAGCGTTCTCCCGACCCTGCCCGATCCGCTCATCTCCATAGCTGAACCAGCTGCCGGATTTCTCGACCACGCCCGCCTTCACACCAAGATCAAGCAATTCACCCATCTTCGAGATGCCTTCGCCATACATGATGTCGAATTCCACCTGCTTAAAGGGTGGCGCCACCTTGTTTTTCACAACCTTAACGCGAGTTGCGTTGCCAACGACCTCGTCACGGTCCTTCAGAGCACCAATGCGGCGAATATCAAGCCGCACAGAGCTGTAGAATTTCAGGGCGTTACCACCCGTCGTAGTCTCGGGGCTGCCGAACATGACGCCAATTTTCATCCGAATCTGGTTGATGAAGATCACCGTACATTTCGTCCGGCTGATCGACCCTGTTAACTTGCGCATCGCTTGGCTCATCAGGCGGGCATGAACGCCAACGCTGCTGTCGCCCATATCACCCTCTAATTCAGATTTCGGCGTCAACGCGGCAACAGAGTCCACAACAATCATGCTGACTGCGCCCGAGCGCACCAATGTGTCCACAATCTCAAGCGCCTGCTCACCCGTATCGGGCTGCGAGATTAGCAACTCGTCGAGATCAACACCCAGCTTGCGCGCATATTGCGGGTCCAAAGCATGCTCGGCGTCGACAAAGGCGCAAACGCCACCCTTCTTTTGCTCTTCCGCCACGCAATGAAGCGTCAGCGTGGTTTTACCTGAGCTTTCCGGCCCGTAAATTTCGACAACCCGCCCTTTGGGCAGGCCGCCAATTCCCAGCGCGATATCGAGACCAAGAGAACCGGTAGACGTCGATTCAATATCCTGAATGGCATTTTCGCCGCCCAGTTTCATGATTGAGCCTTTACCGAACTGCCGCTCGATCTGTGCCAAAGCGCTGTCGAGCGCCTTTTGCTTGTCCGCGCTTTT